>CAYYRB010000035.1:0-2179 GCA_964473995.1 uncultured Candidatus Competibacteraceae bacterium | reverse complement strand
TTGGAGGGTAAACCCCTCATTTTGTGTGTAGCTTCGCGCTCCCATTCTTGAAAAAATATAAATTAAATCCGTTATGAAACTTTCCCATTTTAAGTTTAAATACCCTGAAAATTTAGTCGCCCAGCGGCCTGCCAAATACCGTGATGAATCCAGGTTGATGGTTGTTCATCGGAAAACCGGAATTATTGAGCATAAAATGTTCAAGGATATCCTGGAGTATTTTGATGAAGGCGATTCCATCATTCTCAATAACACCAAAGTTTTTCCTGCCCGGTTGTATGGAAATAAAGAAAAGACGGGAGCCAAAATCCAGGTGGTTCTGCTTCGCGAATTAGATCCTGACAGCAAACTGTGGGATGTATTGGTGGATCCCGCCCGCAAAATACGTATAGGCAATAAGCTGTATTTCGGAGAAAACGACATGCTGGTGGCCGAGGTAATTGATAATACCACGTCAAGAGGCCGTACGCTGCGTTTTCTCTTCGACGGTACACACGATGAGTTTAAAAAAGAACTTTTCGGAATGGGCGTTCCCCATTTGCCCGATTACATCACCCGCGAACCGGATAAGGAGGATTTCGAGCGCTATCAGAATTATTTTGCCAAACTGGAGGGAGCCGTTACCGCTCCGTCCGCCGGCCTTCATTTCAGCCGTGAATTATTGAAAAGATTGGAAATTAAAGGCGTTGAATTTCCTGAGGTTACCCTGCATCTCGGGTTGGGCGGTTTCCGCCCCGTGGAGGTGGAAGATCTGACCAAACACAAAACAGACAGCGAAGAATGTGAAATTCTCCCGGACGCTGCCAATCTCATCAATAAAGCCATTGATGCCCGCAAAAAGGTATGTGCCGTAGGTACTTCCGTAATGCGAACATTGGAAACCAGCGTATCTACCGACAGGCATGTGAAGCCGTTTAAAGGTTGGACAAACAAGTTTATTTTTCCTCCGTATGATTTCAGCATAGCCAATTGCATGGTGGTGAATTTTCATCAGCCGGAATCTACCTTGTATATGTTGGTGGCGGCTTTTGCCGGGGTAGATTTATGCGAAAAGGCCTACAAAACGGCCATTGAAGAGAAATACCGCCTGTTTGCCTACGGCGATGCCATGCTCATTCTTTAAACATCCCGTCCCTTTTTCTTGTTATCAATAGAACGAAATCAATTTCATTATGGCTGCCGATAAATTTGAATTTCACGATTATTACCTCACCGAGGAATTGTTGACCGATGAGCACCGTCTTATCCGTGAAACCGTTCGCTCTTGGATTAAAAAAGAGGTTTCGCCCATTATCGAAGATTACGCCCAGCGTTCCGAATTTCCCAGGCAGGTAATCAAAGGCCTGGCCGAGGTAGGCGCTTTCGGTCCCTACATTCCCGCTGAATATGGCGGTAGCGGCTTGGACCAGATCGCTTACGGAATCATCATGCAGGAATTGGAGCGCTGCGACAGCGGCATCCGCTCTACGGCATCCGTACAGTCTTCTCTCGTCATGTATCCCATTTACACATTCGGCAGCGAGGAGCAGCGCCGGAAATACCTTCCCAAACTCGCCAAAGGTGAGATGATGGGAAGTTTCGGACTTACCGAGCCCAATCAGGGTTCTGATCCGGGCGGTATGACCACCTGGTTTAAGGATGCGGGCGACCACGTGATTTTGAACGGCGCGAAAATGTGGATTTCCAATGCGCCCTTCTGCGACGTTGCGGTGGTATGGGCCAAAAACGAAGCCGGTGAAATTCAGGGGCTCATCGTGGAGCGTGGCATGGAAGGTTTTTCCACTCCCGAAACGCACAATAAATGGTCGCTGCGGGCATCCGCCACCGGCGAGTTGTTGTTCGACAACGTAAAGGTTCCCAAAGAAAATATACTGCCCAACGTAAAAGGGTTGAAAGGGCCGCTCAGTTGCCTGAACAGCGCGCGCTACGGTATATCCTGGGGTGCAATTGGTGCCGCCTTGGATTGTTATGATACCGCATTGCGGTATGCCATGGAACGCGAACAGTTCGGCAAACCGATTGCCTCTTTCCAGTTGCAGCAGAAGAAATTGGCCGAGATGATTACCGAAATTACCAAAGCCCAGTTGCTGGTGTGGAGGCTCGGTGTGCTCAAAAATGAAAACCGCGCCACGCCGGCCCAGATTTCCATGGCCAAGCGGAACAATGTGGCCATGGCCTT
>CAYYRB010000034.1:0-24226 GCA_964473995.1 uncultured Candidatus Competibacteraceae bacterium | reverse complement strand
ATACAATCCTGGATGGGAAGAACCAGGCTTTTACTTGGGGACGAAAAACTGGAGAAACTGATTGACGCCCATGTGTTGGTGACGGGACTGGGCGGTGTCGGAGGCATATGCGCAGAAATGATTGCCCGTGCGGGCGTAAGAAAATTGACGCTGGTTGATGGCGATGTGGTGGAGGAAACCAACCGAAACCGGCAGGCTCCCGCCTACGTAAGTACCGATGGGCGTTTGAAAACGGAAGTGATGGCCGAAAAACTGCGCGACATCAATCCTGAGATAGAACTCAAGATCATTTCCGAATTCAGAAACAGCCGGCAGATGGCCGAACTTTTGGATTCCGACAGGTTTGATTACGCGGTGGACGCCATCGATACCTTATCCGCCAAGGTATGGTACATCAAAGAATGTTTAGACCGACGCATTCCGCTCGTGAGCAGCATGGGGGCCGGCGGCAAAGTAGACCCAACCCAGGTGCAGGTTTGCGATATCTCCAAAACCTATAATGACAAACTTGCCTACTATGTGCGGAAAAGACTTCATCGGATGCATATTTACAAAGGCATTAAGGTGGTTTTCTCACCCGAAAAGGACCAAAAGGGAAATCTGGTTGTGATGGAACAAGGCGGACCCAAGCGGTCAGTGATCGGAACAATCAGTTACATGCCGGCGGTATTCGGCTGCATGTGTGCGAGCGTTGTGGTTCGCGACCTCTACAACCGAAAATAAAAACGGTTAAGAATTTCTTAAAACGTGGTGTTCCAAAATTTCCGGAACAATTGTTGTTGATAATCGTTTGTTTTTTGATAGTTTTACTATTGATAATAAATGTTTAACTTTAACTCCTAAATCAATTCGGTAATGAACCAGTCAGTTGCCACCATCGCATTCAAACTGGAAGAACCGGTTTTTTTAAAGGACCCCACGCTTTCGGATCTGGGACGTAAAATCCTAACTGAAGGAGCCCGCCTGATGAGGGAATACGGGTATGAAGATTTTACCTTTAAAAAATTGGCCGCCGGTATCGGGAGTACGGAGGCGTCTGTTTACCGCTATTTCGAAAACAAACACAAACTGCTGCTTTTTTACTTCGTCTATTTTTGGTACGAAAAGGAACACCGGATAGCTTTCGCCACGGCCAATATTCCTGAACCCGAAAATCGGCTCAGGGCCGCCATCAAGGTCTTAACGGACGCCTCAGGTCAAACCTCGGCCTCACTCATCGATCCGCAGATACTGAATGATTTGGTCACTCGTGAATTTCCCAAAGTGTACCTGACCAAATCGGTTGACGAGGAAAACAAAAGCGGTGTTTTTCAGGTCTACAAAAGAGTAGTTCAAAATCTGGTAAACGTTACCTCCGAAATTTCTCCGGATTACCCTTGGACAAAACCCCTCATTTCCACTGTAATGGAGGCCATTTTTTTTCAGCAGTATTATGCCGAACACCTGCCATCGCTCACCTATCCCTGGATAGACAAAAAGGAGTTTGGCCATTTTTTTTGTGATATGATTTTAAAAACCATTAAAACGGAAAACGCATGACACCGATGCAACGCTTAGGAAAACTGCTAAACGGCTTTAGAAAAGAAATTGGCATCATGCTTCTGTTTGCCGCCGCGGGAGGAATTGTAGACCTTTCCCTACCGCTGGGTATTCAGGCCGTGATCAACCTCATTATGGGTGGCCAGGTATCCGTATCATGGGTTATTTTGATATTTCTCATCGTCTTGGGAATTTTCGGATCGGGCTATCTGCACATCCTGCAAATGATGGTAGGTGAAAACCTTCAACAGTCTATTTTCACTAAAGTGGCCTTTGAGTTTACATACAGGCTGCCTCGGATTAAGCCCAACGCCTCAAAAAAGGAGTGGCTTCCCGAATTGGTCAACCGCTTTTTTGATACCATTTCCCTGCAAAAAGGCGTGTTCAAGCTGCTCTTCGACACATCCAAAGCCGTACTGCAGATTTTCCTCGGACTGCTTATACTCATTTTATACAATCCCATTTTTGCCCTTTATGCTTTCGTGATTCTCGGTATTCTTTGGATAGGCATCCGACTCACGGGAAAACCCGGCTTGGATTCCGGGCTGGAGGAATCAAAATACAAATACAAGCTGGTGCATTGGCTGGAAGAGGTGGCACGTACGGCCGATACGTTCAAATTGGCGGGTGTTACCGATTTCCCTTTGAAGAGAACCGACAACCAGCTGCTCTCCTACCTGAAAGCCAGAAACAAACATTTTAAAGTCATCATTACCCAGTATGGCATCATGATTTTTCTCAAAGCCTTGGCCGCGGGTACGCTCCTTTTTGCCGGCGGTCTTCTGGTAATGAACGGAGAGCTCAATCTGGGCCAGTTTGTGGCTGCGGAAATCATCATCATCCTCATGATCGGCGCCTTGGAGAAAATTATTTTATCGGCCGAAACCGTTTACGATGTGCTCATATCGGTGGAGAAATTGGGAACGGTAACCGACTTTCCTTTGGAACAGACAGATGAAACCAACCCAACGGACTATTATCTGAAAAGGCCTTTCGAAATTGAGCTTCGCGGTGTGGCTCTCGATTTTCTTGACGGAAAAAGCAGCCTGCTTCAGGATATCGGGATGCACATCAGGTCCGGAGAAAAAATCGGACTCGTCGGCTACAGCGGATCGGGCAGAACCACCCTGTTGAAATCGCTCGCCGGGTTTTACAAAATAGGCCAAGGCAGTCTGCTGGTAAACGGCCTTCCCATGCCCGAAAATGAACTGGCAAAATACCGCCTTTACATCGGAGACGGGCTACAGGCGCTGGATATTTTCGAAGGCAACATTTACGACAATATTTCGCTGGGCCGACCCGGAATTACGGAGGAAGATGTGAATAGCCTGCTCATCAGCACAGGAATCAGGGATTATTTGATACAACATGAGATTGATTTCGATACGAAGCTCTATCCCACGGGAAGAGGACTTCCCTCAGGGCTTCAACATCGCATCATTCTGGCCAGAACGTTCTGCGGAAACCCCGGCCTGGTTATCCTGGAAGACACGATGGCTCCGCTTCCTACGGATGAACGGCAGCAGCTTCTGAATGTAATTTTCAATCCACAAAAGCCGCTGACCATGGTCGCATCCACCAATCGAAAAGATTTTGCCCTCCGCTGCGACAAACTGGTCTGGCTCGACAAAGGACGCGTCATCGCCTTCGACACACCGGAAAAAGTAATACCCAAACTGCCAAATGATATACTCTTTTAATCCATCGCCATGCTGAATATTTCCAGAGAATCAATAGAAGGAAAGGTGCAGACCGAGCACCTGAAAACACCGGGAAAAATTGCGTATTCCCAGATAGGCAGAAGACCGGCCAGAATGCTCTTTGCCATTCTGATTATGCTGATTATAGTGGCCTTTCTACCATGGACCCAGCAAATACGCGCAAAAGGGAAAGTGACGGCCCTCAACCCCGGCCAAAGACCCCAGACCGTAAATGCCGTAATTCCCGGTCAGATTGTGAAGTGGTATGTGCAGGAAGGCGATTTTGTGCGCGCCGGCGACACGCTGGTGCAATTTTCCGAAGTAAAAGACGCCTATTTCGATCCCAAGCTGTTGGAACGCACCGAAGACCAAATCAAAGCCAAAGAAGGCTCCGTAAAATCCTATATGGATAAAGTGCAGGCGCTGGATGGCCAGATTGACGCCATGAACCGGACTAAAAAAATTAAGATTGCCCAAAACAGAAACTACGCCCGACAGATGCTGCTCAAAATGGAATCCGACAGCAATGCATGGACGGCTGCCAGAATAAACCGTGAAATTGCCTTGGAGCAGTTGAAACGAAATGAAGAACTGTATAAAAAAGGGATCAAGTCGCTCACTGAGTTGGAAAACTTCAGACAGAAAGCGCAGGAAACCAAAGCGTATGAAATAGCCGCGGAAAACAAATTTTTGGCCTCCAAAAACGAATACCTGAACGTTATCGCCGAGCTGGAAAGCATCGAATTTCAGTTCCGCGATAAAATCAGCAAGGCAGAGTCGGATAAATTCACCGCCATGAGCGATTTATTCAATACGGAAAATGATGTGACCAAACTGCAAAACCAACTCGCCAATTATACGGTGCGGGCGGGCAACTATTTCATCACCGCCCCGCAGGATGGTTACGTAACCCAGGCATTGAAAGCGGGAATAGGAGAAACGGTAAAGGAAGACGAGGCCCTTATGAATATTATGCCCAAAGATTTTGAGCCCGCCGTGGAAATATACATCAGGCCCATTGACCTTCCACTCATCCGCAAAGGAGATAAAGTCCGGTTTATTTTCGACGGGTGGCCCGCCTTCGTATTCAGCGGATGGCCGGGACTTTCATTCGGCACCTATGGCGGCGAAGTATTCGCCATTGATAATTTTTCCAATCCGGACGGCATGTACCGCATTTTGGTAAAAGAAGATCCCACCGATCATCCATGGCCCGATGCCATTCGTCCGGGTGGCGGCGCCATCGGATTCTCCCTATTGGGGGATGTACGTATATGGTTTGAAATATGGCGGCAGATTAATGGATTCCCGCCTGATTTTTACCGAAACGCAGAACAAAAGCAGGATCAGGAAAAAGATAAAAAATGAAAAAACTCCTCGCGTCCTGTTTAGTACTGCCGCTTTTTTTGGCGGGAATTGCGCTGAAAGCTTCCGATACGCTCACGCTGGATGCTTACCTCAAGCGGATCAGGTGTTGTCATCCATTGGCCAAAACGGCCGATTTAAACCTGATGATCCGGGAATTCAACACCCTCGCCGCAAGAGGAGGATTTGACCCGCAGGCGGAAGCCGATTTCAACCGGAAAATGTTTGAAGACAAAACCTACTTTCAGCACCTGGATGCGGGTTTATCCGGATTTATTTTACCCGGTGGTATCGGCTATCAGGCAGGCTATGAATTAAACTCGGGCCTCTTTTTAAATCCTGAGCAACGAAACCCCCAAAACGGACTCTTCTATGCCGGGATAAACGTACCGCTGCTCCAAGGCATGATCACCGACCAAAGAAGAACCGCCCTCCGACAGGCCCAGACCATGCAGGAATCGGGAGAAGAGGAACGCCGACTGGCGTTAAATGAGTTGTTGTTCAACGCCTACGTAAAATACCTGTACTGGAGCGCCTATCACGATTTGGAGGCCCTCTATCTGAAGCAGGTGGAACTGACCATTGAACGACTTGAAAATATCAGAAATGCCGTTTCGGCGGGAGACCGGGCTGCCATTGACACAGCCGATGCCCGGGCCATGTTGGCCAACTGGGAAATGGGCTTGGCCGAAACGCGTGCCCTGAAAATAAAATACGGCTACCAACTTTTTGCCGATTTATGGAACGATGACGGAACTCCCATGAATATGGAGGAACCTCCCATACCCGGAACAGTGGACGAAACCCTTTTTCCTTCGGGAGATCTTGCGCTGCTTCAATCGCCCGTAATCCGCGTGGCTGAATTAAAAACCGAATGGATGCGGTTGGAAAAAAGACTGAAAGCCGAATACATCAAACCGAAATTAAATCTGAAATACAATTTTCTTTACGGAAACCCTCAGGTCAATAATGCCTTCCCCGTTTTCTTTGAAAACTATAAGGCGGGAATCAACTTCAGCATGCCCCTTTTGCTCAGGGCCGAGCGGGGAGCCTACCGGGCGGCGGAGGCCAAATGGAAAATCGCGCGCTTGGAACAGGATTTTAAGATTACCGAACTCGATGCCAAATTGAAAGGAGCCCTTGCCGAAATAATCCAAAACGGAGAAGCCTCGGAACAAGCCGAACGGCTTGCCTCCTTCACCAAACGATTGGCCGAAGCCGAGCAGGAACGGTTTGATGCCGGAGACAGCAACTTCTTTAACCTGTTTCTGAGGGAAAGCAATTTTGTGAACGCGGCCCAAAAAAGAATCAAAGCCACGGCGGAGTACAGAATCAGCAGGGTTAAGCCGAAGTATGTGTTGGGACAGTTGGCCGATTAACCTCAGCCGTGAACCGTTTCCCCTTTACCGTAGTTTTCCATGATGCGGGCTTCATAGTCTAAAAACTGCCGCCACCGATCATCCACATAATCCCTCGGCATGACCGATCTCGCCAGCGAGATAAACAGCGTGTAATGGCCCGCCTCGCTCTCCATCAGTTCCCGGTAAAACGAGGACAGCTCCTCATCCCGTATGTTTTCTGACAGGATGCGGAAACGTTCGCAGCTGCGCGCCTCAATCATCGCGCCCACGAGCAGTTTTTCCACCAAAAGCTCTTTACGGCCCACTCCTTTTTTTACAAAAGCCAACAGGTCATTCACATACGGATCTTTCCGTTCGCGCCCCAACACAAAGCCGCGTTGCCTTATAAATTCATGCACACGGCTGAAATGCTCCATCTCTTCGCGCACCAGAGCCGCCATTTCGATCACCACTTCCGAAAATTCGGGAAATCCTACGATGATGCTGATGGCCGATGAAGCCGCTTTCTGTTCGCACCAGGCATGATCGGTGAGAATCTCCGCCGGATTTTTTTCTACGATATTTACCCACCTTGGATCCGTGGCCATTTTGAGTCTCAAAACTCCCATGCGACAACTTTTTTACAAAGATAGCCTAATCGCAAAAGGAAACCTGCCGCAAGTACCCGGTTTGCTTTTATCGCATTATCCTTTACTTTTGAAACGATTAATACGAAACCATGAAAAAAACGTACCTAATTACCCTCACCCTCATCGCATTTGCACTCAATTCATCCGCACAGGGAGTTTACATTCCGCTGGATGATGAATACTACCACAAAGTGGAACGCTATGAAATCAAAAGCGGAAAACTTTCGCCCAGGCTTTTCCTTTCTTCGGGCCAGATACGCAGGCAGGATGTGGCGGGATTTTTGGAAGATATAAGCGCAGACACGGCCCGTATGAAGCTGAACAGCCGCGACCGTTTCAACCTGAACTACCTGAAAGACGACAATTGGGAATGGTCCTCCGATCCGCTGGCCGGCAACAGCGTGAAACCCATCCGCAAAACCTTCTTCAAGCATTTTTACCGCAAAAAGAATGCGCTGTACTCCTTCAAAACGACAAAAAACAACCTGTTCGAAATACAATTTAACCCCGTATTTTACGGCTCATTAGGTGCGAGTACCGGCGGCGCGGGCGGCTATACGTTCCAAAACACCCGCGGTTTCGAGGTGCGCGGAATGATCGGACGCCGCCTGGGTTTCTACACCTTCCTGGGAGAAAATCAGGCGAGGCTGCCCACCTACATGCAACGTTATGAACAAAAATTCGGAGCGGTTCCCGGGGAAAATTTTTACAAAGACTACAAAACACAGGGCTATGATTATATGAACTTCCGCGGTTACCTTTCCTTTACAGCCATCAAGGATGTGCTGCAGTTTCAGTTCGGTCACGACCAGAACCGCGTGGGACCCGGATATCGCTCTTTGTTGTTAGGCAATTTTGCACCCAGCTACCTCTTTTTGAAAACCAACGTAAAAGTTTGGATTTTCAACTACCAATGGTTGATGGCACAGGGCATCAACAACACCTCAAAATATGCCTACCAAGGTTTTGACAAAAAATGGTTTTCCATGCACCACCTGAGTCTGAACTTAGGCAAGCACGTTAACATAGGGCTGTTTGAGGCCATCACCAACGGAGCGGAAAAAGCGGATGCCCGTTTTGAATGGAACTACCTAAACCCCATCATTCTGTATCGGGCGGTGGAAAGCTTCATAGGCAGTAAAAATGCAGCCATGGTGGGAATGGATTTCAAAGTAAACTTCCTTCGCCATGTGCAGGTTTACGGACAGTTTGCTGTGAGTGAATTCAGCATCGCCGAAATGAGAAAACGCAGCGGTTGGTTTGGCAACCAACAGGCCGTGCAACTGGGAATGAAATACGTGGATGCCTTCACGGTTAAGAATCTTGACCTGCAGGTTGAGGGCAATTACGTGCGGCCCTTCATGTACAGCGACCGGATCAGTGAGGGAGCTTACACACATTACAATCAGCCCATGGCCCACCCGCTGGGTGCCAATTTCTGGGAGGTGGTGGGTGTGGCACGCTATCAGGCGCACAAACGGGTAAATCTTACCGCCAAAGGGTTTTATGCCTACCAGGGACTTGATCCCACGGGCAACTTCAACTACGGAAGCAATCTCACTCTGCCCTATGTAGATCGCACCCAGGATTATGGAAACTTCATAGGTACCGGAGCCACCACCAAAATTGCCATGGTGGATTTTTGTGCCTCGTATATGGTGCGCCATAACTTCTGGCTGGATTTCAACGCCTTATACCGCCGGCAGACGAGCACCGAGGCTGCACTCAGCTTTAACACCATTTACGCCGCACTGAATGTGCGCATGAACATTGGTAGAAAAGAAACCTTGTTCTGATGCTGGTATTTTTGAATCCTTTAAGAGTAATTTTTGGGGGAAATCGCCCGTATTTGGAGAAACTAGCAATAAACAAAAACACCTCTTATTTTATTGTCTTATCGGCTCAGGCCTGCAGGCCACTGCCCGAGGGGTATACGACCTCGTCGCAAAAGAAATGTTCCTCGGGCATGTTGTTGGAAGCCACCAACACCAAACGATCGGGCGCATAGCGCTTGGCCAGGTCCCCATAAAAAATCCTCCCCGCCTCGTCCAGGTTGGAGCATGGCTCATCCAGCAGGAGCAACGGTGCCCGGCTCATGAACGCCAAAATCAACTTTAAACGCTGCTTCATCCCGGATGAATATAACCGGATGGGCTTATCCAATGCGGCATTCAGCCCCGATGCCTCCAAGGATTCTTCCCAATGCGCGGAATCCAACACGGCGGTAAACTTGCGGTGAAAGATCAACTGTTCGCGCCCGGTAAGCTCCTCGAGCAAATCAATGTAGGGAGCACAGAAAGCCGTAGATGACCCCCATGTATCCGGGTCGGCCTCTTTTCCATCCATAGAAAACGAAACTCTTCCTTTGTCGGGACTCAAAAAACCGCAGGCCAGCTTAAGAAAGGTGGATTTTCCGGAGCCGTTGGGCCCCGCTATGTGGTAGGCCCTTCCCGAAAAAAAATCAGCCGAAAAACCGGTAAGAATCCGGGTATTTTCAAAGCGCTTGTGCACCTCCCGAAAACTGAGCGATGCACCCATTATTCTTCAATATCCTTTTCCAGTACGGAGCGCTTCATCACGCCTTTTTTGCTTTTCAGCAGAAAGAGTAGAATCTCGTCCCGCTCGGGCGAAGAGGGCATTTCCGCCTCGATGATTTCAATGGCACGCGAAATATTGTGTCCCCGCAGGTAGATGATGCGGTAAATATCCTGAATATGATTGATCTGCTCGTTGGTGTATCCGCGCCGGCGAAGTCCAACCGAGTTGATCCCCATGTAGGTGATGGGCTCCTTGGCCGCTTTGATGAAAGGCGGAATATCCTTGCGGATGAGGGAACCGCCGGCCACATAGGTAAACGAACCGATGGAAATGAACTGCTGCACGGCCGTTAGTCCGCCGATGTTGGCATAATTACCGATGTTGATATGTCCGGCCAAAGTAACCCCGTTGGCCAGAATGCACCCGTTACCCACGATGCAGTCATGGGCAATGTGGCAATAGGCCATGATGAGACAGTCGCTGCCCACGGCCGTTTTAAAGCGATCCATCGTGCCGCGGTTGATGGTCACGAACTCCCGTATGGTGGTGCGATCGCCGATTTCGGTGGTAGTATCTTCCCCCTGAAATTTAAGATCCTGCGGAATGGCGGAAATAACGGCACCGGGAAAAATTTTGCAATCACGGCCTATTCGGGCGCCTTCCATAATGGTTACGTTGGAACCGATCCAGGTACCGTCTCCGATTTCCACGTTTTTATGAATGACGGAAAACGGATCGATGACTACGTTCTTTCCTATTTTGGCTGAGGGATCAATAAAAGAGAGCGGCTGAATCATGGGGCATTTTCGTTTTTAACAATTTGGGCCATCATTTCTCCCTCCATCACCACTTTACCATCCACGTAGGCTTTCCCCTGCATGTGGCAAATGCCCCGCCGTATGGGCGAAACCAGGTGACAGATAAACACGACGGTATCGCCGGGAGAAACTTTGCGTTTAAATTTCACACCGTCAATTTTCATGAAGTAAGGCGTGTAGAGCTTAGGATCCTCTACCGTATTCATCACCAATATACCGCCTACCTGGGCCATGGCTTCAATCAGCATCACCCCCGGCATAACGGGATTATTGGGAAAATGACCGGTAAAAAACGGTTCATTGAACGTCACGTTTTTCACGCCTACCACGTGGTCCTCGCTCATTTCGATCACCTTATCCACCAATAAAAAGGGATAACGGTGCGGAAGAATATCCAGAATTTGGTAGATATCGTAAAGCGGTTGCTTGTTCAAATCAATGTCGGGCATCTGGTGCGAGGCGCGTTCTTTTTTATAACGCTCACGCAACAAGGCAGCAAAAGCGGTATTTACCTTGTGGCCCGGTTTTGTGGCAATGATGTGTCCTTTGATGGGTGCACCCACCAGCGACAAATCACCGATCACGTCCAACAATTTGTGCCGGGCGGGCTCATTTTCGAAACGGAGGCCTTCCCGGTTGAGCATCTCCCCTTCTTTGATGCGGATATCGGGAAGATTGTATTTGGTTTTCAGTTCATTCAGAATTTTCTCATCAATGAACCGCTCCACAAAGATCATGGCGTTGCTCATGTCACCGCCTTTAATCAGTCCATGTTTCAAAAGCAGTTCCAGTTCATGCAGAAATACAAACGTGCGCGAACGGGAAATCTCGGCGGCAAAATCGCCGTCCGAATCAAACTTCGCAAACTGGGAACTCAGTACTTTGCTGCCGAAATCAATCATCACGGTAAGTTCGTACTTATCCGAAGGCAGTGCCATGATTTCCGAGCCGGTTTCGGGATCTACGTAACGGATGGGTTCCCGGATGACGAAGAAATCCTTCCAGGCGTTCTGCTCCTTGATGCCGGCATTTTTTATCAGATCAGTAAAGATACCGGCACTTCCGTCTAGTATAGGAACTTCCGGACCATCTATTTCCATGATACAGTTGTCCAAGTCCATCCCCACGAGTGCGGAGAGGGCATGTTCTATGGTGTGGATTCGCAAATCGCCTTTTCCTATCGTGGTACCCCGGTTAGTTTCAATCACGAAATCAGCCACGGCTCTTATTTCGGGAGATCCTGGCAAATCAGTGCGCCGAAACACAAAACCCACATTCTCGTCGGCCGGAAGAAAGCGCATTTTAACATCCAGGCCGGTATGTAATCCCTGTCCGGAAACCTCAAATGACCCCGCTAATGTTTTTTGTTTGGCACCCATCTTTACCGACTTTTAAGCGACAATTGTAGGAATATTCGGGCAAAAAAGGAAAAGCAGCGCCCCTTTTTTTACTCCACCGAATCCTCAAGCAAGCAACTGACGGCACTCAGCGCTGTTTCTGCGGCGCCATGCATGGTGGCAAAATGCCCTTCGGTATGACAAGCTTCACCGGCGAAATACAGTTTTTTGTCCACCGCTGCCGCCAATTGTTGCCTGGCATTGCCTTCGCCGATGGCGGGAAAGGAGTAACTTCCCAAAATAAAAGGTTCATTATTCCAATCCATGATCACATGGTTATCGTAAAATTGGGTGGCCTGGCCGCCAAACATGGCATCTAAATCAGCCAAAACCGTATTTATGGCGGAGGCTCCCTGTGCGTGTAAAACCTCTGCTTTTTCACCCATGACAAATGCCGTGAGTACTTTTCCTTCGGCACTGCGCCCCAGTCCGGTGGCCCAATATTCGGGAACGGGCCCCGAACCATAAATGGAGCCGGTATCTCCAGGCCAAAAACGCTGCGTAAAGCGAAGGATGATCTTCATCCCGTTACCGAATCCTATTTTCTGTATTGCAGCTGATTTGGCTGTATCCAAGGCGGGGGTAAATTGAATCAAACCGGCTTTTAAAACCCCCAACGGAACGGTGATGATCAACTTGTCACAAAGATGAATATTCCCTGAGCTGTCCTTTACGGCGATTTCCTCGTTTTGATAATCAATCTCAGTGACCAGGGTTTGAAAGGAAATCAGCGGAGTCACGTCCGAAAATTTGGACTCGATAAACCCGGCATGATGGGCATTTTTAAGCAAGAAATTTTTATCGCCCGCGCTCCACATGCTGTTCCCCAAAGAGGCTCCCAAAACAGAAATTCTCTCCGCAGATGTTCCGTATTCATTGGCCAAGAGGGCATTTCCGTATGGCATAAATGCAGGGTTGACACCGCGAGCCTGCAGGTAAGAAAGAGCCGTCTGATCGGGACCGCTGTATTCGCCCTCGTCCACTTCGTATGCCGCTGATTCAACCACCTGGAAATTGGCATCAGCAGACAATGCATCCACATCATGGAGCGTGTTTCCTTTAAATAAAAAGTCACGCGAATCGGCTGTGACAAAAGATATCCCCGCGTCGTTGACCCATTCAAAGTATAGGCTTTTCTGCCCATGAATCTCTTCGGCGCCCAATTCAATCGTAAAGTCTGAAAAATCAGTCAAAGGCCTGATTCTTCCTCCCAAGCGGGAAGAAGCCTCCAAAATGGAAACCTGAGCCCCTTTTGACTTGGCCAGCTTTGCCGCGTAAAGCCCTGAAATTCCTGCCCCGATAACCAGGACACGGCCCGTATAATCAATATCGGGCAATAACCCCTCTTTTTTACATCCATAAAACAACACGGGATTGATAAAAGGACCTGCCGCGGCAAGGGCAGATAGACGGAGAAAGGTTTTTCGGTTCATGTAACGAAGGTAGAAGAAAGCGGATAGGAAACGGCGAACTTGAAAAATTTTGAAAAAACCGCTTTTAATAGCATCTTTGCACAAGGCATGAAGTTTGAACAACTGATACAGGAAATACGGGCGGAAAAATTCCGCAACGTTTACTTCTTGGAAGGCGAGGAACCTTTTTTCATTGATGAGATTGAGCGGATGCTGGAAGCTAAAATTCTGAGCGCGGACGAAAAAGAATTTAACCAGACCATCCTGTACGGGGCCGATACCGAAATCAGCCAGATTATTTCTGAAGCCAGGTCCTACCCCGCCATGGCCTCCTATCGGGTAGTCATCGTGCGGGAAGCCCAGCATGTGGGCGACTGGGATGAAATGACCAACTATTTCGAACGACCAAACGAAACGACCATCCTGATTATCTGCCACAAGTATAAAAACTTGGACAAGCGGAAAAAAACACCAAAGATTTTAAATGCCAATCCGCGCAGTGTACTCTTTTCATCGGCTAAGATAAAGGGGTACGAAATCGGTGCGTGGATTAAATCCTACTGCAAAACCCAACACATACAAATAGAGGAGCCGGCAGCCGACTTTTTGGCAGAATTTACCGGTCCCGAACCGGCAAAAATTGCCAACGAGTTGGAAAAATTATCGCTGGTGGTACCCAAAGATACCCCCATCACACGGGACCTCATCCTTAAAAATGTGGGTATCCACAAGGACTTCAATATTTTTGAATTAATCAAAGCCTTGGCCACTAAAAACATTTCCAGGGCGGTGAAGATTACCGATTACTTCAAGGAAAATCAAAAGGCGCACCACTTTCTGAGTCTGAGCCCCCAACTGTATGCCTATTTCACCAAACTGATGTTGTACAAATACCATCAGGCGCAACGGGTCAGTGATTCGGAGATCCAAAAATTATTGGGATTACACTTCGGCAATAAAGACGATTACACCCAAGGGAGCAAGAATTATGGAATTCCCTCTATACGCAGAATCATACTCGAAATTTCGGATGCCGATCTACGGGTCAAAGGGGTTGAAAACGGAGGCATGGATTCGGGAGAAGTGCTTCGTGATCTGGTCTATAAAATTCTTTACCTGTAAACACACAATTTGGGATGAATTATTGGTTGGTTAAATCGGAACCGTTCAAATACAGCTGGGAAAAGTTCCTGCAGGATAAAAAAACCTTTTGGGACGGAGTACGCAATTTTCAGGCGCGCAACAACCTGAAAGCCATGAAAAAAGGAGACCACGTGCTGTTTTACCACAGCAACGAGGGGAAAGAAATCGTGGGCGTGGCCGAGGTAATCACGGAGTTTTACCAAGATCCTACAACACAGGATCCGCAATGGGTGGTGGTAGACCTGAAACCGGCCATCACACTGAGCAACCCCATCGGACTGGAGCAAATCAAACAGGATGAGATCCTGAAGGAAACGGCTTTGATACGGCAATCGCGGCTGAGCGTGATGCCGTTTACCGAAGAACAATTTAACCGCGTACTTCGGCTGGGGCTTCCGGAAGGAAAAGCCGATTTTGGACTGCCAGGAAAAAAATGAGTTATCCCCTTGGTAGGAAAAATGTTTTTTACTACATTTGCACCCCAATTCATAAAAGATGGCAAAGAAAGGCAACCGAGTACAGGTAATCATGGAGTGTACCGAACATAAAACAAGCGGTATCCCCGGCACCTCGCGCTACATCACGACCAAAAACAAGAAAAACACGACCGACCGTCTGGAGTTGAAAAAATTCAACCCCGTACTACGTCGCGTTACCGTTCATAAAGAAATTAAATAACTAGGGAACCATGGCTAAGAAAGTAGTAGCAACGCTGAAAAAAGGAGAAGGTAAAGACTTTGCACGCGTCATTAAAATGGTAAAAAATGACAAGGGCACTTACTCATTCAAAGAGGAAATCACCCACAAGGATTTAGCCAACGACTTCTTCAAGTCCAAATAAATTTCCTGAATTTGTTTTCCTAAGCCCCGTCAACACATAACGGGGCTTTTTTACTTTATTTACCCTATGTTTCACTTTTTCGGCAAAAAAGAGCATAAAGATTCCTACGAGAAAGGGTTGGAAAAAACCCGGGAAGGGATTTTTGACAGGCTTAAGCGTGCCGTGGCGGGAAAATCAAAAATTGATGATTCCGTTTTGGACGAGTTGGAGCATGTTTTAATCGGCTCCGACGTGGGCGTGGAAACCACCCTGAAAATTATACGCCGCATAGAAGAACGGGTCGCGCGTGACAAATACATGGGGACCGCCGAACTCAACCAGATACTGAAAGAAGAAATCGCCTCCCTGCTTAATGAAAATCAAACCGCACCGGAAACCGATTTCACCTTGCCGGAAAATAAAAAGCCCTACGTGGTGCTGGTGGTGGGAGTAAACGGCGTGGGCAAAACAACCACCATCGGAAAACTGGCCTACCGCTATTCAAAGCAGGGTTATAAAGTCATGCTGGGAGCGGCCGATACATTCCGCGCCGCTGCAGTAGATCAGCTGAAAATTTGGAGCGAACGGGCGGGAGTTCCCATCGTGGAAAAAGGTATGGGCGCCGACCCGGCATCCGTAGCCTATGACACGCTGAATTCCGCGGTTGCCAAAGAATCAGATCTGGTATTGATCGATACCGCGGGACGCCTCCACAACAAGGTCAACCTCATGAACGAACTCACCAAGGTGAAAAACGTAATGAAAAAAGTGATTCCTGACGCTCCCCACGAAATCTTGCTGGTGCTGGATGGTTCTACAGGTCAAAACGCTTTCGAACAGGCAAAACAATTTACGGCAGCCACCGAGGTGAATGCACTGGCCGTTACCAAGCTCGACGGAACGGCCAAGGGAGGCGTGGTCATCGGCATTTCCGACCGATTCAAAATTCCGGTGAAATACATCGGACTGGGAGAAAAACCCGAAGATCTTCAGGCGTTCCACCGCGAAAGCTTTGTAGAAAGTTTATTCAAATCAAATCAGTAGGCGTAATTATCAGCAGAACCAAACCGGTCCTATTTTGAAAACCAAATCACTACGGAAAAATAAAATCAACATCGTAACCCTCGGTTGCTCAAAAAACATTTACGACAGCGAGGTACTCATGGGGCAGCTGCAGGCAAACGGCATGAGTGTGACTCATGAATCCCCTTCGGATGATTTCAATATAGTGGTCATCAATACCTGCGGATTTATTGATAATGCGAAAGAAGAAAGCATCAATACCATACTTCGCTTTGCCGAAGCCAAACAGGAGGGAGCCGTAGAAAAAATCTATGTAACCGGATGCCTCTCCGAGCGCTACAAGGGAGACCTTCAAAGCGAAATTCCCGAAGTAGATTCCTGGTTCGGCACCCGCGAACTTCCCGCGCTGTTAAAAACACTGCGAGCCGACTATAAACATGAACTGCTGGGCGAAAGGCTGCTTACCACACCGAGGCATTATGCATTTCTGAAAATTTCAGAAGGTTGTGACCGCCCCTGTTCATTTTGCGCCATTCCCCTGATGCGGGGAAAACACGTTTCCAAACCCATGGAAGATTTGGTGAAAGAGGCGGCACATTTGGCGGCATCGGGCACCAAAGAATTGGTCATCATCGCGCAAGACTCCACCTATTACGGACTCGATATTTACGGAGAACGCCGACTGGCTGAACTGCTCCGAAAACTGAGTGAAGTAGAGGGCATTGAATGGATTCGCCTGCACTATGCCTTCCCGGCGGGATTTCCGGAAGACGTGCTGCTCGAAATGGCGTCAAATCCCAAAATCTGCAAATACCTCGATATTCCGCTTCAACACATCAGCGACTCCGTGCTGAAAAGCATGCGCCGCGGAACCACCCGAGAAAAAACATACCGGCTGCTGCAAAACATGCGCGAAAAAGTACCGGGCATAGCCATTCGAACCACCCTGATTACGGGTTATCCCGGCGAAACCGAAGCTGATTTTGAGGAGCTGTGTCAATTCGTGCGCGATATCCGATTCGACCGCTTGGGCGTATTTACCTACTCGCACGAAGAAAATACCCACGCCTACAGCCTAATCGATGATGTGCCCGAGGAAACAAAAAAGGAACGCGCGAATAAAATCATGGAAATACAGCGCGAAATTGCCGAATCCCTCAATGCTGAAAAAATAGGAAAAACCTTCCGCGTCCTGTTTGACAAAACAGAGGGAGGGTACTTTGTAGGAAGAACCGAATTTGACTCCCCTGACGTAGACAATGAAGTGCTGGTGCCGGTAAAAAATAATTACGTCCGCATGGGCGACTTTGCCCGGGTAACCATCACCGATGCACGCGAATACGATTTATTTGGCGACATTGCAGAATGAATCAGCCTCTGATTTTTGAGCACTACTTCCCCCCAGCGGTTAAAGATTATCTGTCAGGAAAAGGCGATTTACGATCATTTTACACTTTCGGCCCCGATCTTGACGGGCTGAAAAAAGCGGCTGAAGCCCGTGCGGAGAAATCCCCAAAAAACAACATCCTCACCCAGGTTTTACGCGAACAGTATAACGTCATCGGCCCTCCGGGAAAGGCGGTTTCCGAGGCCTTGGATGCACTCGAACGTGGAGAAGCCCTTACCGTAACCACGGGGCATCAAATCTGTCTGCTCACGGGACCTCTTTACGTCATATTCAAAATGGCGTCAGCAGTAAAATTGGCCCGTATCCTGCAGGCCGAATACCCGCAAAAAAAAATAGTGCCGATTTATTGGGCTGCCACAGAAGACCATGATTTTGAAGAAATACGGTCTCTGTTTATCCATGAAAAAAAATACACCTGGAATCCGCCAAGCGAGGTTTCTGGGGCCGTTGGCCGAATCAGCACATCGGGAATGGATGCGCTTTTCAAGGAACTGGAACTTGGGGAAAACCATCCGCTCACGATAAACCGAATCTACCGCGTATTTAAAAAAGCATGGACCGAACAAGCCACTCTGTCGCAGGCCATGCGCAAGGCCGTTCATGATTTGTTCGGAGAATATGGCCTGGTTTGTCTGGACCCGGACGATGCACGATTGAAAAAGTCAGCCACTCCCCTGTTTGAAAAAGAACTTTTCGAGCAACCCTCCTATCCGCTCATCAAAAAAAGCACGGAATCACTGATTGCCTTGGGATATAAAACACCCGTAGAACCGAGAGAGATCAATCTTTTTTACCTGAAGGACGGACTGCGGCAACGCATCGTTCAAAACCAAAACGGGTGGGAAGTGCTGAACCACGACATCCGCTTTTCTGCCGATGAATTAAAGGCAGAATTGGAAAATAATCCGGAGCGGTTTAGTCCCAATGTGGCGCTCAGGCCCATATTTCAGGAAATGCTGCTTCCTAATGTGGCCTATATAGGCGGTGCAGCAGAAATCAGTTATTGGCTTCAACTGAAAGGTGCGTTTGATGCATTTAAGACTCCCTTTCCCGTGCTGATACCCAGAGACGGATTTCTGCCCATTCCGGAGCAAGTTTATCGAGCATTCCGAAATTATGGCTTTTCCGACGAAGACCTGTTGGAGAATCCCGACATGCTGTTGAAACGTTACGTAAACGAAAAAATGAAGGCCACCTTATCCATCGAAAAGGAAACGGAAACCATAGAAACACTTTTCAGGCAATTGAAAGAGCGGTTTGCGTTTACAGGGCCGCAGGCAGAAAAATCGTTTACTGCTTCAGAAAAAACCATGCAGCGGGAACTAAAAAAAATGAAAGCCAAGGCGCTTAAATTGGCGGCAAAAAAAGAAGAAAGCATGCAAAGCTTCCTTCAAAAAACAAACAGATTAACGCAACCCGACGGCTCGCCGGCAGAAAGGAAATACAACTTTCTCGAATTTACGGGTGCTTGGGGCAATGCTCCCATAAAAGCCCTCATTGAATCCTGTGAACCGCTGAATCCGGGAATGAAAATCGTGACCTATTGAAACCCCATCGACCCTATCCCGTATTCCGATTAGTCGGGGTGTTTATCCTATCCGCTCTCATGGCAGAACATGTGCACGCTCAACGTGACTCCTTGGATCTGAATCATAAATACGGCCTTTACAGGGAGCGTTTCAAAACAGATTTTATCCGCATAGGAGAAGGACAGGGAAAAAGCATTGCCATGGCAGGCAGGGCATACAACGAGCAGGGAAAGGTGATTATTTACTATGGCGACAATGTTACCTACCACGGCTGGTATATGGCGGCATTGGCCTCGGAATATGCCCTTTTGAAACGTGATTCTTTGCCCACAGATTCTCTCCTGAAAGAACTCTATTACGCAATAAAGGCGCTGAACCGACTTGATTTCGACGCGGAAGCCATGTATGTGGACAGTTTGGGAAACAGGGGAACACCTCAACTGAATGGATTTTTTGTGCGCGACGACATTGATAAAAATTTCCGAAACGAATTTCCCGGAACTGACGTCGTTCTCTCCGATTATCTGTTGGGAGAGTCGTTCGGCGCGGGTCACGCCAAATACCAAGCGGATAATGAAATGAGCCAGGATCAAGCCATTCATGCCCTTTTCGGGCTCACCCTCATCACACATTATGTGGACAACGAAGCCGAAACAGACGGGATAAAGCTGAAAGCCTATGCCCGCGAAACTGGCATCCGCATCATCTCATACATCGCAGAAAAAAACTGGATTATTTACAACCCCGTCACCGGAAAGAAAGTCCACAGAGGCCCTGATGCCCGGCTGTTTTCATACGGCTTTCGCAAAACGGCTAAAAAACTAAACGACGGAATAATGCCTGAGGGATTACCCAAAGCCAAATGGTACAGTGCGCCCGCATTTGGTCTGATGAGCACCGGACTTACTCCCGTTTTTTTTAACCGGACCATGGTGCTTATTTTAGCCACCACGGGCAATGCATGGGGCCCGCCTAAATTGACCAACCGCTTCCTCGCCATGCAGGATTTTATGTGGCATAAAGAAATTTTTCCGCTGGCCCATGCCGAGCTTTACGGCCTAAAACAAACCCTTTCTCCCAGGTTGCGGGAGGAACGGATACGGCGCCTATTGGAAACCGCCGATCCGAATAATCACGGGGCTTTCGGTCCCTGGGGCTGGAATACGAGCAACCGTTGGTTGGCCTCCCATAAAAAATTCAACACCTACGACGGGTTTTTTAAAAAACGGGACAATCCGGGATTGGACTACATGACACTCCACAACTTATATCGGCTACGATTTGCGAAATAAAGGGGCTATCGGGCCACGAAGTAATAATTATCGCCGGAATCAAAATCTGCCTGCAAATCAGCGAGAGATAATGCTTCTCCCCCACGCTCAAAAGATCGGAGTGAAAAAAGGGACATTCCCAAACCGGTAAAAAATTGAAACATCTCTGCGGGTGTTGTACCATAATGGTCGGAAGCTCCCCGGCCGAATTCAAAAACAATGAGCGGGCGGCAGCGCCTGATGGTCTTTTGAGCGCCTCTCAGCACCTGCATTTCTGCACCCTCTACGTCAATTTTAATCAGGTCAATCACAACCTCTTCCGGAATCACTTCATCCAAAGGTTTTACCTGCACACGCATGGTTTGCGGATGCACTTTTTTCCCGTCATAATCTCGCTCTCTTAATCCGCTGTAGGCAGGTGCTTCGGGGACGTAAACAAAATCAACCTCCCCGGAGTGATCTGAAAGTGCCATCGAGAAAAAATGACAATTCGAACCCGCAAAACGGATCTTCAAACGCTCAAACAGTGGCGGAATCGGCTCAAAAGCGAAATGCTCCCCCTGCGGAGCGAAACGGAACATCCATTCCAAGACCTCGCCTTTATGACAACCGATGTCAACGGCCACAGAATCTGGACGTAGGTGACGGCGAAAAACACGGTAAGTCAGGCGATCCATTTTCTGGTTGGCAGTGATATCCAACCCCAAAGAAAAAAGCACTTTTCGGATGAAGTCCTTCACGTCTCCACCAATCAAAATGAACGATTCCTTTTCCAGTTACTCTGCGAGGAGGCCAATGGCTTTGCAATGGCGGTTTTTTCTTCTGCAATGGACGCGGCCGCAAGGGCTCCCGCCAACAGTTCATCGGTTGTGGCAGTTTTGGCAAGCAGATCGGGAGTAAAATGCGCTTCCACAAATTTGGTGGTAAATGATCCGTCACGAAAATCGGTGTGTTCTACCGCGAAGCGGCAAAAACCCAGTGTGGTCTGAATCCCGGCAATGTGATATTCCGAAATAGCCCGACTCATTTTTTCTATGGCCTCTTCTCTGTCTTTTCCATGCACTATCAACTTAGAAATCATGGGATCGTAATACACGGGTATTTCCATACCGCGCTCAAAACCGTCATCCACGCGAATGCCATCAGCCACGGGCGGTCTGTATTCGATAAGCCGGCCTGTATCCGGAAGAAAATTATTGGAAGGATCCTCGGCATATACACGAACCTCAATGGCATGGCCGTTTATTTTCAGATCTTCCTGACGAAAGGAAATGGGCTCTCCCGAAGCAATCCGAATCTGTTCCCTCACCAAATCCACGCCGGTAATCATTTCGGTAACGGGATGCTCCACCTGAAGGCGGGTATTCATCTCTAAAAAGTAATAATCGCCGCTGTTCACATCAAAAATAAATTCCACGGTTCCTGCACCCAGGTAGTTGCAGGAGCGGGCTACATTCACGGCATGTTCGCCGATCTGCCGGCGTTTTTCCGCATTCATGACGGGAGACGGTGCTTCCTCTACTACTTTTTGGTGTCTGCGCTGGATGGTACATTCCCGCTCAAACAAATAAAGAAAATTACCGTGGGCATCAGACAAAACCTGTACTTCAATATGCTTTGAGTCTCCGATGTATTTTTCCAAAAAAACCGAACTGTCGCCAAAGGCAGACATGGCTTCACTTTGGGCGCGTGTAAGTGCTTCTTCAAATTCGCTTTCCTCCCGCACGATGCGCATTCCCTTCCCGCCGCCGCCCGCCGATGCCTTTATCAGAATGGGAAAGCCGATTTCTATTCCTTTAGCCAGCGCCTCCTCAAAAGAAGATATGGCCGTTTCGGTTCCGGGAACTAAGGGAATCCGGTAAGCTTTTACCGCGTTCTTCGCCGCGAGCTTCGAACCCATGATTTCCATGCTTTCTGCCGACGGACCGATAAGCGTGATTCCGGCAGACGCCAATGCTCGGGCAAACTCGGCGTTTTCGGACAAAAAACCATATCCGGGATGAATGGCATCCGCACCTGTCTTTTGAGCGGCTTCAATGATTTTACTGATGACGAGATAAGACTGTGAGGCCGGAGAAGGACCAATAAAAACCGCTTCATCTGCCATGTTTACGTGCTTCGCTCCCCGGTCTGCCTCGGAATATACAGCCACGGTAGCTATACCCATCTCTTTGCAAGTACGGATAATCCGGCAGGCGATTTCGCCCCGGTTGGCTATCAAAATTTTCTTCATATACCCTTTGAATAAAAAAGCCCGCTGATGAGACAACGGGCTTAAAAATACAGATTAAAAGAAATCAGATCAAAACCTCCTTCACTCGGTCGGCAGCTTCTGCAAACTCAATCGCAGAATACACTTTTAATCCCGACTCATCGATGATCTTTTTGGCCTCCTCGGCATTGGTTCCCTGAAGGCGCACAATAATGGGAACGGGAATTTCCCCGATGTTTCGGTAGGCGTCTACCACGCCCTGTGCTACGCGGTCACAACGCACGATTCCTCCGAAGATATTCACGAGAATGGCTTTCACGTTGGCATCCTTCAAAATAATACGAAATGCCTGCTCTACGCGTGCCGCATCTGCCGTTCCGCCCACATCCAAAAAATTGGCCGGACTTCCGCCGGAGAGAGCAATCAAGTCCATGGTGGCCATGGCCAAACCCGCTCCATTAACCATACAGCCAACGTTTCCGTCCAGCTTCACATAATTCAGGTTGTAACTCCCGGCCTCCACTTCGGTGGGATCCTCTTCGGTTACATCGCGCATGGCCGCTAATTCGGGATGACGGAAAAGAGAGTTATCATCCAGCGTTACCTTGGCATCCACCGCCAGAATTTTATTGTCGGATGTTTTTAAAACCGGGTTTATTTCAAACATGGCAGAATCAGATTCCATGTAGGCCTTGTATAAAGCAAAGACAAACTTGGACATTTCCTTCACGCCTTCGCCCGACAAACCTAAATTGAAGGCAATCTTTCTGGTTTGGAAAGGTTGCAAACCCACGGTGGGGTCAATTGTTTCTTTAAATATGAGATGAGGTGTTTTCTCCGCTACTTCTTCAATGTTCATTCCGCCTTCTGGAGAATACATGATGATGTTTTTCCCGGATGAACGGTCCAACAAAATACTCATGTAAAACTCACGAATATCTGACTCTCCCGGATAATAGGCATCTTCACAAACAAACACCTTGCTCACCACTTTACCCTCTGCGGAAGTCTGAAGCGTAATCAGGCGATTTCCCAGAATATTGGCGGCAATGGTTCTTACATCATCTATCGTTTTAGCCAAAGCCACTCCGCGTTGTTCGGTCCCGGCTATTTTACCTTTCCCGCGACCTCCCGCATGAATCTGAGCTTTCACCACCCAGACGGGGGTATTGGTCTCCTGTTGCAGTTTTTTTGCCGCTTCCACCGCCTGTTCGGGAGAATCAGCCACTATGCCGCGCTGAATGCGCACCCCGTATTTTTCTAAAATGGATTTGCCCTGATATTCGTGTAAGTTCATCGTTTTTGTTTAATGTGCAAAAGTAGCTTTTTGCCGCGATAAAGAATTGCATCATAAAAAAAAGCCTCCCCGAAATCGGGAAGGCCTATTAAATAATTCAAGAAAATGTCCTAATTCCTAACCAAGCGGAGTACCTGATTAACATCAGCGCCACTTATTTTCACGGAGTAAACTCCTGATGACAGAGCAGATGCATCAAGCGCTACCTGATTCGTTCCTGAAGGAATATTACCATTCAGCACTACCTTACCTGTAACATCAGAAACAGTCACCGTTAAATCTGAAGAAGCAGAAGCTCCCAAAGAAAGGGTGAACATACCGGATGTGGGGTTGGGGAATACGTTGATGGATGCTGATGTATTCTCTTCCACGGATGCATTAATCACGTTTACGGGAAGCGGACCGAAGGTCTGGCTGCCGCACTCGTTGGTTACGGTTAACGTAGCTGAATAAGTAGCCGCGGTGGTATACACATGGGAAGGACTGAATTCGGTAGAAGTACCTCCGTCTCCGAAATCCCATAAATAAGAGGTACCACCCGTAGAAGTGTTGGTGAAAATAGCAGCCAAACCTACCGTAGAAACGCTAAAATTAGCAACCGGAAGCGGCTTGTTGGTTACCACAGCCGTATCGCTGAATGATCCGCAGGAAGAAGTAGCCGTAACCACATACGTGCCTGCTGCCGTTACCGAAATTTCAGATGTGCTTCCGGAAGGAGTCCAGGAATAAGTAACACCGGCAAGCGCCTCATTACCCAAGGTAAC
>CAYYRB010000033.1:17860-24354 GCA_964473995.1 uncultured Candidatus Competibacteraceae bacterium | reverse complement strand
ACCGCTTACCGCAATCACGTGCATCCGATAGGTCGGGGCATGCATCCTAAATATGTCATGGCCGAACTGTTTGGAAAACAAACCGGATGTTCAAAAGGGAAAGGCGGTTCCATGCACATGTTCAGCAAAGAGCTGAGTTTTTTTGGCGGTCACGGTATCGTGGGAGGTCAAATTCCCCTGGGGGCGGGTATCGCGTTCGCCGATAAATTTCGCGGCGGAGATCAGGTGACCCTTTGTTACATGGGAGACGGAGCTACCCGTCAGGGAGCTTTTCACGAAACCATGAACCTGGCCATGCTTTGGAAACTGCCCGTGATTTTCATCATCGAAAATAATAAGTACGCCATGGGAACCTCGGTTGAAAGAACCAGTAATGTACATGAGTTATGGAAATTGGGACTTTCGTATGATATGCCTTCTTTTCCCGTGGACGGAATGAGTTGCGAGGCGGTTCACGAAGCTACGGAGGCTGCCGTGGCCAGAGCCCGAAAAGGGGAGGGACCCACGCTTTTAGAAATCAACACCTACCGGTACAAAGGTCACTCCATGAGTGATCCGCAGAAGTACCGTACCAAAGAGGAAGTAGAAAGCTACAAAGCACTCGATCCCATTGAGGTTACCTTGGAGACTATTTACAAAAAGAAATACGCCACGGAAGCCGCTATTGAAGAAATTAATCAGCGTGTGAGGGATATGGTAGAAGAAAGCGTACGCTTCGCGGAAGAATCCCCTCTGCCAACTCCTGACCAGTTGTATGTGGGTGTTTACACAGAGGAAAATTATCCGTTCATTACCGAGTAATAACAAATTGAATTGTACAGGAAATGGCTGAAATTGTAAAAATGCCTAAACTGAGCGACACCATGACAGAGGGTGTGGTGGCTAAGTGGCATAAAAAAATCGGAGATAAGGTGAAGTCGGGTGATTTGCTCGCCGATATTGAAACCGATAAGGCAACCATGGAGTTTGAATCGTTCGTGGAGGGTGTACTGCTTCATGTGGGCGTTCCCGAGGGCGGAACGGCGCCCGTGGACAGTATTTTGGCGGTATTGGGTAAAGAAGGGGAGGATATATCATCCCTCTTGACTTCCTCAACACCCGGCACTCCTGTTGCGGCCGCCGCAGAAATCGGGGAAAATGAGCCTTTGCCTCCTTCGGTGTCTGCAACGTCAGTGACGACTGAGCCAACTTCAGGTGCCCGTATTTTGGCATCTCCTTTGGCCAAATCGGTAGCCAAAGAAAAAGGCATCAACCTGAATGAGATAAAAGGTACCGGCGAAGGAGGCCGCATCATCAAGCGGGATGTGGAGAATTTTGCTCCCGGTCAGCGTTCATCTGTTGTTTCCTCAGCGGTCCATGGCATGGAATCATTTGAAGATGTGCCGCTTTCCCAGATGCGCAAAACCATTGCCCGCCGCTTGGCGGAAAGTAAGTTTTCGGCTCCCCATTTTTACCTGACCATGGATATAGACATGGACAATGCGATTCAGGCACGCAAATCCATTCAGGACTTCGGTCAGGCCAAGGTATCGTTCAATGATTTGGTGATAAAAGCAGCAGCTCTGGCTTTGAAGAAGCATCCTAAGGTGAATGCGTCTTGGCTGGGAGATCGCATCCGATACAACCATCATGTGCATATCGGGGTGGCGGTGGCTATTGAGGACGGCCTTGTGGTACCCGTGTTGAAATTTGCGGATACCCTTGCTCTTCCGGCTATTAATGAGCAGGTGAAACTATTTGCCCAAAAGGCACGCGAAAAGAAAATTCAACCTTCCGACATGGAAGGAAATACCTTTACTATTTCCAATCTGGGTATGTATGGCATTGAGGCATTTACCGCCATCATCAATCCGCCCGATTCTTGCATTATGGCCGTCGGGTCCATTCGCCAGGAACCTGTGGTGAAAAACGGAGCCATAGTGGTCGGCAACCGCATGAAAGTGACACTGAGCTGCGATCACCGTTCTGTGGACGGAGCCACGGGTTCGGAATTTCTGCTCACGTTCCGCCAACTCCTGGAGAATCCCGTATTGATGATTTAATTTTTTTTCATTTTCGATACTTATATGCCCGGTTTCTGCCGGGCATTTTTGTTTTTAATCGTTAAAAATTGTAAATTGCAGTATTAATTCCCTTATCCCATGGAAGCAATTAATTACAATTTTGATCACATATTGTGTCCCGTTGATTTTTCGGATTCATCTACGGTTGCTTTGGCGCATGCAGCCCAACTCGCATCCAAGTTTAACGGAAAGCTGACGATCCTGCATGTGCGAGACTCTTTTTCGGAGTATATGGTAAAACATAAGTTCCATTTAAACGGCATGGACGAAAATGTGTATCTGTCACGCGCCACAACATTGTTGCAAGAACATGCCGATCAAATTAAAAGGAAGAAGAACGTAGAGGTGCAGATAGTAGTTAAAAAAGGAAAGCTGTCCACAGAATTGGAAGCATTTGCCAAAGAGAACAATGTGAGCGATGTGGTAATCGGAATGCACGGCGAAAATGGACGCGATGCGTATTTTAAGGGTTCCAATGCCTGTAAAATCGTGTCCAATCTTATGGTTCCTGTGCTTCAGGTCGATCAGCATGCCAATGGTGGCGGCTACAGCCGGATCGTAGTTACGTTAGACAGTTCTTTTCATGCCCGCGAAAAAGTGCCCTATGCTACCAATCTGGCCAAACGGTTCGGTGCTGAAATCAGACTGTTGGTTCTTCACACATCCCGCGACAGTGAAACCCGCGATCATGTCACCAAAGTGCAATATCAGGTGGAAAAATACATTCATGATCATGGGGTCAATTTTCAGACCTGTGTGCGCAATTCGGAGAATCTGGCGGACGATACCCTGGAGTATGCCGATGAGGTAAATGCGGATCTCATCATCATCATGAGCGAGCAGGAGAAAACGCTACGCGGATTGTTTATGGGATCCTATGCCCAGCAACTTCTCAGCATAGCCACTCGCCCCGTGCTTACCATTCCCCCTAAGGTTCACATGGTGATGGCGGGCGTAAGCGTTTAATCGCTATTTCTCGATTATCAATTTAGATTGAAAGCGGTTGCCGCGCAAGAAGTACATTCCTGAAGCAAATCCGCTCAAATCAACCGAATTGTTTACCATGGGAATTATCCATGATTTTCCGGTGATGTCTGTAAGTGTTACCTGCTTTTCAGAGGCGTCCGGGTTGGTTATGTAAACCGATTCTTTTGCCGGATTGGGAAAAATCAAGGTTTGGGAAACGGCATCTTCTTCTACGCTTAAGCCACATCCAACAGTCGTTTCTACGCCGCTTTGCTGCAACGATGATTCAAATGCATCTGATTGGGCGTTTATTCCTTTCAGGAAAACGGCAAAAAGCGGTTCAAGGACTGCATTCACCTTGGCCTGTTGTTCTTCTCGTGTGAGGGTAATGTTGCCACCGGAAACGGTTTCTCCCAAATCGCAGGGGCCGTTGGCATTGGCATAATAACAATGGGCACCTCCTGAGATACTCACCAGAAATTTGCACGAACTGCCCAACGCATTGTAAATGGGAATCTGATGATCGGCCGGAGGGGTAACGGCATCGCCGGTTCCCGCAAAAATCAGATAAGGAGCGTCAACAGCCGGAGCGGCCGCAACCGCGGATGGGTTGGTTTCGGCGGGCGCCATTCCTACTACCAGATGTGGGAATGAAGGTTCGAAAGAAGCGGCCAGAACAGAGGCTCCTCCACCCATGGAATGCCCCGCGAACCCGGTTTTCCCCGAATGTTTTTGGTAGAGAGGGAAGGTAGATTCAGATTGCGATTTTTGCTGAAAGGTTTTTCCGGTGAACAAGATATCGCGCCCGAAATTTTCATGGCTGGGCGAGAAGGTGTTTTCCATATCCACCATGAGGAAAATGTATCCCTTGGGCACATAATACTGCCACAAGTTTTCGTAGGCGGTATAGCTCATTACAAATCCGTGTCCGAAAACCACGGAGGGGAAGGTTCCCTGTGCGGGTGTTGCATCAACCCCGGCGGAAACGGCCGGATAATAGGCCTTCACGGCTACCTGTCGGTTGTTTCTGGCCGGATCGGGCCAGGTGAATTCTGTGCTGCCTACGGCAAAGGGCTGAGCCAAAAGGGCCTGTGAAAGCATTCCCGCCAAAACTCCCGTAAACAAAAACGGTAAAGTGATGGCTCGAAAGTGAAAATTCAAACGGGACAAAATAGAAATTGTATTCATATAACGGATAATCAGTTTTTTGTTGATGAGCAAATGTATCTTTTTCTTTAATTCAAGGGAAATGTAAAGGCTGTTTTCATACCCTGATGCGGGCAATTTTGGAAAGTCTTCCGCTGCTTTTTAGTCCCGTTTGGGCTTTCTTCGTTTTCGAAAATCGTTGGAAGAATTCAAACTGTATCCGTAGGCTATGTCCTCACTAATTCCTTTATTTCCTCAGATTCAAAAATGTGAACACCCTTTTTCCCTTCTTTGGCGTTTTTTATCATGGCGGAGGCAATCGTTCCCGCATGGATTCCGCTGTATTTTTTGAGCGGACCCGATAAAAGGGGGTGTACCACCCACATAATCGCTTTGCCGATGCTTTCGCCGATGCGGACTTCTTTGCGCGGGCCGTATAGCATAGACGGACGGTAAATACATAATCCCGGGAGATCAACAGTCCTTAAGGCATCCTCCGTTTCGCCTTTGGTCCTGAGGTAAAAATTGGTCGATCCGGCATCAGCACCTATGCTGGAAACCAGATGCATGGGCACGCGGAATAGACTGCATAGTTTGGCCAGCTTCACCGGGATTTCATAATCGGCCTTGCGAAAATTGGCCCGACTTCCGGCCTTGGAGATGGTCGTTCCGATGCAGCAAAATAATACATCGGCATCGGGCCAAAAATCCGTTCGGCTGAGTTTGTCAAAATCAACCACGAATTCCTGCACTTTTGGATTGACTACTTTACAGGGCTTTCGGGTCAGCAGAATGATTTTTTTGAAATCAGCATCCTTAATGAGTTTGTCTACCAGAAGCGATCCCGTAAGTCCTCCCGCTCCGGCTACTATAGCCGTTTTCCCTTCTTTAGTTTCCATTTTTGTTTCATGTTCCATGTGCAACCTCTATTTTTGACCGCCGGAAAACAACAATTCCATGAAGGGTCTGTTTATGTTTCGTGGATAGCTTAAAGTACAAAGATATGAGTCAATTTTATGCCTTACCGCTGGTGGCCAAAAAACAAGAAACTGCCGATGCCGTTTCCCTTTCGTTTTTGATACCTGACGGATTGAAAGAAACGTTTAACTACCGAGCCGGTCAATACCTCACGCTCGAGGTGGAGGTGAACGGGGAAAAACTTCGCCGTGCATATTCCCTGTGCAGTTGTCCGCTCACGGATGATCAGCTTACCGTAACCGTGAAAAAAGTAGACGGCGGGAAAGTGTCCACTTGGCTCAACGGTCCGCTTCAGTTGGGACAAAACATACAGGTCATGCCTCCCGAAGGACGGTTTACGCCGGAAATCAACCCCGCCAACCGGAAGCATTATTTTTTGTTTGCCGGAGGAAGCGGCATTACGCCCATGATGAGCATCATCCGTACGGTGCTGAAAGCCGAACCCAACAGCATCATCAGTCTTGTGTATGCCAACCGCAATAAGCATTCCATCATTTTCAAGGAGGAAATGGACCAAATGGCCAAGTCTGAGGCCGGCCGTTTTCAGGTCATTTATGCATTGGATAAAGCCGACTTTTTCTGGACAGGAGGAATAAAAGGACAGCTCAACAAGGATGTGGTAAAAAAACAGGTGAACAAATGGGATAATCCTGGGTTTGACAACCAATTTTACATCTGCGGCCCGGGAGGCATGATGGATGTGGTGAAGGGGGCTTTGGCCGAAATGGGAACCCGGGAGGATCGTGTACACATCGAATACTTTTCCGCCCCGGTTTCCGCCGGAAGTGAGGCCGTTGTCCCATCCGCAGCAACCGGTGTGGAAGGAACAAACTTGCACCTTACCTTAAATGGAAAATCGTACGATTTGCACGTAAAACCGAAAAAGACCATCCTGGCCGCTGCACAGGACGCCGGGTTGGACCCCCCGTATTCCTGCGAAGCAGGCATTTGCTCTACCTGCATGGCCAGGGTTACGGCGGGCAAAGTGCGCATGATTCAGAACAATATTTTAACCGAAAAGGAAGTGGCTAACGGGTATGTGCTTACCTGCCAAGCCTTGTGTGAGAGTGCGGAGGCATCGGTTGTTTATTACGATTAGTCAATCGTATTTTTAACTCAAAAAAAAAGCGCTCCCGAGGGAACGCTTTTTTTTGTTAGGGATTAGGTGAAAGCGATTTATTTTTTCACCAGTTTTTGCGTGAAGCTTTTTCCGTTTTGAAGATCATTTACCGAAATAATGTAAAGACCTTCGGCCAGGTTACTCACATCGAAGATATGCTGATCGCCCTGGAAGCGTGTCTGACGCAATACTTTGCCGGAGATATCAATCAGTTTCATTTC
>CAYYRB010000033.1:0-17760 GCA_964473995.1 uncultured Candidatus Competibacteraceae bacterium | reverse complement strand
GCAGGATTTGATTTGGCATAAATGGCCGCCTCAGGGAATCCGATGATGGTAAGTGTATCTTCCATCGGAGCCGTTTCAAACTGAAGTACTCCCGGGCGGTCCATGGTGTATTCGCTCCACTGGGTAAGGTCGAACTGGCCTTGGCTGTCACGTTGTCCGTCGGGCGTTTTTACAATCATGTTGCCACCGCCGATGGTACGGATGGGATCTTCGGGATCGTGCACATACATCAACATACCCTCATCGGTTGTGGGGATGGATTTATCAATGCTTCCATTGTGGTGCAGGTAGTAGTTTTCCCAACGGATTCCGCTGGTGAGCGGGAAGTCTTCCGCGCCGAACCAGTAGTTTCCTACACCTTCATTTTCGGGAACGCCGTCATCCACAGGACCCACTACATAGAAACGGATATCGGGCACTTGCATGAAATCCTTGTAGGGAATTTCTGCAATTTCACCCTGATCTAAACCTGGGATGAGCGGATTCCCGAGAGCAGGAATGTCCAGTGTTGTGATGGTTTCATCCATGGTAATCGTATTGCGGATTCCTATGGTTACGGATCTGAGCGGCTCAGTGCCGTTCATGAAGGCAATCAGTTGACTCAGTGGAACTTTGTAGTTGGCCGCCGGGAAACGTACCTGGAACAATCCTCCTAATTCAGACCAGGTGTTGGAAGCAGGAATGAATGCTTTTGGCTCTCCTAAAAACTGGGCCGAGTCATAATTCATGTTGTAGCGATACCACGAAATGATTTCGGATTGAAGCGCTTTGGAAATGGGAAGGTCTGTGGTGGTGAAATCATCCAAACTGAAACCGATAATGTCTCCCACGTTGGATGGGTAAGTCATGTCACCGGTAGTGCGGCTTCCCATGGTTTGGTGTGCCCATGGCCCGATAACCAGTTTTTGCAGGTATTTGGCTTTTTTATTCGGATCCAGGTGTTTTCTTAGCAATTGCCAAGTCTCAATCTGTCCGTCGGTGAAAATATCCCACCATCCGGTGAAGTGATACATGGGTACTTCCATGTTGGTGTAGCGGCTTTTGGTTCCGTTCGGATCACCGAATCCTTGCTCATTTACCGGGGCACGGCTTGCGTCCATATCTACCCGTCCAATACTGTTTGGGTAATATCCTGCAGGGCCGTTGTTGTAACGTACAGATGAGAAGTGACTGATAGCCCTATTGGCGGCCTCAAATTTGTTGGGAAGACCGTAATCGGTGGCCGAGTGTAAATTATTGTCGATGTCGTTGTCAATGGCATTCAGGTCATCATCAGTGCCCGTAAAAATCTGTCCTTTCAGCCAGCCGTTCACCAATTGATCACGGAATACGCCGTTTTGGTAGCCTGTGCTTTTGTAAAATTCCTGGGTTGCCACGATGGGAATCAGACATTTAAGTCCCGGTTCATCCGGATTTACCTTACGTGCCGCAGCGGCTTGGTATTGGTTGTACCCCAATGCCGAGGCTCCGAACATGCCGATGCGGCCGTTGGTCAGCTTCGCCGTGGTTTCCGGCGTACCGTCGCCGTCATTGTCCCAAACCCAATCTTTATTCAATATATATTGTATGGAATGATATCCGTCTTCATGACGGTTTCCGTTTCTCGGGTCGGAAAGCGGAGTTACATCTAATACGTGTCCGTAGTTCGCATGGTAGGGATTTTTATCCCATCCGTCGCTGTAAAGGGGCATGTACACACCCTCGGAAGTGTAACGACCTCTCATGTCTTGAACGGCATACGAATATCCCAGAATGTTTACCGGAGAAGCTACCCCGTCCCATTCTCCTTTATTATATGGAGTTCTTGAAAAAACCATAGGCAACTGGAAGGGATTTGGGTTGGGTTGTCCGTTTACTGAGTCATACATGATGTACTGAACACCCTTAGGCAGCACCTGAATACGCTGCATTCCCAGCAAGGGAATATCCACGTCTACCAATACGCAATCCTGCAGAATGGGCAGGTACACGTCCGTCATCAGGTTGATTCCGTCGGGCATGGTTACCGGAATGGTAAACTTGGTGGACAACTCCTGAATGTTGTCCAATTGTCCGTTGTTGTTCTGAGCCGATAAGCTACAAGCCAAAAACAAACCCAATAAAGAATTAAGTAGTTTTCTCATCATTTGCATTTTAAAAATTGAATAGAAATCGTTCAAAAGTAATTTTTTTTCTTGATACCAAAAAAAAATGGATTATTGAAAAAAAATATAGACTTTCGCCAACCTAAACTATTGCCTTATATTAAAATGAGAAAAACACTTACGATTTTGATGCTTGCGTTTTGGGGCATTTCCTTCGCCCAAAACATCACGTTGAACGGCAAGGTGACCGATGGCTCCACCGGGGCGCCATTACCATTCGTAAACGTGGCGGTAAAAGAAACCGGGAAAGGAACCACTACCGACGCCAACGGTATTTACTCCCTCGTGCTGGATTATTCAGGAGGAAAATCAGCCTACACGTTGTCTTTTACCTTCATTGGGTTTAAGGAGGAGGTGAGATCGGTAGGTAAATCCGACACCCGGTTAGATGTTACGATGGAATCCACATCCATCATGGGCCGTGAGGTGGTTATCTCCGGTTCCCGCGTTTCTGAAAGCATCATGGAATCGCCCGTAAGCATTCAGAAAGTAAATTCTACCCAAATCAACTCTTCGGCGGGTGGTAACTTTTATGATGGTTTCCGAAATATCCGCGGGGTAGACATCAATACATCCAGTGCCGGATTTCAGGCCATAAACATGCGCGGATTCAACACTACGGCTCCCGTGCGTGTAGTTCAGTTTATCGACGGGATGGACAATCAGGCTCCCGGACTTAACTTTCCCGTGGGTAACCTCGTAGGTTCCAGTCCGCTGGATATCGAAAATGTGGAGGTGATTACCGGACCCGCATCCGCTTTGTATGGTCCAAACGCTTTCCAGGGTGTGGTGAATATGATTACCAAAAATCCGTATGATTACCAAGGATTTGATGCCGAGGTAAAAGGTGGAAGTCGCAACTGGATTGAGGCCAACATGCGTTATGCACAGGCTTTTGGTGAAAAGAAAAAATTTGCCGTGAAGGTGACCGGATCCTACATGCAAATGAAAGACTGGATTGCCGACGATCAGGCGGCTAACCGCTATGGCGATCTTACCGCTAATGTGAACCTCAGCTCCATTGTTTCCCAGCTTCAATATGATTCCTCACTTACCCAGGAAGATCGTGATCAGTACGTTGCCTTGAATAACTACATCGAATTTAATCCGATGGTCGGTCAATCGGGGCTCAACAGGAAAGACATAGTGGCTCCCGGCTACATGGAGAATGAGTTGGCCAATAATAAAGTGCAAAGTATTAAAGCAGGATTGGGTTTGCATTATCGTTTCAATCCCAATACTGAATTATCGTACACAGGAAAATTCGGTATGGGTAGCGCCATCTATCAGGGTGCCAACCGGTATGCCATACGCGACATTTTGTTTCATCAGCATAAGCTGCAGCTCACTGGAAAAAATTACATGGTGAAAGCCTATGGTACTTTTGAAGATGCCGGTAATTCTTATGATGCCGTATTTACGGGAATTAACGTAACCCGCGCTTCCATCGGCGACAATTGGGTACCGACTTATTTGCGTACTTTTTTTGAGACCTTGGGCAATTTAAATAACGACTACGACAATGATGCCCAGGTTTGGATGGTGGACAGTGCAGTTACTGCGGCCAATCAGGCAGCCAATGCCTCTTGGTACCAGCCCGGAACTGCCGCTTTTGACAGCACCGTTCGGTCTATTGTTACCAACTCCGATTTGCAGAAAGGCTCTAAGTTTGTAGACCGCTCTGCCTTTTACCACGTAGAAGGGCAGTATAATTTTGATATGATTAAATGGCTCGATCTGCAGGCGGGAGCTAATTTCCGATACTACTCTCCGCGCTCTTTCGGAACCATTTTCTCCGATACGTTAGCTAATCCGGCCGACACCTTGGCCAACGGTGCGGCCGATCCCAATGCCCGTTTTACGCGCATCGGCCTGTGGGAAGTGGGCGGATACCTGCAGGCCACCAAACGGTTTTTTGATGACCGGTTTAAAATTCAGGCATCCGTTCGGGTGGATAAAAACCAGAATTTCAAACCCCAGTTTTCTCCCCGTTTATCGCTTTCCTTTACCCACAAATCACACAACTTCCGGATCGGTGCCCAATCAGCCTTCCGCACGCCGACACTTCAAAACCAATTTATCCGCCTAAACCTCGGCCCCATTACTTTGCTGGGTAACTTGAATGGCTTTGATAACCTTTATACACTGAATTCACTCAATGCCTTTAAAGACAGCCTGGAGGCCGCCAACTTCGATCCCAATCAGGTGGATCCGAATATTCTGAAAACGGTTCGTTACGACAAGCTGAAGCCCGAGCAGGTAATCACCGTGGAAGCGGGTTACCGGGGTGTATGGTGGAAGAAACTGTATGTAGATGCCGATGTGTATTGGAATCGTTACACCAACTTCATCGGTGATGTTCGCGTAGTGCGTCCGTTGAACGGATCTATTGCCGGTGAGCAAAGCGGCTTTGATGCCGTGCTGACCGATATCGATTACGAATTGTATCAGATTCCCGTAAATAGTTCCAAAACAGTACAATCGTTGGGTGCCGGTATCGGATTGACCTATTTTATAATCAAAGGTCTTCAGGCAGGGGTGAATTACACCTATGCCCGATTGCTTACCACTGACTTGGAAGATGAAATCATCCCCGGCTTCAACACATCTCCTCACAAGGTCAATGTAAGCCTGGCCGGCAACCGTGTTTGGAAAGGATTGGGCTTTTCTACGAATTTCCAATGGGTAGACCGTTTCGATTGGCAGAGTCCATTCGGCGACGGAAAGATACCCTCTTACTACATTTGGGATTTGCAGGCCAATTACGCGGTTGATTTCGGACAATGCACGGTTACCGCGCGTGTGGGTTCCTCCAACCTGACGAATTTCCGCCGCCGCGAGGTGTTCGGGGGCCCTGCCATCGGACGTATGTTCTATGGAGGTTTAGCGTTCAGTTGGGATAAAGCGAAAGCAAAAAAAGCGAAATAACCCTGTTTTGGTTTACTATTTTTATGATGCCTCCGGTATTCACCGGGGGCATTTTTTTTACCTAAAGTCCGTGCCTTTTATTGCGCATCACATTTTCTACCGTCCAAGTGGTTAGGCCCGTAAATGCTTCACTTCGCTTAGCACAATTTTTCACTGCGCATAGCTTGCATGAAGATGGCAGACATGGATCTATATGCACGAACGACTCTACCCGGTTTCCGTACGAAGCATCAATCAGTTTGTGCACTTTTTCTGCTTCCTCATGTCCATTTTTCACGCTCAGGTAGTAGGGTAGGGTAACGTGACAATCTATATGGATGTCGGATCCGTATTTGATGATGCGCAGGTTGTGTATATCAATCCATTCCGTGCGCCTATTTTCATTCAGTACGTTTACCATGCGACTCACCAATTCGGGATCGGTTTCATCCATGATGCCGCCCACGGCTTCCCGTATGATTTTAATTCCTGTATAGGCTATATAGGCCCCGAAAAGGAAGGCGGCGGCAGGATCAATCCACTGCCATCCCGAAATGCGTAAAAGCAAAAGCCCCGCTATCAAACCGGCCGAACTCCAGAAGTCCGAAAGCATGTGTTTTCCACCTGCTTTCAGCGTGACTGATCCGGTTTTTTCACCGCGTTTTACGGCAAAATAGCCCAAACCCAAATTCACCAAGCCGGCTAGAGCGGTCAGGTAAATACCGGTATCCAGTTGTTGCAGGGGCTCGGGAAAAAGAAAGCTGTAGATGCTTTTAATCAGTATGGCTATTCCTGCCGCAGCAATCAGGCTGCCCTCCATGGTGGCCGAAATAAATTCGATTTTGCCATGTCCGTAGGGATGGTCTTCGTCATGGGGCTTGGCCGCCAGGTAAAGGCTGTACAAGGCAAATATGCCCGCGGCGATATTCACGAGCGATTCAAGTGCATCCGTAAAGATGGCATTTGACCCCGTAATCAGCCAGGCCGTGAATTTAATCCCCGTCAGCAGCACGGTTATGCCGAGCAGAATTCCTTGTATGCGAAAATTGGAAATGGTGCCTGTTTTTTGCAAAAATAGGTATTTACATTCCTTTTGTTTTAAGATCTTTAAACTGAATAATATGGCTGACATTTTGGCAGAGATTGATTTTTTCCCTACTTTTGCCTTCCATTTTTTTGATGCATGTTATCCACCGAGCCTAAAATCATCGATGAAACCCGTCAGGGGGAAGCCACTTTAGTGAACTTGAAAATAGAGGAAGAAAAAGGAAAATTGTATTTGGAAAGCTACGGCTGTCAGATGAATTTTTCCGATAGTGAAATCGTGGCTTCCGTAATGGCTGAGAACGGGTATGCCACAACCGCCGACATTCAGGAGGCTGATGTGATTTTGTTGAACACCTGTGCCATCCGCGAAAATGCAGAGCAGCGGGTGCGGAAACGCCTCGCTGAACTCAAAGCCATGAAAACAGGCCGACCGCATCTGATGGTGGGTGTTTTGGGTTGTATGGCCGAACGGCTCAAAGAAAAATTTCTGGAAGAAGAAAAACTCGTTGACATTGTGGCCGGGCCCGATGCCTACCGCGATTTGCCCGCCTTGGTGGAGAGGACTTCAGGAGGTGCCAAGTCCGTGAATACCCTGCTTTCACTGGAAGAAACGTATGCCGATATCAGTCCCGTGCGCCTTACGGGCGGAGGTCTTTCGGCTTTCATCAGCATTATGCGTGGCTGCGACAATATGTGTTCGTTTTGCGTGGTTCCTTTTACCCGTGGACGGGAACGAAGCCGTGATCCGGAATCCATCTTGAAGGAGGCTCGGGATTTATACGAAGCCGGTTACCGAGAAGTGACTCTGCTTGGGCAGAATGTGGATTCCTACCTTTGGTTCGGCGGCGGTCCCAAAAAAGAATTTGCCAAACTAACCGGCGAAGAGAAAGCCAAATCAGTCGATTTTGCGGCTCTGCTTCGCATGACGGCTCAGATAGCTCCCGATCTCCGCATCCGTTTTACCACATCTCACCCGCGCGATCTCACGGATGACGTGCTACACGCCATGGCGGCTCATCCCAACATTTGCCGGTATATTCATCTTCCCGTTCAATCCGGCAATACCCGCATTTTAGGGGTCATGAACAGGGGGTATTCCCGCGAATGGTATATGGATCGCATCGAATCGATTAAGCGGATTATGCCCGATTGTGCAATAAGTACGGATATCATCACCGGATTTTGCACAGAAACTGAAGAAGAACATCAGGACACGCTTTCGCTGATGAAGTGGGCCGGATTTGATTATGCCTACATGTTCGCCTATTCGGAAAGGCCGAAAACACTCGCTGAACGCCGGTATGAGGATGATGTACCCGAGCCGGTAAAGAACCGCCGCCTTACCGAAGTTATCCAACTGCAGCGCGACCTGTCTCTGGAGAGTAACAAGCGGGATATCGGCAAGGAGTTTGAGGTGCTGGTGGAAGGTCCTTCCCGAAAATCAGAGGAAGATTTCTGCGGCCGGAACAGCCAAAACAAAATGGTGGTTTTTCCCCGCGGAAATGCGCAAAAAGGACAATACCTTACCGTTCGGGTAACGGATTGTACTTCGGCCACGCTGATTGGGGAGTTGGTGTAAGTAATTGATTTGTCTGACCCTAAAATAAACGTACGTGAATCTTCAGGACATAAAAAACCGATTCGGCATCATTGGCATATCCCCGTTGTTGGATCGTGCTCTTGAGATAGCCATTCAGGTGGGCCCTACCGACATGTCGGTGCTCATTACGGGAGAAAGCGGAGTGGGTAAGGAGGTTTTCTCTAAAATCATCCATCATTCCAGTCCGCGGAAACACAGCAATTTTATCGCGGTGAACTGCGGCGCCATTCCCGAAGGGACCATTGACTCCGAATTATTCGGTCATGAAAAGGGCTCGTTTACCGGGGCTTCCGAAGCCCGAAAAGGCTATTTTGAAGTGGCCGACGGGGGAACCATTTTTTTGGATGAAGTAGCTGAACTTCCGCCCGGAACTCAGGTTCGTCTGCTCCGGGTTTTGGAATCTGGAGAGTTTATGCGGGTGGGTTCGTCTAAGGTGCAGAAAACCGATGTGCGCGTGGTGGCGGCTACCAACGTGAACATGCATCAGGCCGTGGAAAAAGGAAAATTTCGCGAGGATTTATACTATCGTCTGAATACGGTGCCCATACGTATACCGGCTCTTCGCGACAGAAAGGATGACATTCATCTGCTGTTTCGCAAATTTGCCGCCGATTTTGCCCAAAAGTACCGCATTCCGCCCGTAAGGCTTAAGGAAGATGCCGTGCATGTTTTGGAGAATTACCGCTGGCCGGGAAATATCCGGCAACTGAAAAACATGGCCGAGCAAATTTCTATTTTGGAGAAGGAGCGCGAAATACCAGGTAGTTTGCTCACCCATTATCTGCCCGATTACCGAGAGCGGAATTTGCCCGTGTTGGTCGGTACGGCTGAAAGCCTGGCTGTTGATGAAGGAGAAAAGGAAATCATGTACAAGTTACTTTTTGATATGCGTAAGGATATCAATGACCTGAAAACGCTGGTGGCGGGCATGTTGAAAGGCGGTGTTCATGGCGATGGGCAGGATGCGGGTATCCTGAACCGCCTCTTCGGTTCGGTAGCTTCCGAATTGAATACTCCGGTTACGCCCACATTTTCCGCACCTTATGTTCCTGCTGCTCCGCCGGCCGAAGAAGATCAAGAGCACGAGGAGGTGGAGGAATCCCTGTCTCTTTCCGACCAGGAAAGGGAATTGATTGAAAAGGCGTTGCTTAAGCACCACGGGAAACGAAAATATGCCGCCATGGAATTGGGCATTTCGGAAAGAACACTGTACCGAAAAATCAAAGAATACGATATCAATCTGTAAGTAAGGTGACGATGATTAAAAAGTGGATTGCATTTTTCCTTTCGGGTGCCGTACTGTTTTTTTCCGGGTGTTCAATTAAATACACCCTCTCCGGGCAAAGCATTCCTGCAGATGCCCGCACGGTTTCCGTCGGGTTTTTCGTGAATAAGGCTCCATTGGCCAATCCGGCATTCAGTCAGCAGTTCACCGAGGAACTAAGAACCAAATTTCAGCGGGAAACCCGACTGCAGCTGATTGCATCGGGTGGTGATCTGGAATTTGAAGGTGCCGTCACGGGGTACTCGGTGGCTCCCATGGCCATTCAGGGCAACGAAACTGCCGCCAACAACCGGCTTACGGTGAGTATATCCGTCAGTTATGTGAACAATCTCGATGAAACCCAGAATTTCCAGACTTCTTTTTCCCGGTTTGCCGACTTTAAATCGGATCAGAGCCTTACCTCCGTGGAATCCGAGCTTCTGCCGGTCATTTCAGAGCAGTTGACTCAGGACGTGTTTAACCGGGCATTCATCAATTGGTAAACGGTATCTTTGCATTTCCTTCTCGCCCATGTCCCCAAAAAAGAAATATTACGATATCGAATCTGAATATCAATCTTCTGATTCGGGAATGGGGGAAGTCCGCAGCTTTTTGGAATGGATCAGCCTGGCCCGCTCAGGTAGACTGAACATGTTGCGAAAAAAGGAGGAGCAGCTGCGCATTATTGAACAATTTGTGAAAGAAAATCCGAAAATTAAACCGGTTGATAAAGAGTCCGCAGGTGATTTTAAGCCGATTGAGGAAAAGGAATCAACCCATGATGACGTAGTTTCCGAAACCTTGGCCCGCGTATATGAGCAACAGGGTTTTTTTTCGCGTGCACGGGAGGTTTACCGAAAGTTGATTTTGCTATATCCGGAAAAAAGTGATTACTTTGCGGCCCTCATTCAAGAAACGAAAAGTAAAGAAACCGAATTAAAAAAATAGTTATGCAGATTCTTTTTGTCATTCTCATTATCATCTGTGCCCTTCTCTTGATGGGCGTTGTGTTGATTCAAAATGCCAAAGGCGGCGGACTGGCTTCCAACGTGGGTATATCCACTCAGATGCTCGGTGGTGTAAAAAGAGCAACCGACGGAATTGAAAAACTTACCTGGGGCCTCATGATCGCGCTTTTCGTGCTGTGTTTTGTTTCCGGTTTCTTTTTTGATCGCACCCAGCAGACTCCTGAAGAGAAAGGGCCTAAAGTGGACAATATCGAGGATGTGATTCCTGCCCCTGTTGCAAATCAGCCGTTGGATATTCAGCCACAACAATAAATTGTTGACTACCATTTTAATGGCGTTCCGTAATGAATGCCATTTTTTTTACCCGATACTAAAGTGTTAACAAATCTTATTTTTTAGCCACCGTTTCTTCATATTGATTTTTTTTTAAACTTTGATATGTTGAAATGGTGAGATTTATAGCACATGATCAAAGAGTTACTCAGATTTAAAAAGGGCTTGTTGGTGGCAGGCGTAGCCCTTTTCGTCGTGCTCAGCTCCCATACATCGCTTCGCCGCGAGCAGGAAAAAATGGACAGGCATTTTCATGCGGATCATGTGGATGCTTTGCGCAGAATGAATCAGGGAATTCAGAACGGCGAATATTTTCTGGGTTCCAATACCTGTAAAGGATGCCACGGAAAGGACATTCTCTACGGCATAGCCAATACGGATCCTGAAGGAAATGACGTTAATTTGTTTGATGATTGGGCGGGCACCATGATGGCCCTTTCGGCTAAAGATCCCCTTTGGCGGGCCCAACTCAGCCGCGAGGTGCATTCCAATCCCGTCCATGCGGCATCCCTTGAAAATAAATGTACTTCCTGCCACGCACCCATGGGACATTACACGGCTTTTTTCAAAGGAAATTCGCCCTATCGCATTTCAGATATGCTGACCGATACGTTAGGTCTTGACGGAGTTTCCTGTGTAAGTTGTCATATACAGGGCGAAGAGGCGGGAACCACCTTTTCCGGAGTAATCCAGTATGATACTACCCGCCACATGTACGGACCCTATACGAATCCGGAAATAGGCCCCATGCAGTTATACACCGGGTTCATTCCGGCCTACGGAGCGCACATGAAAACCTCACAGGCTTGTGCATCCTGCCATACGTTGGTTACAGATGTGGTGGATATGGCAGGAAATTACACCGGCGAAAAGTTTGTGGAACAATCAACCTACCATGAGTGGGTAAATTCGGCGTATCCCGGTTTGGATAAAACCTGCCAAACCTGCCACATGCCCAGCATTCGCGGCCCGGTGGTTATCGCCAATAATATTTTAAATCTGCCTGCAAGGACTCCCTTCAATCTACATAAATTCATGGGAGCCAACTCCTTTATGCTTCAGCTGATGAAAGCCAATAAAGCGGCATTGGGCATTAGTGCCACGGATGCCAATATGGATACCAGCATTGCTTCCACTCTGCGTATTTTAAAAACAGCCACGCTCGATTTGAGCCTGAACTTGGAAAGTTGGGTGTCCGATACGGTGGCCTCCTTCGCGCTCAGGCTCACCAACAAAGCGGGGCATAAGTTTCCTTCCGGATATCCGGCCAGAAGGGCGTTTGTGCAGTTTGTGGCCAAGAGTATGGAAGGTGATACGCTTTTCAAGTCAGGTATGCTTGATCCCAATTATGAAGTGGTGGGGCATGACCCGGTTACTGAGCCGCATCATCAGCTGATTACCCAGGAATCGCAGGTGCAGATTTATGAAATGGTCATGCATGATATTCAGGGAAATCGAACCACGCTATTGGAACGGGCGCGTACCAAAGCCAAGGATAACCGCCTTCCGCCCTTGGGATTCACGTCCAATTCTCCCGTATATGATACCGTGTATGTGGCCGGCGTTTCAGGTGATGATGATTTCAACAAAGAGGCGGGTGCAGAGGGCAGTGGTTCAGATGTGGTCAGGTACCGGATCAGGGTTCCCGGTGGAAATCAGTTGACAGCAGCTATAAATGTCTATGCCAAAGTGTATTACCAGTCGGTTCCACCCCGTTGGGTTTCCGAAATGTTTCAGGTAAATACGCCGGAGATAAACACCTTTGAATCGATGTACATGGCAGCAGACCGGGCTCCCGTAGAGGTTGCCTCAGCTCAGCTGCTTTTCGTGCTCACGCCCAATATGTCTGTGCAGGAGGCTGAAACAGGTTCGGCAATTACCATTGGCCCCAATCCTTCTCCGGATGGATTATTCCATATTGTCGCCTCGGCCGGTTTGGAAATAAGGAAGGTTAATGTATATGATCTGGTCGGCAGAAAAATAGACCAGATTACAAAACCGGGTCATGCGCAATGGGAATACCTGCTTCGCGCTCCTGCCGGTCAATACCTTGTTGAGTTGGAAACAAATAAAGGAGTGTTCGTTAAAAAAGTAATCAAACAATAGTCAATCAATAATCTAAAGTATATGAAACACCTGAACAAAAATGCCGCTTTGGCGGCTCTGCTTGCTGGAGCAATGCCCCTCTCCGCTCTTGCGCAGATTACATTTTCCAACGGTACATCGAGGCTTTCCACGGGAACCTTTAAATCAGGGGTAGGCATTACCGTGGCCGACATGGACGGCGATGGCCTTGATGATATCTGCCGAATGAATCAGGGATATCAGATGTCTGTGCAAAAACAAAAAATAGGACAGACCTTTCAGCAGATTCCGGGTGTGAATATGGGTGGAAGCAGCGCTTGGTCCATGGTAGTGGCCGACGTAAATAACGATGGAAAAAAGGAGGTTTCCGCAGGTTTTGGATCCAGTGCAACCCTTTCCATGCAAAACGCGGCAGGGACCGGTTTCTCTGCAACCAGCACGCTTCCTCAGTCGAACTTCTTTTTGCAAAACATGAATTTTGCCGACGTGGACAACGACGGCGATGTGGATATATTCGGCTGCAACGACGTCGGTTTGAGCAAAATTTGGGTGAACAACGGCAGCGGAACCTACACGGTTTCCAACATCATTAATTTTAATATTACTCCCGATGCTCCCGGAAACGCATCTACTGATGATTCCGGGAATTATGGATCGGTTTGGTCGGATTTTGATAATGATGGTGATATAGATCTTTACGTGGCCAAATGCCGTCAAGGCGTTAACAGCGCATCTGATCCCCGCCGCATCAATACGCTGTTCCGCAACAATGGAAATGGCACTTTCACGGAATCCGCCGCGGCTTATGGCCTCAACATCGGAGCGCAAACATGGACGGCCAACTGGGATGATATTAATAACGATGGTTGGTTTGATTTGCTGCTTACTAACCATGACGTACCCAATCAGCTTTGGTTGAACAACCAAAACGGTACCTTCACTAACATCAATGCCAATAACGGTGCAGGGCTTAATGTAGCATTTACACCTATTCAATCTAAAATGGCCGATTTTGATAATGACGGTTGGATTGATATTTTGATAACGGGATCTGCATCCTCATCCTCTTCCGCACGTCTTTTCCGAAATAATGGTAACAATACCTTTTCCCCCATGACAACGGCTTTCCCCAGTAATAATGCCATCCAATCCTTCGGTATCGGTGACCTGAATCATGATGGTCTGCAGGATATTTATGCCGGTTACGCTACCGGATACACGTCACCTTCTTCCTCGATTGATGATATTCTTTTCCTTAATTCCACCCAAAATGAAAACAATTTTGTGGTGTACAATCTGCAAGGAACCGTAAGTAATCGGGATGCCATCGGCGCCCGTATCTTTCTTTACGGAGCTTGGGGCATGCAGACCAGGGAAGTGCGTGCCGGTGAGAGTTATGGAAATTGCAACACCTTTTCGCTACATTTTGGTTTAGGAACCGCAACCGAAATTGATTCGGCTATCATCAAATGGCCTTCAGGTATTGTAACCAAGTTGACTGAGCAGGCGGTAAATCAATTTTACCATGTAATCGAAAATCAGTGTGTTTCGCCCGTTTCTGAGGTTTCTTTTGTAGGTTCTCCGTATCTGTGCGCAGGACAGACCGTAACGCTTTCTGCCCCTACAGGTGCGGGTTATACCTATTTATGGTCTAACGGTGCCACTACCCAATCCATTCAAGTGGGAGCTACCGGTGAGTACAGCGTACAGGTGAAATCCGGAAATTGTTTTTCGTATTCACCTATCGTGACTATCGAGGTGAGCCCTGACCAAACGCCTACCATCCAAGCTCTCGGTGATGCCAAATTCTGCGAAGGCGGAAGCGTAACCTTGCAAGGGCCTGAAGGAATGTCCTCTTATGACTGGTCGAACGGGGCGCAGGGACAAACGACCGAGATTACTCAATCGGGAAGTTATACTCTCACCGTGATGGGCTTTTGTCAGGAGTTTACCTCCGCACCCTTTGATGTGGAAGTGTTGGCTAATCCTTCCCCTACGGCACAAGATGCTTCCATTTTGAATTCCGGTTCCGTAACACTTACGGCCACCGGCAATAACGTGGTTTGGTATCCAGCTCCCGTGCAGGCCAATGCACTCGCTTCCGGAAACAGCTTTACCACGCCTGTGTTAACTGCCACCACCACCTACTACATGCAGTCTACATCTGAATATCCCGGACAGGTATTTAATGTAGGGCAGACAGACCATTCCGGAACGAGCCAATTCAGCGGTTCTAATGCCACCAACGCTACCACTTCGTTTGAGGTGTTGGATGACATTACTCTTGCGTCTGTAAAGGTGTACACCGATACGCAGGGCGAGCGTCTGATTGAAGTTAAAGATGGTTCAAACAACGTGGTTGCCTCCGCTTTGGTAAACATACCCGTAGAAAACACCAATGGTACGCGCATCGATCTGAACTTTAATTTGGCTCCCGGTGTGTACACCATCGGAACCAATGCCGATACCAACACGGCCAATCTGGGCTTTGCATCTCCCCGCCTCAGAAGAAGTAACGGAAACGGTGTGGCTTATCCGTATGACTTGGCGGGCCTGGTATCTATCACCACCAGCAGCGAAGGGTCAGGACTTTACTATTATTTCTACGACTGGGAAGTGCAAACCGGTTCCATCACCTGCGAAAGTCCCATGGTGCCCGTAACCGTAACGGTTTACAGCGATGCAGGTAACGAAGAGCTGAGTGGCGGCGGACTATCCGTGTTCCCCAACCCTTCTCAGGGCATGATTCAAATCAAAACCAGTAACAGTATGAGTATGGCTACCCTGAGCGTGATGGACATCACAGGAAAAGTGGTGTATGCCGAAAATGCCGTTACGATGGCCGAAGGAGCAACCAAAACAGTTGATTTGACTCATCTGGCTTCCGGTATGTATGTATTGAAAATCACAGAAGGCGCTAAAGTGCAGAACTTACGCCTCGTGATTCGTTAATCTCTGATATTATTGATTGAGAAAGGCCGTCCCATTAAGGGGCGGCTTTTTTATTTTTTGCAGGTTCTGGATGTTCCGCCCTGCCGCATGGATTTTGCCATTTTTGGCGGTGGCCTGGCCCATGACGTTCTTATTTTCTGCAAAAAAGGCAGATATTCCTACACACGGGAGCATCCTTTGCGAAAAAATGGCAGAGCAGGAGGATTTGGTGGAACTTGGCATACCTTATGCTTGAGGTGGTTGAAATTTTGTTAAACCTTTAAATGTTGTAATACTATGTCAGAAGTGAACATTAAGCCGCTTGCCGACCGCGTGGTGGTTCTGCCCGCCGAGGCTGAAACCAAAACCGCATCGGGAATTATCATCCCCGACACCGCCAAAGAAAAACCCCAGCGCGGAACCGTAGTTGCCGTAGGCAATGGAAAAAAAGATGAACCCATGACCTTGAAAGTGGGCGACGCCGTGTTGTACGGAAAATACTCCGGAACAGAAGTGCAGATTGACGGTAAGGATTACCTCATCATGCGTGAGTCCGATATTTTCGCCGTAGTATAATTCATCATCAGAAACCTAATTAACGATTAATAAATTAAGAATCATGGCTAAAGAAATCATTTTCGATGTAGATGCCCGCGATCGCCTGAAGCGCGGAGTGGATCAATTGGCTAACGCCGTAAAAGTAACCTTGGGTCCTCAGGGCCGCAACGTGATCATTGATAAAAAATTCGGTGCGCCGGCCGTTACCAAAGACGGAGTAACCGTAGCAAAAGAAATTACGCTCACCGATTCCATAGAAAACATGGGTGCCCAGATGCTGAAAGAAGTGGCTTCCAAAACGGCTGATGTAGCCGGAGACGGAACCACCACCGCCACCGTACTCGCACAGGCCATCGTAAGTGCCGGTTTGAAACACGTAACGGCGGGAGCCAATCCCATGGATTTGAAACGCGGAATTGATAAAGCCACTGCCAAAGTGGTGGAAGCCCTCAAGAATTTGAGCCGCGAAGTAGGAAACGACAACCAAAAAATTGAGCAGGTGGCTTCCATCTCTGCCAATAACGACAACAATATCGGCAAGCTCATTGCCGAGGCCATGCAGAAAGTAGGCAAAGAAGGCGTTATTACCGTAGAAGAAGCCAAAGGAACCGACACCTATGTGGACGTGGTTGAGGGTATGCAATTTGATCGGGGATACATCTCTCCGTACTTTGTGACCAACGCCGATAAAATGAACGCAGAGCTCGACAATCCGTACCTGCTCATTTACGACAAGAAAATCTCTTCCATGAAGGAATTGCTTCCTTTGTTGGAGAAGCAGATTCAGACCAACCGTCCGCTCGTGATCATTGCTGAAGATGTGGACAGTGAAGCGTTAGCCACCCTCGTGGTGAACCGTCTGCGTGGTTCTCTGAAAATTGCCGCCGTTAAAGCGCCAGGATTCGGAGATCGCCGCAAGGCCATGTTGGAAGATATCGCCATTCTTACCGGCGGTACCGTAATCAGCGAAGAGCGCGGCTACAAACTTGAGAACGCCGACATTTCTTTCCTCGGACAGGCCGAGAAAGTGACGATTGATAAGGACAACACCGTAATCGTGAACGGTTCCGGAAGTTCCGACGACATCAAAGCCCGCATCGGTCAAATTAAGGCCCAAATCGAAACCACCACCAGCGATTACGACAAAGAGAAATTGCAGGAGCGTCTGGCCAAGCTTTCCGGCGGAGTGGCCGTGTTGTACGTAGGTGCCGCCACCGAAGTGGAAATGAAAGAGAAGAAAGATCGTGTGGATGATGCATTGCATGCTACCCGCGCCGCCGTAGAGGAAGGAATCATCCCGGGCGGGGGAGTGGCTTTCGTGCGTGCCTCAGGCGCGTTGGAAGCATTCACCGGCGATAACGAAGACGAGAATTTTGGAATCAACATCGTGAAGCGCGCCATTGAGGAGCCTCTTCGCCAGATTGTGGCCAATGCCGGACTGGAAGGTTCCATCATCGTGCAGAAGGTAAAAGAAGGCACCGACGATTTCGGATTCAATGCCCGTACCGAGAAGTATGAGCATCTGTTTGCCGCCGGTGTGATCGATCCTACCAAAGTGGCCCGTGTGGCGTTGGAAAATGCCGCCTCCATTGCGGGTATGTTGCTCACCACCGATTGTGTGTTGGCCGACAAGCCCGAAGAGAAACCGGCCATGCCTGCCATGCCCGGCGGAATGGACGGCATGATGTAATAAAGCAGTTCACAAATGCATACAAAGCCACTCCGAAAGGGGTGGCTTTTTTGTTTTGACAGGTCTGAGTAAGTGGCAATAAAAAAAGATTACAAATCCTTAATCAGGTGGTTCCGGATTACAGACATGCTCCGGCAAATCCGGAACGGCGTCTTGCGCCGCCAAATTTGGAACAGCATTTTTTTAACGCTCGCCGCGGGGCATTCTTTTTTCCTTGATGAAAAAAGAATCAA
>CAYYRB010000032.1:24158-24944 GCA_964473995.1 uncultured Candidatus Competibacteraceae bacterium | reverse complement strand
GCGTGCCGTTCGCGGGACCGCTGCCCGGAACAGGCGTGTATACCGCTACCGGTCCGTCCACGTCGCTGTCGTTCGTATTCACGTTTCCGCTCACGGGCGTGTCTTCCGGCGTGGTGTAAAAGTCGTTAACCGCCACCGGAGGATCATTCACCGGAGTAACAGTAATATTATAGATTACCGTATCGCAGAATCCCGTGCTTGAACAGATTAATACACAAATCTCCTCAGTACCATTCCAATTAGGGCTTGGCGTATATGTAAAACAAGTATCGCCTATAGCCGTAACGAGGGATCCGTTAACCGGAGAACTACAAACAGTGACCGATGAAACCGGATCTAACAAGTTGACGTTAGCCGTGGTGCAGAATACCGGCGTTACCGTGTCCTCGTTTATGGTTATATTGACCGTGTCGGGCTCAGCAATAACAGTAACCGTAACTACTGCATTATCACAGTTTGTCGGGTTCAAAACTTCACAAATCGTGTACGGAATTAGATAAACCCCGGCTGCCGTTCCCGGTGCAACGGCAATAACGCCGGAACTATCCACAGAGACGTTGCCTGTTATATCAGAGGACCCATTAACAAAAATCAACGCGCCGACGTCTCCAGAGGCCAAAGTTGTATTGTTCAGCTCATCATTATTAACCACATTACCTACGTTGGCATTACCTTGGTTCCCGGGTACGGCAAGGGTTATATCGTTATTAGCCACAATATCGGCAGCATCTACCGTTACCGTGATGGTCGCATTGTCACAGTTTGTGGAATTGAGGTTCTCACAAA
>CAYYRB010000032.1:15746-24058 GCA_964473995.1 uncultured Candidatus Competibacteraceae bacterium | reverse complement strand
CCGCATTCGAATTTCCGGCAAAGCCGTTAATACCCGAATAGGTATCATTAACCGCGTTAATTACAGCCGCGACAACCGTTACCGTGATGGTCGCATTGTCACAGTTTGTGGAATTGAGGTTCTCACAAATCTGATACGTTATGACATAGGTACCTGCGGGTGTTCCGGCCGGAATGCTGACAACTCCTGTTACCGGATTCATGGCAGGAACATTTGCCCCTGCAGTAAGTGGTGCGGCGGGAGTTAAAATTGTACCCGTAATGGCTGAAACACTCAACGGTGAGCCGTTCAGAGAGTCATTGGCATATGCATTGCCCGCATTCGAATTTCCGGCAAAGCCGTTAATACCCGAATAGGTATCATTAACCGCAATGATTGGGGAAGGAACGACTAATACCGAAGCAACGGCCTGATCACAGTTCGATGGATCTGATAACTCGCAAATTTGATAGTTAATCGTGTATGTACCCGCCGGTGTAGCTGAACCCACTGTTATGGATCCATCCGGATTAAGTGTAAGTTCCGGGCTCTGGGAGATAACAGTTAATGAAACGGTTGTCAGATTTGGCTGATTACCGTTCAATTGGTCGTTAGCAAGCACACTCGGAGTGGTACCGCCATCCAAACTTTCAAATGGACCATAACTGTCCGCATTGGCAATAATCAGACTTACAGGAGTTATCGTTACTGACGATAAATTATCCGTAGTGTCAGGATCATTTTCTATCGCATTTACCAAAGCGGTATTCAAATAATTGCCCGATGCCAAAACCTGAGCAAAAATTTGCAATTGTGCGGAGGCTCCATTAGCCAAAGATGCTATAGACCATAAACCTGAACTTGAATTATATGAACCCGTAGAAGCATTGAAACTAACCAACGCATAACCTGTAGGTAAAGCCTCAATAATTTCAACATTTGAAGCGCTATTTGGACCATTATTTACTACCGCTATCGTAAAAGTAACCGTGTCACCAACAGTAGGGCTCGTCGGTAGAACTGTTTTTTGCACCTGCAAATCAGCATCGCAGTTTACGGCTGAAATGTCTAACGTAATAGGTGGAGGAATCTGACCACAATCGTTGGCACCGAGTTGATAACTCAGGGTAACGGTATTGGTATTGTTTAATGTTAAAACATACCCCGATACTGTATTGCCCGTCAAGCTGGCATTGCCGGATTGGATACTCAATACACCTCCGGGAGGATCTACAAAAACATCATACGGAATACCTACACAATAATTGCCGGAATCACTTAAAATAGCCGGAACAATGGAAAGAACGGGAACATCGGTTCCACATATGGGTATCGATGCTGTTGCATAGTTATAAACTGTTTCCGTAGCATTATCAGCTGTGCCGTTGCCCATACTGCCATTAATCCGGTGTCCCACATATCCGAAGTTGACTTTGCATTTTTCAGTTATCATGGTGGTGTGGCCACCCGTTTTAACGGAAGTAATTTTATCCACTGAGGAGTTTATACCGCCCGGAATTCCCGGATCGGCGGTTGCCGAAGCTCCCCTACCTATCATACCGGTATTATTGTCTCCAAAGCAAAAAATCATTGAATCGCGGTTGATCACATTAACCGCGCTATGACGGCCATCGTTTTCGGAGGGGCTCATCCATGCAATATTGCCCATGGGCGTACCTCCCGGCGCAGCCGCGTTATACCTAGGACGAACCCAGTTTAATCGATTTGTGGTGGTAAAATCGCCGAGTTGTCTCATTTCATTATTTCCGAGGGCATACAAATTCCCGTTCGTCATCAACACATAATAACTGTTTCCCGGCGTACCGTTAAATGAGGAGTTAAGACCGATCATTTTTATTGTTTCGGCGCTGGGTAAATTCATTTGGGCTGCCCTGTCCCGGGTTTGAGCAGCCGTATTATTTCCCAGATAAGTATCTATACCCCAGGTCCATATCGTTCCATCAGACCTCAATGCCATGGCAATCTCTCCGGCGTAGCGAATTGCGATTACTCCGCTTAGAGTAGGGTTTCCGGCCGCAGAGGTGGTTACCTGTGACCAGGCAGTTCCGCTGCCTCCTCCACCCTGTCCTCTGAGTGTTGCATTATCGGATAATACGAAAACGCGGCCATCACAAGTCAAAATCATCAGAGCCCCTAGTCCGGTGTAAGCGCTGGCCACCATCATTTTCACATTCACGGGGTTTACACCTGCGGGCAATCCATTGGTATTTCCGTTAACGGTAATTTTTTGAAAAGTTGTACTCGATGTTATATTAGCGTTAATACATACTCCCTCTGTTCCCCAGGCATACAAACCATTTTCAGCCAATACAAAAAACTGTTGGGTATTTGAAGATCTGGATCCGCCGGCTACTTTGTAAGGCTTTGCCGTTCCGAGGGCGGGATAGTTGGCGGAATTTAACGTAATGGGGGACAACACATTAGTGGTTCCATTATTGGCCATGCGTTCGCCCCAGACGGAAAAAGATCCGTCGTAAGTACGCACTACCGTGGAATGAAAGGTTGAAACATAATTGTCATATTCAATTGTTGCCGCATTATTATCGGCCTTTAAAAAACTGTTGTCGTATTCCGTATTTCCGCAGCCCTCCCCCGGTAAAAAACCACAATTTAAAATTTGTGCGGAAGCCGTATTTTCTGATGAAAGAAACAGGAGTAACAAACAATAAAAACCATATTGAATGGCCTTATTTTTTGTGTGTAAAAATGTGCTCATCTGGTATATAATTGAATTTCTTTATTTTATCTCGAATGGTACATAAAAGGGTTGCACTTGTTGATCAAAATCAACAAAATCGAACGAAACATACGACCCTCGCTTCAAAGTGCCCGATAAACTATATTGCAGTATATAAGAGCCTGTTCCAATCATGTAATTATCTAAAATTAATTTACCGGTCATCTCGGCATCAACCCCTGAAACCACGAACGTATTCGGTATTAAGTGTAATTCATCATTGTAAGTCTCTACCTTTACGGGAATTGATATTCTAAGATCCGAAATCGGACTACCTGCCGAGATTTCAGAATGGAAAACCAGCTGATCAACCCCGTATTTTATCTTCGCCTTACCAACACTGACAACTAAAACCTCAGGCATAGCAGGATGGGAACATTCATCGGATTTATGGAGGTGCGATGACAGATTAAATTTCACTTTATAAATTCCCGGAGTATTAAATTTAAATTCATACAATTCCTCCTCTTTGCCCGAATCAATCAATAAATCATCCTTATAAATGTCATACCGCATACCGGATATTTCCTCTTTCAGAAACCGATTTTTGGGAATAGAGGAACCAAAAGACAGTTTCATTGAATCAACAGAAAAAGAAACACCTCTTATAGCGTGAAGAATACCTTTACTCCTGCTGCCCGCCCCCTTCTGCGGTGTATTAAAGAGATAAACAGTAACGGATTCCTCCCCGTTTCGGGGATAAAAAGGAGCTCCATGTCCATTAAAAGAAACCTGTTTTTGATCTCTGGCTACCTGGCCGATAGGCACTTGGTAATTTGACTCACAATTTACCTTACCGGTAAAATAACCCGCAAAAAAGGGATTGTTTTCAATTAACGCGGCTGCGTGGCGGAACTCAATTCCTTTTCCATCAGAGGACATGCCGACGGTTCCTTTGGCAGACAATTGATAATGCGTACACAGAAATGTAATGAGAATAAGTACCGCACTAACCTGCTTTTGTATCAAGCGCAACATAAATAAATAAATTAAAAGATTGAGATGCTTAAATTTCATCAACGGATAAACTCATATTTGAAAACAAGGAATTAAGCACTTGTGCTTAATCAACTTTTTTTCCGACTTGTTCTTTTAAAAATAGATTAGACCTGACCGATATAGGGTGCAAAAGTATAAAAAAACAAATTAACATGAACTCATGAAAAAAAGTACCTTAGGCCTTTCTTACTTTCTAATTATAAAATATCGTCTTTTTGAGAGACGGCTTTCATAAACATAAAGCCATGAATCATTTAGGAACACTCCACTCCAAAGCCTCCGAAAAACGAAAGGAACATAGAGCCCTGCTGGAAAAAGGAGTAAAAAAAATACCCCTCAACAAACTCCGGCAAGCGCATGAAGATGCTTTTTCGCGAATCGATTGCCTGGAATGCGCCAATTGCTGCAAAACACTCGGACCCCGCTTTAAAGCCAGCGACATCGGCCGCATCGCAAAAAAGCTACGCATGAAAGAAACAGAATTTATCGATAAGTTCCTGCGGGTGGATGAAGATGAAGACTATGTGGCCAAATCGCTTCCCTGTCCGTTTCTGGAACCAAATAATGCATGCGCTATTTATGCAGACCGTCCGGGCGATTGCCGGAAATACCCCTACACCGATTCGGATTCGTTCTTTAAATACCCCAAAACCACGTTGAATAACGCCGCCTATTGCCCTGCCGTGTTTCATGTTCTGGAAAAACTGAAATCCATCTGAACCCATTATTCCGAATGGACTCAAAATTCCAAGTCCGAGAAAGTAGTTACTTTGCCTCATTAAATACGATACCGCATGAATGCCATTTCCACTCTGCTGCTCATCGCCATTATTGGGGCAAGCCACGGATGCCGCATCAATCCACCCATTAAAACGGAAAAAACAAATCCGGAAGAACAGGTCGCCCAAATAAAGCTTCCCGAAGGTTTTACCATTTCGGTGTACGCTCAGGGCGTAAAAAATGCGCGCGCCATGGCGTTAGGTGCTGACGGAACCGTGTATGCGGGCTCCCGCAAAGAGGGAAAACTCTATTCCATAAAAGACAAAAACGGCGATGGAAAGGCAGATAAAATAACCGTCTTGGCTACGGGTCTTCACATGCCCACGGGTGTGGCCTATCACAAAGGCGACCTTTATGTTTCCGAAGTGTCCCGCATCCTGATTTATCGCAAAATAGAGGCATATCCGGAGAAAGCGCCCGAACCCGAAATTTTACCCTATACGTTTCCATCCGATGAGCATCACGGTTGGAAGTTTATCGACATCGGCCCGGATGGTAAATTGTACGTTCCTGTAGGTGCACCCTGTAACATATGCGAAAAAGAAGATCCACGCTACTCCTCCATCATGCGGCTGAATTTGGATGGTTCTGAACCCGAAGTTTTTGCCCACGGCGTGCGCAACTCCGTAGGCTTTGCCTGGCATCCGGACACCAAAGAACTTTGGTTTACCGATAACGGAAGAGACTGGCTGGGCGATGATATTCCTCCCTGCGAACTGAATCACGCACCTTCAGGCGGATTACATTTCGGCTTTCCCTACTGCCACGGCGGAACCATTATAGATCCGGAATACGGGAAAGAAAAAAACTGCGCCGATTTCAGGGCTCCGGCGCAAAATCTGGGGCCACACACCGCACCGCTCGGTATGATGTTTTACACCGGCTCACAATTCCCTGCCAAATACCGCAACGGCGTTTTCATAGCCGAGCACGGATCATGGAACCGCACCACACCTATCGGCTACAGGATTACGTTCGTGGCCCTTGAAGGAAATAAGGCATTAAGCTATGAGCCCTTCGCAGAAGGGTGGCTGCAAAACGACGGAACCCGATCGGGAAGGCCCGTAGATATCTTGGGCTTGCCCGATGGCTCTATTTTGATAAGTGATGATTACGGAGACTGTATCTACCGCATCCGTTATTCAGGCCGGTAAAATCAACGGTTCGGAAGGGGAATGAATGCGGAAACCCTTTTCTTGTAACCGGCATAATCAGGGCGTTTCTCCAACATCCGTTTTTCCATCATGGGTATGCTGGCTCCCAAAAACATGGAAAGCAACACAACAAGCCCCAAACCGGTCCAATAATAGGCCGGATTTGCGGATAGTCCCATAAAGAAAACACCTACCCAGAACAGCCATTCACCGAAGTAATTCGGATGGCGGCTGTAGGCCCATACTCCGGAACGCATGAATTCAGAAGGCTTTTTGATGCGCCGTTTAAAGGCATGCATCTGTTCATCGGCCACGGTTTCCAAAATAACACCGGCCAGTGCGACGGTAAAGGCCAGCAGATCAAAAACGGTTATATCCCCGGTATAATCCGTAACCGCCGGATACAGCGGAAGACAAATGGCAAACACCATCAATGCGGGGAAAAAATGGATGGCAGAAAAATCAACCAAAAAGCCTTTTATTCCTCCGCCCTTTTTTAATTCGATGTAACGAAAATCTTCCATGGAGAATCCTCCCCAATGTCTGGCCCAGTTCAATGTAAGCCTGATGGCCCAAATTAAGACGGCAGTAAAAACAAGAATCTGTCTGAAATTCCAACCCGGCTCGGCATCGAGTGGTATCAGATAAATTAAAAAAAGCGGAGGAGCCACACTCCAATAGGCATCAAAAAAACTGCTGTTCCGGCTAAGCCGGGCAAAAACAAACAACACAAACATGCCAACCAAATTGGCGGCAAACAATTTCCAAAGAGGATGCCACGAAAGTTCGGACATGTTCTGCAGCGCAAATGCGGAAAGAGCATAACTCACCACATATCCGCAAGCCACGGCTAATAGAGAAAATGCTTTTGTGTAACGGAGTTTTGGTTGGGAAATTTGCATAACAAAAAAAACACGTATGGCGTAAAAAGGTTCACGACGATGGCGTTGCCGCCACCCAATATCGATAATCCAACGAGCTGTTTCGTGTAGATGGATTCAAAAAAGAAAACGAGAGCAAAGCAGGATGATGCCTGGGATATTCGCGTATAATCGTAACGGTATAACCAATCCGCTTTAACTCTTCCAACCCCGCACGATCTGTATATAGGTATCGATTTTGCTGATTCCCATCAAAAAAAGTAGACACGTCGGAAGAAAAATAATACGGAAATATACGGTCGGAATAAAACTCCAACGGATGATCGTTTACGCCATATAACGCAAAAAATGAACCGGCCGGCGCTGTATTCAAAAAATCGGCGGCATTTTTGCCGGGTTGGTAATTCATCAGTTTCGGGTAAAAAATAAGGTTTAACTGAAGGTTTGTCCAAGCGGCAACCAAAATGCCTACAATAACAATCCACTCTCCCGACATGATTTTTTTTCGACCCGAATACACACAAAACATCAAGGAAAGAAGAAAAAAGAACAATAAAACAAACCAAGTGTAAAACCCATTGAAAACAAACAGGGAAGTCAGGCAGCCAATCAGTGCCAATGCCGTTATTCCCGCAATAAGAAGCCCGATTGTCCATCGGCTCAGTGCCGGCTTGGTAAAGGCCGAAGAAAGAAACCGGGCACTGAATAATGCGGCAAAAGGAAAAGTAACAAATATGTAATGGGGCAATTTATAATGCGATAGTGACAACGCCAAAAAGGGCAATATAAAACCAAAAACAGACAGCACTTCGGGGAGGGAACGGGAGGCATGAAATCGATTTTTAATCATCCGCCGTCCACTGTCCCAAAGAGCCAGCAGAGCAAGGGGGAACCAAGGAAGAAAAGCCCAGGGAAATGTATGAAAAAAGTAAAAAAAAGAAGCATCGTTTCGCCATTCATTTTCGCCTGTTATACGCCCGAAACTTTGAGTCCAGAAGAAAAATGCCGGACCCTTCATTCCATATTGTTTGTATAAACCATAGGTCATAGGCGCTAAAACGGCGGCTGTTATAACAACTGCCAAAAGCCAAAGCGGAGTGAGAGCGGCCTTCCGATTTCGGGAAAAAATGAGCTGGGCTGCTATCGCCGTACCTACCACAACAGCGGCAATGGGGCCCTTTGCCAGCATGGCCAAACCCAAACCCACAGAGCCCAATATCAGGCCGAGAAGGCTTCCGTATGTTATAAACGAAGCGAACTGCCATACGGAAAATAGAACAAAAGCGGCCAGCAGGGTATCGGTGCGCACATCCTGATTAAACATAAACCAAGCCTGACAGGAAGCGAGAATAAACACCGCATTCCAGGCCACTTTTCGGGAGTAATAAATCAGTGCCAGACGAAAAAGTGACCATAACCCCAAGAAGGTGGCCAATAAAGAAGGAAGTTTATACACCCAGGACTGATTTCCGAAAAGGCTTACGGAAATAGATGAAAGCCAAAAAAGCAGGGGCGGCTTGTCCAAATAATTTTCGTGTCGGTGTTTTACCTGCAGGTATTCTCCTGTTCTCGCCATTTCGGCACTGATGGACGCATATTGCGCGGCATCAATTTCCATCACATCAGGAAAGAGACCGGCGCTATACGCAGATACAAGCATAGCCAAAAGGACAAACATAATCCCTCCCGGCCACGTCGTATCTGTGTCTTTCCATTCGGGGTTTGCCCTCATTGCCCCACCCTCAATTTCCCGTGGTATCT
>CAYYRB010000032.1:0-15646 GCA_964473995.1 uncultured Candidatus Competibacteraceae bacterium | reverse complement strand
ACAAAGCTGTTGCGGAAATTAAAGGTCATCCGCATATTGGTTTCGTCCAGATACACCTTAGGATCGTTCATGTTGCCCCAGGCAAACTTATTCATCACGTTGTCATACATGATTTCCGAGTTGATCTCTCCCGGCTGCCGATCGTGCGAATTCGCTTTGAAAGGCACGAAACGGTAGGCCATTCCTTCCAACTGAAAATAATCCTCAAGACCCATGAAATCTTCGCCCACCGTAATGGCAAAGTATACCGGGCGATCCCAATTGAAATTATTCAGGAGTGAAAGAATCATCAGGTCACTTTTGAGTACATAGGGGCGGTCTATTTCTATGCGGATTTCTTTCTCCACGCGGCTTTCCAAACCCTTAGGAACGGTACCGTTGGACACCACTTTCGCGCTGTCCACGGGAATGATAAACTTGTTGGAACGGAAATAATACAACTTCTGACCACGGCCCACATCGGCCATATTGCGACCTTCCGCATTCAAAAGCCAATTAAAATGTTCTTTGATGGTATAATATTGAGCGTTCTCCCGGTCAAACAATACCTGATCGCGTTTAGAACCCAAATACTGATCCTGGCGCATCCCGAAAGGCACTCCCGGGCCGTCGTAAGCCGCGCGCTTCATCTGATCAATATACCAATCGGTATTCAACAGACTCAGGTTCACCACGCGCACGTCGGTACGAATACCTTCCACCTCCTGCGCATACCACAAGGGGAACGTGTCATTATCACCGTTGGTGAAAATGATGGCGTTGGGTGCGCAGCTGTTCAGGTAGTTTTTGGCAAAATCGCGGGCCGTGTAACGACCGCCTCTGTTGTGGTCATCATAATTTTGAAAGGCCAAAATAAGCGGCACCGACATGGCTACCAAGATGGCTCCGGTTGCGGCAAGTGAAGAAGACAGCTTTTTGCCCAACGCATTTTGCAAAAATTCATGGATGGCATACACACCGAAACCTATCCAGATACAGAACGCATAAAAGGATCCGGCATAGGCGTAATCGCGCTCACGGGGCTGAAGCGGAGTTTGATTCAGGTAGAGCACAATGGCGTAGCCCGTAAGGAAAAACAACATGAACACGATGATGAAACTGCGGTTGGAACGCATCATCTGATAGGCAAAACCGATCAAACCTAAAATAAGCGGAAGAAAATAATAGCGGTTTCTTCCCGGGTTTTTCGCCCTGTCCTCAGGCAGCTTGGATTGCGGTGCACCCGTAACCAATTCATCGATGAAGGGAATGCCGCTGATCCAATTTCCATTAACAGCCTCGCCGTTGCCCTGCATATCGTTCTGACGGCCCACGAAATTCCACATGAAATAACGGTTGTACATGTGTACGATGTGGTAGCGGAAAAAGAAGGTCAGGTTGTTGCCGAAAGTAGGTTTGGCACCCTGTTTAATTTTTCCCCAATATTTATACTCACGCACATGCTGCCCCTGCGGACTCCACATACGCGGAAAAATCGTGCTTTCGGAAGAAGCATAAGTGGGCTCCTTTTTACGGTCGGTTTCCAGATAGCTATACCCGATTTTGTATTTTTTTCCTTCCTTTTCCGAAAGGCGGATGAAATTATCCGCTTCAAATTTTTCAGTGAAAAAATTGACCTGTTTTCCTCGCTCATCCAAAATCGTGTAAGCACGGGTAATCATAGGACCTTTGTCTTCATAACCCGTGGGATTGGCGTAATAATACGGGCCGTAAAAAAGTGGCTGGGAGCCATACTGTTCACGGTTCAGATAGGCCAACAGGGAAAACACATCCGCCGGATTATTTTCATCCATGGGTGTATTCGCATTGGAGCGGATGATAATCATCGCATAAGATGTATAACCCAACAGGATGACCGCGAAAAAGGAAATAACCAGGTTTAACGTAGAGTATTCGCTGTGTCGCGACTGTCCGGCAAATTTATCGTTGCTCTTGTCGCCGTAAATTCCATACCAAAGCAACAATCCCGGCAGCACGAGGGTAACGGCGCACAGGAAAGAAAGAAAACGGTTTTTGGTGACGGCAAACGTGATTCCGAAAAGAGCCATGCCGAAAATAACCCACAGCAATGACGCCTGAAGAATAAACCAGAATACCGCCGTGGCAAAAATGTACAACCAAAGGGGCGCCTGCCGGTTTGTGGTAAACCAAAGGCCCAAGCCGATAAATGCCGCAATCACCAGAATAAAGAACACAAACCCGCTGTAAAAGGGCAGGCCGAAGGTGTCGGTAAAAAGTTGTTCAAAAACACCGGCACCTTCCACCAACCCGGGAATGATGCCATATTGCACAAAAACGAGGAAAAACCCGCCAAGAAAAAGAGTTCCGATTGATCCCACTAAAGTGGGTTTGTACCGGCGGAAATAATAAATGAACGCCAACGCGGGAATGGTAAGGAGGTTCAGCAAGTGCACCCCGATGGAAAGTCCCATCAGATAAGCGATGAGCACTAGCCAGCGGTCAGCATGGGGCTCATCGGCGCTTTCATCCCAGCGCAGCATGGCCCAAAAAACAACGGCCGTAAAAAGAGAAGACGCTGCATAAACTTCGGCTTCAACCGCCGAAAACCAAAATGTATCGGAAAAGGTGTAGGCAAGTGCGCCGATAAGTCCTGAGCCCAGAACGGCGATGCGCGTACCTAGGGGGAGTTTGTCTCCGTCGGCCGTGCCGTGAGCCTGCGCGGCTATTTTTCGGGCCAAAATGGTAATGGTCCAAAAAAGAAATGCGATAGTGAAGGCGGAGGTAACCACCGAAACCATATTAATCCAGTAGGCCACCTGTGCAACATCGCCACCCGCCATAAGCGAAAATAATCTTCCGATCATCAGGAACAGCGGAGCGCCGGGAGGGTGCCCTACCTGCAGTTTGTAAGACGATGCAATGAATTCCCCGCAATCCCAGAAACTGGTGGTGGGCTCCATGGTAAAGAAATAGGTAAAAAAGGCCACCAAAAAAGTAACCCATCCCAACATGTTGTTCCAAAAGCGATAATGCATCATAAAGCGGAAGCCTAAAATTTGGTTTATCTGCGAAAGTATAAATGTATTTGGAAATGGCGAACTTTCCTTTGAAAATAGCCCCGCAATTATTACCACGACAAGTAAACCCGAAAAGGAATAAACTAAAATTCCCGGGTATGCGTTATCTTGCCGTTGTTTTCGCAACTTTGCGCAGATGAAAGGGAACATAATACATGTATTGCTTTTGATGCTTCTTTGGTTTTTGGCCATGCCGGGAAGGGCCCAAGAACCGAATCCCTTCGGACCGGACGCTGCGCCGCCCGTGAGAAAAGAAAAAGTCATCGACCGGTTTTTTTTCGGTGGAAACCTTGGTCTACAGATAGGGCAGGTAACCTACGTAAACATTGCTCCCATCGTTGGGTATAAAGTGACCGAACGTTATCGAGCGGGAGTGGGCATCAACTACATTTACACCAATTATTTCGGACAGGGCTATCACCTCATCGGAGGACGTCTTTTTCAGCAATTTTTTGTGTGGAAAGGTATTTTTCTGCACGGGGAATATGAATTTATGAACTATCCTACGTCCTTTTCCAACGCCAACGGGAAATGGGTGCGCAACATCGCCAATGCCTTCAATTTGGGCCCCGGTTATCAGCAGAATTTTGGGCGGCGTGCCTTTACCAATGTTGCTGTTTTATACAACGTCATTTGGGACCGCAATAATACCATTTACAACACCCCCTGGTCGCTGCGGTTTACCTTCGGTTTTTAACCGAACTGATAAATGCAAATATGCTAAAACTGATTACTCAAACAGGGGACCAATCCGTCTGATTTCTCCATGATCAGGACATTCGGCCAACAGCGATTCCATGTTTTTTCGGTATTCGGGGTGGATAAAACCGGGAGCAATTTCGGCCATGGGAGCCAATACAAAACGGCGCAAATGTGCACGCGGATGAGGAATCTGCAAATCAGAGGAATAAATGTGGAGATCATCCCAGAAGAGAATGTCCAAATCCAGGGTACGTGACCGATATCCAGACTGATTATCCCGGATTCTTCCCATAGCCTCCTCCACATCCAGCAAGTGCTTCATCAAGGCCGGCGGATTCCATGAGGTAAAACAAGAAAAGCACATGTTCAAAAAATGCACGGGATCTTCAAACCCCCAGGGCTCTGATTCATACACGGAGGATATTTCCCCAATGCTCAACCCCTCCCCTTCCATTTTATGCAAAGCCTCGCGGAGATAATACAGCCGATTTCCGGAATTACTTCCGGCCGAAATAAAAACCCGCGCGGTAAAACTATTTTGCACCCCGTAAAGTTATATAACCTGCATCAAAAAAAGCCATATCATGAAATTCCAGATGAGTACCCGGGTTAAAGGCCATTCACCGGAAGAAATAATACAGATTTTCGATTTCGATCTGCTGCGTGCATTAAGCCCACCCATGATGAAACCGGATTTAGTGTCTTACGGCGGATATGCCCCCGGCACAAAAATTCATTTCCGGCTAACTACTCCTTTCGGCCTAAGAGACTGGAAGGGAATCATAAGTGAATATCAGGAAAATGAGGCAGAAATTTATTTCACCGATGAAGGGCTTGAACTTCCCTTTGGAATAAAAACATGGAAACACAAACACCGGCTGATACGTAAATCTTACGGAACCGAAATCCGTGACGAAGTGGAATGCTCCTTTTCGAATGGTATCGCTAAGTGGTTTCTGCCGCCGGGCATTTGGCTACAATTCGTATACAGAAAGCCGCTTTATGCCAAAATTATTTCGCGGCGGCTTAAAAAATAATTGTGAAAATTTGTGAAAATCAAGTCAAAGTTTTAGTTTTGATTCTGTTAACCGGCTTTTAAAAAACCAAAATTTAGGGTAATGAAAAAGTTTGCAGCGGCTCTGGTTTTGATTTTTTGTGGAAAAACGGCACTTGGACAGATTACCGTGGCAACCGCTACGCCGCAACAGGCACTGAATGTGCTTATTGGAGGCAATGTGCCATACACATTCATTGGTTCTCAAGGAAACGCCATTCAATTCGGCACATTCAACGGTGCTAACTCAAATATCGGCTTTGCTTCCGGAATGTTGCTGAGCACGGCAACGATTGTGGCACCCGGCGGATTCGCACCCCCGGCAGTTTTAGGCGGCGCCGGTTCTCCGGGAAGCACCCTGCTGAACGGTTTGGGATTCGGCAACACCAATAACGCCGCGCAGGTTACCTTCTCTTTCACTCCCGTTTCAGACACAATCAAATTCAGGTATGTATTTGCGTCAAACGAATACCCGAATTACGTATGCAGCGGATTTAACGACGTGTTTGCTTTCTTTCTCTCCGGGCCGAATCCCGCAGGAGGAAACTACACCAACACCAACATTGCCCTGCTTCCCGGGACGAACACACCCGTTACCATCAACAACGTAAATGCGGGAAATACGGGAGGCACCTGCTCACCCCCTTCCGGCGGAGGCCCCTGTCCGTGTAACTCACAATATTTTGTCAATAATTACAGCCCCAACCAGGGCACGGTAAACATCAACGGATTTACTACTCCGCTTACGGCCGTGGCCGCCGTGGTTCCCTGCTCCACCTACACCATCACCCTTGCCGTGGGAGACGTGTTGGACGGAGCGCTCAATTCGGCCGTGTTTTTGGAAGCCAACAGCTTTATTTCTCCCGTAGTAACCATTAACCCAGATGCCAGCATTGGAGGGGTAGACACTGTTCTCTTTGAAGGTTGCAGTTTCGCGGATATTGAAGTATTCAGAAACTACGGGTTGGAAGACAGTCAAACCTACACGCTACAGATTTCGGGTACGGCACAAAATGGGATAGATTACACCGGAGTCCCACAATCCCTTACCTTTCCCCCCGGCGACTCCACACAAACCTTTACCCTGAACACTCTGAACAATCCGGGATCTAACCAGAATACGTTCGTCACCATCACCATAACGGATACCGTCTGCGCCACGGGCGGCACCATTTCCTCTTCAATTACGCTGCAGCTCATAAATGTAGATACGCTGAACGTGGATATAGGCCCGGATCTGCTCTCCTGCGATACGCTGAACATTCCATCCGTGGTAACGGGCGGACTCCCCCCATACACCTACAGCTGGAACAACGGACAGTTTACCACACCTCAAATCACCAATTACATCCTTACCACACCGGAAACGTTCATTTTAGAGGTAAATGACAATTGCAACAATACGGCCTACGACACGCTTCAGGCAAACGTACTGAATGCCCCCACCGCTTATTTCGATATTTCGGCCTCTTCCCCCGCGGTTAACGAAGAGTGCGGGACGGTCACCGTTACCATTACACGGCAGGAATTGTTGAATCAGGCAAGAACCTACCCGGTTTTCACCGCAGGCTCGGCTACCGTCGTCACTGATTATTCCCTGCCACCCACCTTCTCTTTCGGGATCAATCAAAACACGACAACGCTTACGCTGACTCCCGTTTGGGATGCCCTCACGGAAGGTCCGGAAACCGTCATCATAATGACAGCGGATACGCTCTGCAACGGAACCATTGTTTTCGACAGCACCGTCATCACCATTCTCAACATTAATCCCCAAACGCTCAATGCGGGTAATGATATCTCAACGGGTTGTCCCATTTTGCTCCAAAATCTTCAACCGGTAAATTCCGGCGGAACACCACCCTATGCCTGGAGCTGGAGTTCAGGACAGAACACCCAGAACATCAGCGTACAGCCCCAGGTAACCACCCTGTACGCGGTTACGGTTACAGACAGTTGTGGAAATACGGTTTCCGATAACTTGGAAATTGAAACTTATTATCCACCTGTTCCCGATTTCACCTTCAACTCGGCCAACTGGTGCGAACCGGCCATTGTACTTTTTACCAACTCTACCCAAAATGTTTCGGGACAAATCACCGGATATTCCTGGAATCTCGGAAACGGCGAAACAAGCTCTCAGGTGAATCCGGCAGGGGTATATGATTCAGACGGCGATTATAACATAACGCTCATTGCCAACAATTCCTATGGGTGCACGGATTCCATCACCAAATCGATCACCGTAAGGCCAAAACCAGACGCAGGCCTGTATTATGCCCCGGCAAATCCCTCCATCAACAATCCGTTGGTCAGCTTTTTCGATAATTCCTCCGATGATGCCGTCAGCTGGACTTGGCAGATTCAATCACTTTACTCTGCCTTCGAGCAAAATACCCAATATACGTTCACTACGCCTGGGGAATACGACGTGACGCTTTACATCGTAAACCAATACGGGTGCACGGACACGGCCTTCGGAACGGTAATCGTAACGGGTATTTCCACCATTTATGTACCCACGGCCTTTACCCCTCAGGGCGATTTGCTCAATGAAACCTTCATGCCACTGCTCACCAATATGAAGGCCTTCGAAATGAGTATTTTCAACCGCTGGGGCGAAATGCTTTACTCCACGCAAAATCCCGACGGCCCGGGATGGGATGGAAAGAACAAGGCAGGCAATCCCATGAAAAATGATGTATATGTGTATAAAATATACGTCAAGGACATTTATGGAATGGAATTCGACTATTACGGGCAATTCCTGCTGATGAGCGACAAGAATTGATTACGGTCTGTTATACTAATTCAGCAGCCGTTCCGTTCACTTAAGTATGCACCGGTATTTCTTTCTTTTTCTGTTTTATCGATTCTCCTTCGTTTCATTCGGACAGTTTATCGTGTTATTGCCGGGGAATACATTGGACTATGGACAGGTTGATGTGTGGAAAAACCAACCCGCAGAATTGAAGGTGCTGAATATAGGCAGCCGTCCCCTTGCCATCCTAAAAATAAGCGGTTCAAACAACCTAACCGCCGAATACCCGAAAACCTTTCTGGCTCCCGGCGATACGGCAACTGTTATTTTCCGCTTGTACACGCCACATTCGGGAGCCTTTACCGAACAGGCCGATTTGTTTCTGAGTACTTCAGAAAAGCCGATTCGCATCACCGTAAAAGGAAACATTAAAACCATAGCCTCCGATGCCCTTACGGCATGTCCCACGGAAGCGCTTCAAGGGCCGCCTCCTCCCTTTATGCAACGCTTTATCGCCTTAGATCAGGAAACGAACCGACCTGTCCCCGGGGCGCGTTTCAGTCTGCTTTCCTATAGCGGCTATTCAGATGATTTTAAAATACCCGGCAATGGAAATGCCGTAACCAAAAACTACAGAACGGGCGAATATGCCATATCGGTAAGAGCGGAAGAATACTTTCCGATAGACAGCGGGCTGCTGATTTTGCCGGGGGAACACGATTTTCGGTTTTACCTGCGTAAACCTAAACCCACGGTCACGGCTCCGGAGCCCCTGCCGGAGCCTGACCCCGAACCGCAGCCCCAAATCACGCAAATTATCCCCGACACGCTGCCAAAACCGAAAACCGAAACAGGCGGCTCTTCCATCATGCCGTTGGAAAAATTTAAACCCAACAACCTGGTTTTCGTGTTGGATGTTTCCTCTTCGATGCGCATTCTGGGCCGCATGGAGCTGCTGAAAAAAGCCATGATTCAACTAACCGCAGCCCTGCGCGAAGCTGACAGAGTGAGCATAATTACCTTCTCTACCATACCTGTTTTGCGCATAAAAGGCATTCCCGGGAACCAAAAAGACACGCTCAACGGCATCATTCATTCCCTATCGGCAGCCGGGGCCACTTACGGAATACGGGGCTTGCGCTTTGCCTATGAGCTCGCTGAAAAAAATTTCATCCCCGGTGGCAACAACTCGGTTATCATCGCCACAGACGGCGAATTTCCACAAACCGATGAGCACGGAATGGACATTCAGAGTATCATCCGGGACTATCTGGAAAAAAACATCAAATTGGGCGTAATGGCTTTCGGACGCGATGCCGAAGCTCTGAAAAGCATGGAAAAAATGGCGACAAAAGGAGCCGGCGGATACATGCGTATGGACGGAGCCGACACCTCTCCAGAACGGCTGTTGCTGGAAATCATGAAACAAAGTGAACGCTGAAAACCGATACACAATTCGGGAAAGCTCTGTTTTTACAAGTACTTCTGTTCTATATTCTATCTTCGGGAAATAGCTATATTTGATGCCGTAAATCGTATTTCGCGTCTACATGCAGAGTCCGGCTTACATTATGTAAAATCCCGCAAGTCGGACAAAAAACACATCATGCAAATCGGTCAAAACAAAGTAGTGTCTATCACCTACACCCTCCGCGAAGCGGGAGAAAACAAGGAAATCATTCAACAGGTAGAAGCAGATCAACCACTGGTTTTTCTGTATGGCGCCGGACAGCTTTTACCCAAATTTGAGGAACACCTCTCGGGAAAATCACAAGGCGATGCCTACGAATTTACATTACTTCACATGGACGCCTACGGACCTTTGGATGCTGAAGCAGTCGTGGAAGTTCCCATTGACATTTTTATGGTGAACGGCCAATTGGCCGAAGACATGCTCACCGTTGGAGGCACCGTGCGCCTGCGCGACGATGAAAACCGCCTGCTCCAGGGAATCGTTCTGAGCCGTGGGCTGGAAACGGTAAAAATTGATTTCAATCATCCCATGGCCGGCAAAGACCTTCACTTTTCCGGAATCATCACGGGTGTGCGGCCCGCATCTGAAGAGGAAATTGCTCATGGTCATGTGCACGGGGAAGGCGGTCATCATCATTAAAAGGTGCATGTCCCGGTTCCTGATTTTCTAATTTAAATTACGAATGGAAAACACGGAAAACGTATCAGGAGAAGAAGAAAAAAAACGAAAAGAACGCGAAGCTTTTGAAGCTTATTTCCTGAATGAAAAAGCAAAGGAAGAGGCGCGCAATAAAAAGGTAATTACGCTGGTAATTATTTTCGGTGTGGGAGTCCCGTTGGTTTTTACCGTAATCTACTTTGTGGCGCTTGTTGCGCTGGGTATTTTCGATAAACTGTAGCCAAACCGCATATTTTTTTCGCCCTTAGGCCCTTTCCGGCTATTTTTGCAGCAATCAATTTGTACTTACTATGTTTCGTTCACACACCTGCGGCGAACTACGCCTCAGTGATGCAGGCAAAATCGTAACTCTGGCCGGCTGGGTAAAAAAAAGCCGGGATCTGGGCGGACTCACGTTTATCGATCTGCGCGATCGATACGGCATTACCCAATTGGCCTTTAACCTGGAGACCGATGCCGCACTCTGCACAGAAGCTCGCAAACTGGGACGCGAATTTGTGATTCAGGTTACCGGCACGGTAAAAGAACGCGAAAGCAAAAACCGTCAGATGCCTACGGGTGAAATAGAAATTGAAGCAACCACATTCCACATCCTCAACAAATCCATCACCCCTCCCTTCACGCTGGAGGACGAAACCGACGGAGGCGATGAACTCCGAATGAAGTACCGTTATCTGGATCTGCGCCGCGAAGCGGTTCGGAAAAACCTGGAACTGCGTCACCGAATGGGCTCTGAAACCCGCCGTTATTTAGATTCTTTGCAATTTATCGAGGTGGAAACACCCGTGCTCATCAAATCCACGCCCGAAGGCGCACGCGACTTTGTGGTGCCTTCACGTATGAACCCCGGCGAATTTTATGCACTTCCCCAGTCGCCCCAAACCTTTAAGCAGCTGCTTATGGTGTCGGGTTTCGATAAATACTACCAAATCGTGAAGTGTTTCCGGGATGAAGACCTGCGTGCAGACCGGCAGCCCGAATTTACCCAGATAGACTGCGAAATGAGTTTCGTAAAACAGGAAGATATTTTAAACACATTCGAAGGCCTGGTGCGCCACCTGTTCAAAACGGTAAAAAACATCGAGATTCCCCCCATGACGCGCATGTCTTATGCGGATGCCATCAGGAATTACGGTTCCGATAAACCCGACATCCGATTCGGCATGAAGTTTACCGAACTGAATACGCTCGTTAAAAACAAAGGGTTTAAGGTATTTGATGATGCCGAATTGGTGGTAGGCATTTGTGCAGAAGGTGCCGCCGAATTCACACGCAAACAACTCGACGAGCTTACGGACTTCGTAAAACGTCCGCAGATAGGCGCATCGGGGTTGGTGTATGCACGATATAACACCGACGGCACCCTCAAATCAAGCGTGGATAAATTTTATAACGAAAATGACCTGAGAGCCTGGGCCGAAGTTTTCGGGGCAAAACCCGGCGACCTGATGCTTATTCTGGCAGGTGAAACGAACAAGGTGCGTAAGCAGCTCAATGAACTCCGCCTAGAAATGGGCAACCGACTTGGCCTGCGTTCCAAAGACACGTTCTCCTGCCACTGGGTGGTGGATTTTCCCCTACTGGAATTTGATGAAGAAAGCGGACGTTATCATGCCATGCACCACCCGTTTACCTCGCCCAAACCGGAAGATATCCATCTGTTGGATACCGACCCCGGGGCGGTGCGGGCCAATGCCTACGATATGGTCATCAATGGTGTGGAAGTAGGCGGCGGTTCCATCCGGATATTCGACCGGGATTTGCAGATGCGTATGTTCCGCTTATTGGGATTCAGTGAAGAAGAAGCCCGACGCCAATTCGGGTTTCTCATGAATGCATTTGAATACGGCGCTCCTCCGCATGGCGGCATTGCCTTCGGTTTTGACCGGCTTTGTTCCCTGTTCGGCGGGGCCGAAGTGATCCGCGATTTTATAGCATTCCCCAAAAACAATGCGGGACGCGATGTGATGATTGACAGCCCGTCTGCCATTTCTGAAGAACAATTGACGGAATTGAACATATCCCTGCGAGACGAAAAAAAGTGATTTTCGCCAAGTCCATGATGGTTCTCCCCTCTGTTTATAACAAAAAATCTTCGCTGCCGATATAAACGAAGTTATTTCCATCTGCAAAACCATGGGCTTTTTACGCGCTGAAATGAGAGATAAAATCAGCCTGTTTTCATGGGTTACCCCTTGCAAATTTCGGCTGGAAAAAACAATGGAAAATGAGCTAAGATATAATCTGAAAAACAGCGTAAAAATCGGTGGTTTTTTTTGGGTTAAACCGGGTAAAAAAGAACATAAATTCGTTCATCTCATTGAAAAAATCAGTTATAGTAGAAATGTGATAAACGTCAATCTTCGTGCAGATGGGCGTGATGAAACGAACAGCTTTTTGCCGGATTACGGCGAAATAGAGCATACGATTGAAACGATTTTCAACAACGGATATTTGCCGGCATTCTTCAAATCCGTGTCAACGTATGAACATGATCTCACAAACACGAATACGTCAGTACAAATAAAATCGGATGAGAAAAATGCCGATTTATTTATGCCGATTTCCTTGGAAACAAATAGTCAATTCATTATGCCAAAATTTATGTTGACTCCCGAATTTACTTCGGCAGACCTGCTACTTCACGCCTGATTGACTTTTTCTGTAACCGCATAAAAATCATGGGGGCAAAACCATGAAAAAACAAAAAACGGAAGATTCTCTTCCCTTTTTTTATTATCTCCTTATTGCATTAACTCTTTCAAATTTCGATGTTCTATTTTCAGCATTTCCGTGTACAATTTCACTTGCCTGAACCCTGTTGAATTGTTCAATCGTCCGCTGAACTTTTTAATATTTATCAAAACCCGATAATATTCAGGACGTGCAGCTATTTCCCGCTCCCCTCCTTCAATCAAGGTTATGGTGGCCCGGGTTCTCAAAAAGCTGGCAGTGGCAGGAGCAAACGATTGGATGTCCTGAGCCAGAGCGTTATCAAACACGGCATTCAATACATAATTGTCATCCGCCGGATACTCGGTTTCTATCTTTCTAAGCACCTTTTTGGTTTCATGCTTCAACACCTTGGCAGCGGCCCTTGCGGTTTTTTTCAAATTGCTTCCCTCCATGCGGTTGACTTGCATTTCAAGAACTGCAGTAAATTCAACCAGCCGCTTGTCCAATTCTTTCACACTGTCATAACCAATCTGTTGGGCAAATGTGCGCCCAACGAAAAAAAGACAGGCAAATACAGCAAAAATGATTTTACTTGTTTTCATACGCGTGCATTTTTATTTGTTATAAGACTTTAAAAACAAATGGTATGCCAAAAAATGATATGCTGAAAACGAAAAAACGAAATATGTGTACCTTCGACATATGAAACGCAACACCCTCCCGCCTTTTGCAGTACTCGTTTGCGCATTGCTTTGCATCATAGAACCGCTATATGGCCAACCCTGTACATCGCAGCGCTACAAACAGCGCGTGTTTCCCAACGTGCAAAAAACGTCCGATATCCTATACGCCACCGTGCAAAGCCTGCCTTCGGTTTACATCAACGAAACACAGACCGTAAGCCAGAATCTATTTTTGGATGTATGGCAACCTGCAGGGGATACGCTTCAGAAAAGGCCGTTGGTGATTTTGGCTTACGGCGGAGCGTTCGTGCTGGGCACCAAAAACGACGCCGACATACAAGCCGCCTGCGATTCGTTGGCTCATCTCGGTTATGTTACCGCTTCCATCCAATACCGCCTCGGTTTGAATCCGTCAAGCGCCTCCTCGGGCGAACGAGCCGTGTATCGGGCTACTCAGGATTATGCCGCCGCGGTAAGGTATTTCAAAAACTTTGCTTCGGTTTATAAAATTGATACATCCGCCATTTTCGTCGGCGGATGCAGCGCAGGCAGTTTTGCCGCCATGCACATGGCTTACGGCGAAGACGATGAACGCCCAGCCTCTTCCTACGCCTCAGGCGGTCTTTTTCCCGCTCCCGATTTGGGCTGCATCAACTGCTCCGGAAACAGCTACCCCTTTTCGCATAAAGTACGCGGCGTCATCAACATGTGGGGAGCCTTGGGCTATCTCACCTGGATAGAACCGAATGATCCGCCCATCGTGAGTTTTCACGGCGATGCAGATCCCCTCGTGCCCTACACACAGGGATTTCCGTTTACCGTGGGTGCTACACTGCCCATGGTGTACGGATCGGCCAAAATCTATGAACGAACCCAGCAACTGGGCATCCACCACGAATTCTACACCTATGCCAGCGCTCTGCACCAACTTTGGGGCGCAGGATTGGAACAGACATGGGTGGCGGGTCCCACCGAATTTCAAATTCCCATCCTAAACGGGATACGCCTTTTTCTGTACAATCAACTGAAGCCCACCTTTACCCAGCTGAGCGGCCCCGAAAACGCCTGCACAGGCGATGCTTTTTGGTATCAAGTGCCCCTGCGCACCGGATTCCGCTACTGCTGGCAGGTGCAGAACGGACAAATTCTACAGGTACAGAACAACAAAATACGCGTACGCTGGAACAGCCCCGGTACGGGACAGGTCTCGGTGCGTGAGTTTAATCACCTCGATTTCCCCGCTGATTCTTCTCTAGTTAAAATAGTCAGCATTACGCCCAAGCCGATTGTTTCGGTGCAGGCTCCCACGCAACTTTGTGCCGGTGATACAGCCACGCTCACCGCCACTGGGGCTGCATCCTATCAGTGGAACGGCGGAAACTGGCTGTCCTCAACCACAGGATCTTCTGTTCTGGCTTGGCCTTCGCAGAACGTTTCGTATTCGGTATACGGGATGACGTCCGCCGGTTGTGCCGACACGACCACGGGAACACTCACCGTAATTCCCTCACCGGTAGCTCCGTTTATAACACGCATCGGCAACACACTTTCCGTGCCTCCGCAATACGTCGCTTACCAATGGTTTCTTGATGGTACGCTGATCCCGGGCGCCACGCTGTCCGCCAACGAGATAATCGCCAACGGAGTGTATACCGTGCAAGTGAGCAACGCACAAGGGTGTGACGCACTGTCTTTTCCGTTTTCGATCAACAACCTTTCCTCGCCCGAAAACACGACCGACAGATGGCAAGTTTTTCCAAATCCGGCCCGCGAAGAAATAATCATCAAGGGGCCTGAACACGGAATTTTCCGCATAGAATGGACAACCCTTTCAGGGCAAAAAATAAAGGAAGAAACCGCAAGTGCAAACAATGGAATCCGCCTCGCACCGCCCATTTCTGCCGGATTGTATCTGCTTTCCCTCACGGAGGCAGACGGCACTTACCACATGAAGCGATTTGTAGTGGTTTTGCCTTAACGTGCAGGCATAAAAAAAGACCCCGAAAGGTCTTAATTTAGTGGAGAATACCGGATTCGAACCGGTGGCCTCTTGCATGCCATGCAAGCGCTCTAGCCAGCTGAGCTAATCCCCCTTGTATATGTCAAACACGGATTTTACCCGGCACTTTTTTAACTTTTTTCGGTTTGTATCTTTAAGATAACTCCCTTCAAAAGCGGTACAAAAATATGTTTTTTTGTGATTGCAAGAACTATTTATGGCAGATTTTCCCATTCCATCCCCTATTCAGCGCATCATTGCCGACTATCTGGGTGCTATACCCGTATTCACGGGATTTGAGCGAAAGGGGGGCGGATCCATCAATTCCGCCGCGGTTATCCGCACTGATAAAGGCCATTTTTTTGCCAAATGGAATTCACTGGACGGGCGCGAAGGCATGTTTGCAGCCGAAGCCGAAGGTTTGCGTCTGCTGGGCCAAGCCCGCGAAATTAAAGTCCCTGAACCGCTTGGCTCTGCCGAAGAGGATGATACCTGCTACCTTGTGATGGAACACTTGGAATCAGGCGATTTTGAGCTTGACTTCTGGGAGGTTTTCGGACGGCGTCTGGCGGCACTTCACC
>CAYYRB010000031.1:0-25717 GCA_964473995.1 uncultured Candidatus Competibacteraceae bacterium | reverse complement strand
ATACATCAGCCAACCGCAAAGACTGCCGAACAGTGCACCCGCCAAAATATCGCCGGGATAATGCACCCCAACCATCACCCGGCTCAAGGCCACACCCGTTGCCCACACGATCAAAAACCCGTAAAATACATGACCCACTGTTTTTTGGCCGACGGGAGCGAGCAGCAAAATAAACGTCACCTGGGAAAAGGCATTCGCCGCATGGGCACTCCAAAACCCATACAAGGAACAACGCGGAGCAAGGAAATGAACGAGTCCTGTAAGCTCTTCGGCCCTGCATGGCCTGGGTCGTGCAAAGAAAGCCTTGGCCACATTGCTGCCCTGATCGGCAAGTAAAAACAAAACGGGAATAACCAGCAACGGAAGAACACTTTTTTTGCCGTAGCGCTTCACCACAAAATAGACTGCCGGAAGCAAATAAAACAACCAAATCCACTTATCCGACATGGCCTGCCAAAACACATCTGTAAAAGGATGATGCAGCCCGTTTAAAAAAAGAAAAAGCTGCCGGTCAAGCTCTATCATGAGCGGTTCAGTTTTTGCCAGATACGGTCTTTCAACCGGTCTATTCCCTCACCTGTATGGCTGCTGAAGAAATTCAGATCCAACTCGGGATATTCCTTTCGCAGCGCCTCCTTGAGTTCCTCATCCAACAGATCCGATTTGGAAATAGCCAATAACCGGTCTTTCTGCATGAGGCCCGGGTTGTATTTTTTCAACTCATTCAAAAGAATCTCGTATTGTTTGCGGTAATCTTCCGCATCGGCCGGTATGAGAAAAAGCAACAGGGAATTTCGTTCGATATGGCGCAAAAAACGCAAACCGAGTCCCTTGCCCTCCGCGGCACCTTCAATGATACCGGGAATATCAGCCATGATAAACGAACGGTGATCACGGTACGACACGATGCCCAATTGAGGCGTAAGTGTGGTGAAGGGATAATTGGCGATTTCCGGTTTGGCGGCGGAAACCACCGAAAGCAGGGTTGATTTGCCCGCATTGGGGAAGCCCACCAGCCCCACATCGGCGAGCACTTTGAGCTCCAGAATCCGCCAACCTTCAATTCCTTCTTCACCGGGTTGTGCGTAGCGGGGCGCCTGATGGGTAGCCGTTTTAAAATGTTCGTTCCCCTTACCTCCCCTTCCGCCGGGCATCAGGATGCGCTCCTCGCCGTCTTCGGTTATTTCAAAAAGGGTTTGTCCCGTTTCCGGATCCCGGGCTACGGTACCCAACGGAACTTCCACGATTACATCTTCGCCGTCGGATCCATGGCAACGCGCACCCGAGCCATTTTCGCCGCTGGATGCATAAATGTGTTTTCGGTATTTCAGGTGAAGCAGCGTCCACAATTGGGCGTTGCCTTTTAGGATGATGTGACCTCCACGGCCTCCGTCGCCTCCGTCGGGTCCGCCTTTGGGGATGTACTTTTCCCTTCGGAACGATACGGCACCGCCTCCGCCTTTACCCGAACGGAACATAATTTTTACATAATCAACAAAGTTTGAGGCCAACCTGTACTTCCTTTCTATGCCATGTTATGAAAGACGTGGGAAACATCCTCATCCTCTTCGAGCTTTTCGATGAGTTTTTCCACTTCCGCTTTCTGCTCATCGCTGAGTGTTTTATATTCGTGGGGCAGGCGTTCAAACCCACTCTCCTTGATTTCAAATTTTTGATTTTCGAGGTATTCGCGGATTTTATTGAAATCGGCAAAACCGCCATACACCATGATGGTAGAAGATCCGTCTTCATCTTCCTCACGAAAGAGTTCATCCACTCCGAAATCAATTAATTCCAACTCCATTTCCTCCAAATCGGCTTGGTTATCGAAAATTTTAAACACGCTTTTGCGGTCAAAAAGAAAATCCAACGAACCGGATGTTCCCAAACTGCCGCCGCATTTATTGAAATAGCTGCGGATATTGGCCACCGTGCGTGTGGGATTGTCGGTAAGCGTTTCTATTACGAGGGCAATACCATGCGGTGCGTAGCCGTCGTAGCTCATTTCCTTATATTCCTCCTGATCTTTGCCCGAAGCTTTCTTTATAGCCCGCTCCACGTTGTCTTTGGGCATGTTGGCGGCTTTGGCATTTTGCATGGCCATGCGCAACCGCGGGTTGGTTTCCGGGTTCGGTCCGCTTTCCTTTACGGAAATAGCGATCTCTTTCCCGATGCGGGTAAACACCTTGGCCATTTTGGCCCAACGTTTAAACTTTCTTTCCTTGCGAAACTCAAATGCGCGTCCCATAAAAGGCTGATTTATCGAGCGGCGAAGGTAGTTAATTTATGGAGAATGAAAAGGCCTCGGCTGTTAATGATGTTCTGCATCCTACCTCCGTTCAAAAATGACTAATTCGGGTTCCGATAGTAAATGCATTCTACCTTTTTTAATCATTGAAAACATAAAATTCACATGAAGGCGTGACTATTATTAAAAAACAATTCCCTATTTTATATTTCATTTGCATAAAATATCAGTTATCAAAAACAAACTTTATTTTTGAGTCAAATAAGCAACCCATCTAATCTACATTGAACAATAAATAAAACTAAAAAAATATTTTTCCTTTTGACTATTTTATACCTCATATACAACCCAGTAATTACTTCTTTTAATTTAATGTTGTTTTTATTCTTATGAAAAAGTTAGCCGTTTCTTTATTTTTGGTGATGGCCCTCGGCATTTTATTGATAGGCCGTTCAGGCGGTGCTGCTGAATTTCTCAATCAAGGTTACACGGGTGCTCCGGGTGAAACAACCTGCTCTCAATGTCATTCAGGCGGGGCTTATGGAACAGTAACACCTCAAATTCAAATTTTTCAGCAGGGAACAACCACACCAGTTACCGCCTACACACCGGGAACCACGTATGACATGAGGGTAACCGTAAATAATACATCCGGTTCGCCTTTACGTTTCGGCTTTCAGATGACGGCTTTGCGGGCTTCGGGAAATCAAGCTCTTTCGGGCTATTCGAATCTGGGATCCAATGTTCAGCAAATCACGGCCAACGCAAGAACCTACGTAGAACAAAATGCCTCCTCCGTATCTAATCAATTTACATTTCGTTGGACTGCCCCTTCAGCGGGTACGGGAAATGTTATTTTTTATGCATCAGGAAACTGTCTAAACAACAACGGTAACGCCAACGGAGATGTTGCAGGAACGCAAACTCTGCAGATTTCCGAAGCGTCTCCGCTCAGCGTAAGTGGAGTAAAAACAAACATCACCTGTTATGGCCTGAACAATGGATCCATCAATATCACGGCTACGGGAGGTGCGGGAGGTTACACCTATTCCTGGTCAGATGGCAGTAATCTGGAAGACAGAACCGGTCTAGCTGCCGGTCCTTATTCCGTTACCGTTACGGATGCTGCTTCTGCAACCGCAACGGCTTCATTCACTATTGTACAACCGGATTCTATCACGGTGAATACCACCTTCTCCCCTATTCTCTGTTTCGGCGGAAGCACCCAAGTTACCGTTACAGCGTCCGGGGGTACGGGTACACTCAATGGAACAGGAACGTTTACGGCCTCTGCGGGTTCATCCTCCTATACCGTGACAGATCAAAACGGTTGCTCAAAAATAAAAACCATTCAGCTTCTACAGCCTTCTCAAATCACCATGAATGTAATAACCAACGGAATCATACCCTGCGTGGGAATTGGAGCAACCGTTACGGTGAATGCTTCGGGCGGAACGGGCGCATTAACGGGTACGGGAACTTTTTTCATATCCACACCCGGCACGCAAACGTTTACGGTTACCGACGCCAATGCATGCCAGGTGCAACAATCGGCCAATTTTATCAATGCCAGCGGATTGAGTATGACCGCCCAATTAACGCAACCTACCTGCGTGGATACCTGTTCAGGAATTTTTGTTCCCACGGTAAATTCTGCGGGATTTTTTACTGATTCTCTGGTGAATAATGAAACAGGAGAAACCATGAATGGATTCTCCTCGCTTTGTCCCGGAAGTTACACCTACCATGTATTGGATAACAATGGATGTACGCTTACCTATTCGTTTGATATTCTTTCGCCCCAATCACCGGTGGCGTCTTTGGAAACCATTAATCCATCGAACGGAGCAAGCAACGGAGGTATCGATATTTCAGTATCGGGTGGTATTCCACCATACACCTTTTCATGGTCTGACGGTTCTGACTCGGAAGATTTAGCCGGAGCTTCGGCGGGTACTTATTCAGTTACCGTCACCGATTCACTTTTATGCTCAACTGTTCTGGGGAACTTGGTGATCTGGGATGTTTTCCATGTGGCTGAAAACACAACTCTTGAAATAGAGGCATTTCCCAATCCGTTTAAGCAGCAATTTCGTTTGACAAATACGGATTATGCCGTTATCAGCATTCAAGACATTCAAGGCAGAAATCTTCCCTTTGCTCAATCAGGCGAGAACGTAAACATTACCGGTGATTTTAAGGGAATATGTTTTGTCCTGGTTCAAACCCCTCTCGGAACAAAAACCGTAAAGATGATTATGGAGTAAGTTTTTTGATTCTGACTTAATCATAAGTAATTACCTAGAATCAGATGTCAGAAGTAGAATAATGGAACAGTATAACAATTAAACAGTCAAAAACCTACACTTACATATTTCGCCGATACTGGCCGCCTACTTCAAACAAGGCCTGCGTAATCTGCCCCAGTGTGCAATATTTTACGGCTTCCATGAGCTCCTCAAACAAATTGCGGTTGCTCACAGCCGCTTCGCGTAAGCGACTTAAATGAAGGTCGCTCTTGGCTCGGAATGCCTGCTGCGTGTTCATTACCGTGCTGATCTGAAGTTGTTTTTCCTCTTCTGTGGCTCGAATCACTTCTGAAGGAATGATCGTGGGCGAACCTTTTGAACTGAGAAAGGTATTCACCCCGATGATGGGGTATTCGCCAGTATGTTTCAATGTTTCGTAATACAAACTTTCTTCCTGGATACGGCTGCGCTGGTACATGGTTTCCATGGCACCCAACACGCCGCCTCGCTCCGTTATGCGGTCAAATTCAGCATAGACAGCCTCTTCCACCAAATCGGTCAGTTCCTCGATGATGAACGAACCCTGCAATGGATTTTCGTTTTTGGCCAATCCCAACTCCCGGTTGATGATCAACTGAATTGCCATGGCCCTGCGTACCGACTCCTCGGTAGGCGTAGTGATGGCTTCATCATACGCATTGGTGTGCAGGGAATTGCAATTGTCATAAATGGCATACAAAGCCTGCAGGGTCGTACGGATGTCATTAAAATCAATTTCCTGCGCATGCAGTGACCTGCCCGAAGTTTGAATGTGGTATTTGAGCATCTGCGAACGGGCATCGGCGCCGTATTTATCACGCAGCGCCTTTGCCCAAATACGCCTGGCCACGCGGCCTATAACGGCATACTCCGGATCTACCCCGTTGCTGAAAAAGAACGACAGGTTGGGCCCAAAATCATTGATATCCATGCCCCGGCTCAGGTAATACTCCACATAGGTAAACCCGTTGGAAAGCGTAAATGCCAACTGAGTAATGGGATTGGCGCCTGCTTCAGCGATATGGTATCCGCTGATGGATACGGAATAAAAATTACGCACCCGGTTTTGGATGAAATATTCCTGTACGTCGCCCATGAGACGCAAAGCAAATTCGGTACTGAAAATGCAGGTATTCTGTGCCTGATCTTCTTTCAGAATATCAGCCTGAACGGTGCCCCGCACGGCGGCCAGTGTTTCTTTTTTTATGCGCTCATACACCTCGGCGGGAAGCACCTGATCGCCCGTTACGCCGAGCAGCATCAGACCCAAGCCGTCGTTACCCTCGGGAATGGGCGCATGGTATTTCGGCCGGGGCGACCCGAGTTCGGTATAAATCGCCTCTATTTTTTGTTTTACTTCCTCTTCGAGTCCGTTCTGTTTGATATATATCTCGCACTGCTGATCAATGGCGGCGTTCATGAAAAAGCCGAGCAACATGGGCGCAGGGCCGTTGATGGTCATACTCACCGAAGTTTTGGGATCGGCGAGGTTAAAACCGGAATACAATTTTTTGGCATCGTCAAGGCAACAGATACTCACCCCCGAATTCCCGATTTTCCCATAGATGTCGGGACGGTGATCTGGATCGTTTCCGTATAGCGTGACGGAGTCAAACGCCGTGGAAAGCCGCTTAGCGGGCATTCCGAGGGACACGTAATGAAAACGTTTGTTGGTCCGCTCAGGGCCGCCCTCTCCGGCAAACATACGGGTAGGATCTTCACCTTCCCGCTTGAACGGATAAATACCCGCCGCATAAGGAAACTCACCGGGCACATTTTCCGTGAGGGTCCACAAAAGGCGTTCTCCCCAACCCCGGAAACGCGGCATAGCTACTTTAGGAATAGGCAGATGCGAAAGTGATTCGGTATGCGTTTTTACTTTGATTTCTTTATCGCGTACCTTAAAGGTGTAATACCCACCGGTGTAATTGGCCCGTTTCGCATCCCAATGCCTTATGATTTCCCAATTTTTGGGATCCAGATCCAATTTGATGCGGTCAAATTCGGCCAACAAAATTTTTACCAAATCAGTATGATTTGCCGCAATGGTTGCATTTTCCAGAGCCTGCTCCCAATTTCCCTCAGATGGATTCAATTCCAACCCGGACAGACTTTCCATGGTTTTCGCCACCGAATATAATTTTTCGGCAATGGCCGCCTGGTTTTCGGCCCATGCATTGTATTTCCGATTGTTCTCCGTTATTTCAGACAGATAGCGGGTACGGCTGGGGGGAATGATGAAGATTTTCTCCGAAATTCCCTCCGCGCTGAACAAACGGCTACGAAGGGTTTCTTTTCCGGTTTTATCTGCCACTTTATCCATCACTGCGCGGTAGAGGCGATTGGTTCCCGGGTCGTTAAACTGACTGGCAATGGTGCCGTGTACGGGAAGATCCTCTTCCGGAGCTTCCCATAAATTGTGGTTGCGCCGGTATTGCTTTTTCACATCGCGAAGAGCGTCCTGGGCTCCGCGCTTATCAAATTTGTTGATGGCCACGATATCGGCGAAATCGAGCATGTCAATTTTTTCCAATTGGGTGGCAGCACCGAATTCGGGCGTCATGATATACAGACTCACGTCGCTGTGATCCAAAATTTCCGTATCGGATTGACCAATGCCTGAAGTTTCCAAAATAATCAAATCAAAACCGGCGGCCTTTAGCACATTTACGGCATCGCCTACATATTTACTCAGGGCCAAATTGCTTTGGCGTGTGGCGAGTGAACGCATGTACACCCTCGGATTCCGGATGGCATTCATACGGATACGATCGCCCAGAAGGGCTCCCCCTGTTTTCCGTTTGGATGGATCCACGGAAACGATACCCAGCGTTTTTTCAGGAAAATCAATCAAAAAACGCCGAACGAGCTCATCTACCATGCTCGATTTTCCCGCACCGCCCGTACCGGTGATGCCCAAAACGGGAACATCAGACAAGGTTGCTTTTTCTTTGATTGCGTCAAGGACTTGGCGGGATGATTCGGGGAAATTTTCCGCTCCGGAAATGATACGGGCTATGCTTCCGTAATCACGCACAGAGAGATTTTGTGCTTGGTTGGAAATATCCTGACCGATGGGAAAATCGCATTTTTGAAGCAGATCGTTGATCATGCCCTGCAATCCGAGGGCACGTCCGTCATCGGGATGGTAAATACGGGTAATGCCGTACTCATGGAGCTCTTTAATTTCGTCGGGAAGGATGGTACCCCCTCCCCCGCCGAAAATACGGATATGAGCAGCTCCTCGCTCTTTCAGTAAGTCAAACATGTATTTGAAATACTCCATATGACCGCCCTGATAACTGGTCATAGCGATGGCATGCGCATCTTCCTGAATGGCCGTATTTACGACTTCTTCCACACTGCGGTCGTGGCCCAGATGAACTACCTCGGCTCCCGTGGCCTGAATGATTCGGCGCATGATGTTGATGGCGGCATCATGCCCGTCAAAAAGACTGGCTGCGGTAACGATTCGAATCTTATTTTGGGGAATATACGGTGCTTCGTTTTGCATGATCGGCAAATTAAACGGACAAATATAGCCAAACACGGAATTTGATGTGCGCAAACCCAAAAGGAAAGGAGATTTCGGCATCCAATCCATACATATCTCAGGCGGATGGGTAAATAGGTAAAGCCAGATAAATATCAAGAGTATCTTGCGATATACATGAGACAGAACAATACCTACACTACCATCAAGGACATATCGGGGAATTATTACTTTTGGGCATAATTTGGTCGGTTTGAACGAGAGAAAAATTGCATTCATTATCAACCGCGGGTCTGGTAATGTGCTCCGTAGGGTAGAAAAAGCACACCTGAAGGAATATCTGCTGAAAAAAACTCCCTTTGAAGTTTTTGAACCACAGAATGCCGAAGAATCGGCAGCCATAACCCAAGATTTGGTCGCCAAGGGATATGATGCCGTATTTGCCTGCGGGGGTGACGGAACACTCAATACCATATCAGCCCAGCTTATCCGTACCCAAACCGCTTTGGGAATCATTCCCCTTGGAAGCGGAAACGGATATGCCCGCCACCATAAAATTCCCATGCGTTGGAAAAAAGCCATCCGTGTGGCTTTTAAACATAAAGAGGTCATCTGCGATACGGGAACCATAAACGGCAAACACTTCATCAACGTGGCCGGCGTAGGGTACTCAGCTCATATTGCGAAGCAATTTAAACAGGAAAAAGGACGCGGCTTCTGGGGTTACGCCAAAGTAATACTCAAAAATCTGCAACTGGATCACCGGCATTTTAGCATTACTACAGAAAAAGAGTGCTGGGAAGGTGAGGCCTTTTCGGTAGAATTTGCCAACGGTTCCCAATGGGGAGCCGATGTTAAGGTAGACGAAACCTGCAGGATGGATGACGGAATTTTCACGGTGGTTGCTTTCAAAAAAGTAAACATACTCCGCATGGCTGTTTTGGCTATGAGGTTGTTGCTGAATATTTCCGAAAACGAGCCCCGCATCAAACGCATCCGTGCCAAAAACATTACCGCCGAATACGAGGATATTCTGCCTTTGCAGATTGACGGAGATTATGCGGGAAAATCAAAAGGTAAGGTGGAAATACATATACTTCCTTCGGTTTTAAAAGTATGGACTCCGTTGTAATTTTGAGGAGGTATTACGTAAATCATTTTCGGACTATTTGGGTTATTTCTTGGAAATCCGCAAAAAAATAAAACCTCTTTTAAAAAAAATCCTGCTCGGCTTGGCGGGACTTTTCGTTATCGCGATTACCCTATGGATCATCGGATTCCTTTTTGCCGAGCCTTTCCTGGAAAAACAGATCAGGGAAACGTTCCGCACACGTGCCGGCGGAAAATACCTGTTGGACTTTGACCGATTTTCCATCGCTTACCAAAACCGTGGAATACAGGCAGAAAATGTAAGGCTCTATGTGAATCCGGACAGCCTGGGTTCATTTGAAAACAAAGATGTGTTTTCCTTTTCCTGCAAACGGATCCTCATCAGCAGGCCGCACTGGTTTTCCATTCTCTTTAAAAGAAAAATAGCGGCGGAAGAAGTACACCTCACGGATGCAAAATTAACCATGGATCGCAGCCGCACAAGACCTGAAAAAACGGAAAACAAAACATTCGAAGGCATAGCTTTTTACCGCATTCTGGTGAATGAAGGAGCGGCGGTCATCAAAGAAAAAGAAAGCGGACGACTGGTGTTTTCATCGCCCAAATTCAATTTGTTTTGTGAGGATTTTTACCTCTCGCCCGGCCTTGTTCCCACCTATCGCTATTTTGCTTTTGAAGGTCATAAAAATGCGTTGACTTTATTCGGTGGAAATGAGCTACGCATCGGGGATTTGTTCATTGCGGGAGGTGCAAGCTACACGGGGCTAAATGCCTCGGGGTTGGATATACACGATGTGGATGCTCCGCTCCGGGAAAAATTTAAACTGGGAAAAGAATGGCAATTTTCCGTAGATAGAATCAGCCTGGAAACCCCTTCCCTACTCCGAATGATTGAAGAGCTGTCTGAAGGAAAAATGCAACCATTGCGCATCACCAAACTACTGCTAACAAGACCGTTTCTTCATTACCGGACACGCAGGAATTCGGTCTCATCCCACCAGGAAAAAACAACGGCCGCCAAAACATCATTGAATACATTCCAGTTTCCGCAAATTGAACGTTTAGGCGTTTATGACGGCCGCATCCTATGGACAGAATCAGGCCAAAAACGACCGATTGTATCCATCAGGGAGTTGGATTTTACCATTACCGGTATCCGTTCAGCGAAAAACAGATGGATTCCCTTGGTTTACGAAACATGTGAAATTTTTACGGGCCCTACTGAAGTTACCCCGTCTGGATGGGAATACACATTTTCGGCAGACCAGGGCCATTATCGCAGTGTAACCGATTCGCTGGCCATTTTCGGAATCAAGGCCATGCCCCACAAAAGCGTAGATTCATTTCACTTAGATAAACCCTGGCGGATTGACCGCTTTGAATTTACCGCAGATACCTTGTTGGTTGCCAATGCCCGCGTGCCCAAATTCGGTTTTGACGGTACCTGCTCGCCCGATACGGTTCTTTTCCTTAACCCCGTCTTAAAATCCTATACCGACAAGCGATTACAACACGATCCGAGTTACACAAAACCCTACCCGGTAGAAATTCTGAAAAGCATTCCGGGAAAATTTGACATCAAACTGATTGAATGCCGAAATGCCAAAGCCGAGTACAGCGAAAAAGTAGCAGGAACGCCGGGTATAGGAACCCTGCGCATGGAAAAAGGGTTGCTCAGGGTAACAGGAATTAAAAGTCAATTTACGGACAAAGATACGGTGGTACTGGATTATTCCTGCTCTTTCGGGGGCGACAGCCGCGGAAAAATACGCGTGGTGATTCCGCTCGTATCAGACCGCGAAATTCAATATGTGAACGGTGAGCTTCATCACCTCCCCTTCAAAACACTAAATTCAATCACCGAAAACACCGTATTGTTCGGATTTACCAAGGGAGATCTGGATTCCTGTCAATTCCGTTTTTTTGCCGAAAACGGACAATCCCGGGGCACCTCCTATTTTTATTATAACAACTTGAAAGTAAAAATATACAAGGTGGTGGACGTTCCTGCCTATGGATCCAAAATACTGATGGGAAAAGGATTTTTAACGCTGGCTGCGAATCTTTTGATCAACAAAAACAATCCCACGCCGGAACAATATTCCATTGCAGGTCCGATTGAATTCAAGCGCGACAAACTGAAAGGTCCGCTGAATTTCTGGATAAAAAGCATTATGACGGGACTGGTAAATACGGCGGTGGAGGATATTTCCGATTTAAAAGACCTGCAGGGTGAAATTTCCGAACTGAAAACATCTTCCCAAAGCGGTCTGCTGAGTAAAATAAAATCAGATCCGGAAAAACGAAAAGCCCGGCGCGTGGCACGAGAGGCAAGAAAAGCTATGACCGCGGGTGGAAAGAAGTAATCGTTTCCCGCAGATATTCCCTGTCTAAATGTGTATAAATTTCTGTGGTGGTGATGCTTGCATGCCCCAGCATATCCTGTACGGCTCTCAGGTCGGCACCTCCTTCTACCATGTGCGTGGCGAAGGAATGACGGAGCGTATGCGGGGAAATGTTCTTGGAAATGCCGGCTTTGGCCGCCAAATCCTTTACCACCATAAATACATATATACGGGAAAACGGCTTTCCGGAACGATTTAAAAAAAAGAAATCTTCGCAATGGGCAGCAGCCGTCTGGTGCTGCCTGTCATGCACCCAAAATAGATCCAACTGCTTCAGGGCCTCACCGCCGATGGGTACAAAGCGCTCCTTGTCTCCCTTTCCCGTAACCTTCAAAAATCCCTCAGACTTATAAAATCCTGAAATTTTGAGTTGGCAAAGTTCGCTGACTCTGAGGCCGCAACCATATAACACCTCCAAGGCGGCACGGTTTCTGCGGCCTTCGGGTGTGCTCAGATCGGGCAGTTCGATCATCTTCACCACCTCCTCTACGGAAAGCACCTCAGGTAATTTTCGTTTTTGCTTTGGCATATCAAGCCACTCCGCCGGATTGTCCTGAATGATTTTTTCCAGTTGAAGGTATTTGAAAAAAGCGCGCAACCCTGAGAGAATGCGGGCCTGTGAAGAGGCCGCCAATCCCAAATCATAAATAAACCCGGTGAATTCCTCCAGATGCGCGAGGGAAATCTGATGGATTGATCCGCTGAAGCCGCCCGTTTCCAAAAACCTCAAGAATTTGCGCACATCCTCCAGGTACGCTTCGATGGAATTTGATGCCAGCGATTTTTCCAGCGTGAGATAAGACCTAAATCCTTTTAAATATCCGGAAGAATTCAAAATAGTGTACCTTCGTTATGCCTCAAATGTGGGAATTATCAACAAAATAAAAAAGCGGTAAGGGATGGGCATCCTCATAATTAACGGACCGAATTTAAATTTATTGGGAAAACGACAACCCGAAATCTACGGATATGAGTCGTTTGAAGATTTTTTGGATAAATTAAGAGAGTCTTTTCCGCAGGCCACCATTCATTATGTTCAATCCAACCATGAAGGCGAACTGATTGACCGGATTCAAGAGGCGGAAGAAATGTACGAAGGCATTATCCTCAATCCGGGCGGATATTCACATACCTCCGTTTCTTTGGCAGATGCGGTTGCCGCAATCAGCGTTCCCGTTATTGAAGTACACATCAGCAATATCTTTGCGCGGGAAGAATTCCGGCGGCATTCCTACATTTCCCCGTATTGCAAAGCCGTTATTTCCGGCATGGGTATGGAAGGCTATCGGGCTGCCGTGCGCTTCTTTTTGGAAAACAAGTAGCCCAGACCCTTATGCAAATACGATCGCTGCTTATGATCAGGCCGCTTCATTTCGGATTCAATCCGGAAACGGCAGAAACCAATACCTTTCAAAAATCAGAAAACCTATCCGACCCGAGCGACAAAGCCCGAAGCGAATTTGACGCGATGACCGAAGTACTTTCGAGCCATGGAATACCACTCACCGTTGTGGAAGATTTGCCCGAGAGCCGCTTGCCCGATTCTGTTTTTCCCAATAATTGGATCAGCAGCCATCCCAACGGCATACTTTGTCTATATCCGATGCTGAATCCGTCGCGAAGGGCTGAAGTTAGGAAAGACATCACAGGATTACTGATGGAAAAATTCGGCTACACCCGCCTGATCGATTTCAGACAAACACCCGGCATTTGCGAAGGCACCGGAAGCCTTGTTTTTGATCACAAACGCTATCTTGCGTTGGCTGTCTTATCACCTAGAACGGAAAAAGAAAAAGTACTCCAAATAGCCCAAAAACTGAATTATGAACCGGTTTTTTTAGACGCATCTGCAGGCGGAAAACAGGTGTATCATACCAATGTGGTTCTTTTTTGTGCTTCAGGCGGCTTGTATGCATGCGGTGATGCGCTTTCCGAAGAAAGCAGAAAAAGGCTGCAACAGATCTACGGACAAAATTTACATTACTTTTCGATTTCTTCAATGCATGACTTTGCGGGCAATATGCTGCCCGTGGAAACCAAAAATGATCGGTTCATCATCCTTTCGGAAACGGCTTTTCATCAAGCAGATAAAGGGATCTTAAGAAAACTGAATTCGGAGTACAAACAAGTGGTTGTTTCCATACCCACCATCGAAACCTTGGGCGGTGGCAGCGCACGTTGCATGCTGACGGAAATTTTCTAATTCCCGCGGGAGAGGGTAACCGTTCCGTGATATTCATCACGACCAACTTCCAATACCCAAAAATAAACCCCGTCCACGCAATCGCTGTCGGTTTTCATGTACTTCCCGTTCCAACAATTTTTTTCAAGTTTATAACTATCAAACATCAGCACACCCCATCGGTTATAAACATACAGAAAATAACAACCTTCTGGTGCTCCGGAAGGACCGAAACAATCATTCACCTCATCATTGTTCGGTGTAAACACGTTCGGAACGATTAAATCGCCCCAGTAGGTTTCAAACGATTCAAAGGTTTGAACAACCGAAAGCGTATCGGTACAACCTTCACCGGTAACTACCATGCTGAAAATAATGGTAGTATCATAGGGCACGGTAAAAGTAACGCTGCCACCCGCGCCGGTTTGGGCGTTGTTGGTAAACCAGGCATATTGATAATTCGGATTTCCGTTGGACGAGACCGTGACTTCCCCGCCATAACAGCCGAAAAATTCGGAGAACCCGAAACCGGGAGCTACCGGATCGGAAACGGCAATCGTGACGGTATCGGAAAATGCACAGGAACTGCCGACCGCATCGGCATTTAAAATATACGTTGTTGTTACTGCAGGAGACGCTGAAGGATTTGGAATATCAACGGCCGACAGTCCTCCGGATGGAGTCCAGCTGTAGTTTAGTCCGGGATACACACTTGAAGGACCTATAATGACAGACTGCCCTATACAGAGGGTATCATCAGGGCCGGAGGCAGAGGTAAAATCAATTATCGCAACCGATTTGGTTACGGTATCCGAACAAATTCCGTTTGAAATAACGATGGTGTATGTGACAGGTTCAAGCGGATAAATAAGCGGATCGGGAATAGTGGTATTCGAAATAAACTGATTCGGACTCCACGTGTAAGAAAGTCCGGAAACCGCATCAAACTCATTCACCTGAATGGTATCGCCCGGACAGACGGCCGTATCAACGGGATTAAAAAAGCCCAGATTCAAGACATTCACCGTGAAAGAAAGTGAATCTAAACAACCGGGAAAACCATACACGACAGAAAAGTCCTGCGTTATTTGCGGATTGTGCGTAGGATTGGCCGCATTGGGATCAGAAACCAGATTAGCCGGCGACCAGGAAAAAAGCATTCCCGCGGGAGCACCCGAAAAACCGATTTGAATGGGAATACCCGAACAAACCAACGTATCATTATGCGCAAGTTGCGGAAGCGGAGACACCGTGACGGATTGAAGCAACGTATCCGAACAGACCGAATTACTGATTACCAACTGATAGGTCTGACTACCCGCCGAAGAGTTAAAAATCGGATTGGGAGCGGAAGCATCACTGAGGCCGGCTGAGGGAATCCACAAATAGGAAACCGAAGGATCTCCCGAGGGAGGAACACCGATTTCCTGAATGGAGCCCTCACACATTTCTACCGCCGGGAGCGTTTGCCCGTTTTGGCCCAATACCGTCACAATTTTGTAAATGGTATCGGCCACATTGCATGCAACCCCGTTAGAATCAGTAACGGCAAGCATAACAGTGTATATTCCAGCTTGATTATACACTACCGAAGGATTGGCCTGTGTGGAGGTTTGTCCATTGCCGAAATCCCAAAAATAATTCGTGGCGCCTGAACTGAAATTCTGAAAATTCACACTTGCAGGAGCACAAACCGATGGAGGAATATCGAAATCGGCCAGCATGTTCGGAAATTCAAATTTGAATTTAAACACGCCGTTGTTGCAGTTAAAACTGTTATTTGTGGCAGACCAACCGTTGGGTGGGAAAAACGGAAAATCATCATTGCTTCCGCAGCCCGCACAAACCGATTGGTAAATTTCCCCTTTGCGGCTGAAACGGCTAGTCCCTCCGTCCACATGCTCGGCAGATACAGGCCCGCCGAAATACGTTCCATACGTGATACCGCTGAGATTATCCTCAAACACCATAATGTAAAAATCGCTGCCGTTGGTGTTGGACTGATAAGCATTGGGTGTAATCGGTAAACCCGCCATGGTACTTCCGGGAACGCTGCCTGAGTTCACCTGACCTCCCCAACCGGAGAGATAAATTTTACTGCATACATCCACCAGAAAGGCGGTCGGAGAAATATCAATAATTCCCTGTTGATTGCCGAAAGAGGTACTCCACAACCTGTTAGAAAGATCGTTTGAAAATTTGGTAATGAATTGATTCCCGTTGGTATTACCAAAACTTCCACCCGTAAAAAAATACCCGTTATTTTGATTGGTCTGTCCGAAGACATACACATTCTGAGAAGCGTCCAACTCTACGAAATACGACTGATTATAGCCAGCGGTTCCATACAGAATGGAATGCATGATCTGGGTTCCCGTGGCGTTTATTTTAGTCACAAAGGCATCCACTCCCCCGTTATAGACATTAAAATCGGTACCGTTCACCGGAAAATCGGCGGAAAGCGTACCACCGGTAACAACGATATTATTGGTTTTGTCGATGGCGAGACTATATACGGCATCGGAAGACGAACCGCCCAAATACGTAGACCAGATAAGCGTGGTCAGGCTGTTGTCCATTTTCAAAACGACCCCGTCGTATCCTCCCCCGCCGAATGCAGGCTGAAAAACCGAAACCGTGGTAGGAAAATTCGAAGATGCCGTAGTGGTGGCCAAATAAATCGCATTTGAATTATCGATATCAATTTCCCCTCTGGATAAATCGGCGTAATTATGGTTTAAACCACCCGCCAGATTGAGCCCGTCATTGGCGCTTCCGCCCAGGTAGGTAGACGCAAGGAGTTGTGTTCCATCTACCGAAAAACGAGAAATAAAAATATCCGACCCGTTCACGTCGGTGTAGCCTACTCCCGTAGAAGTGAGGTTTGTACCACCGTTAAATGTTTGGTCATACGCATTCGCCGTAACGGGAAAATTGGGAGAACCCGTGGAACCATAGACGAAGAGTTGATCAAACTTGTTCACCACCATGCTGTGGGGCATCTCAGATCCCGTTCCGCCCAAATAGCTGGACCAAACCATGAACGTGCCCGTGGTATCGTATTTCGAAATGGCGCAATCAATGTTACCTGCGCCGTAATTGACCTGAAAAGCACCCGGCGTGGTATAATATCCCAAACCGAACACATTTCCGCCGGAATACAAATACCCTTTGCTGTCATACGTGGCGGTAAAACCGAAGTTATCGGCATTGGAACCGGAATAGGTAGAAAAAACGAGGGTCGGATCGATAATCAAATCAAGAGAGGCATCAAACCCCGTGGGAAATTCATACGAAACCACCTGTCCGTCCAACTTATACCGGCAGGGAATTTCTATTGTACTGCCATCGGACCGGATTTGATAGGCATAGGGTTTTTCCTCTTTGATCGTATTTAAATCAGTCACCGTAATCAGATTGCCCAGATGATCTACATACAGGTTTTTCTGTCCCGTATATTCCGTTTGGATTTGAGCGGGATTTGATCCGACCTTGCAGACAAATTCGAATTTCAAAAATCCGGCCTCTTCCTTCCAAACCCAATCAACACGCGGATATACCTCATGGTAGCGCAGGCCGGACACCGGAAACACCTTCGACACAAAACGGGATGGATCATTTCCCAAAAACCAATTTTCATAAAAGGCCGTATACACATCTTCAGAAATCAAAGGATTTGCATTTGCGCCCAATAATTTGCTGCGTACCACCACGGCATTGATCAGGTTTTCATCTCCTGAAATGATGGGCTTCCCTTTGTTGTCGTGGATCCATTTCAGTTTTTGCGCATCATGATAAGAAAAGGAAATTCCGTCACGCTCCAGATACATTTCTCCGCCGGGAACTGAGGTTCGGTAAAGTACATTTTCGTGCCATTGGCCCTTGTTTGGACTGAAAAGATAAGGCGGCTTGTGGGCCCATACCGACAGGGCATGGAAAAAACAACAAACCGATACAAGGAAAAATGGACGAAAATTCATACAATTGCACTTCCGGGGCGACAAGTTACAGTAATTTGTTAAAAAATACAAATTTAAGCATGGGGCAAGAGCACAATAAAATCCGAGATTTGTTCTTTTAAAAAAGTTGTATGTTTCAAAAATTCGTCTACTATCTGAATCCATTTACTCTTTTCCGCAAGGAAGAAACTAAATCCAATTTCAACCTCCGCTTTATGCATGGAATCAACCGTATTTCGGTATTCATGTTTGTGATCTGTCTGCTCATCATGCTGGTGAAATATGTGTTCTGAAAGTAAATTAGGAAAGTAACGTTATGTCATTTCCCGGAAAGGAGGAAGTCAATTCCATTTTTACTGATTTTTTGCACAAAAAAGGGCACCGGAAAACCCCGGAACGGTTTGCCATTTTAGAGGAAATCTATTTTCAGCATGAGCACTTCGATGTGGAGTCGCTCTATCTGAACATGAAGAATAAAAAATACAGGGTAAGCCGAGCCACGGTTTACAACACACTGGATTTACTTTTGGAATGTAAATTGGTGCGCAAGCACGAGTTTGGTGAAAATAGGGCCCGTTATGAAAAAGCCTATGGCTTTCGGCAACATGATCATCTGTTATGCAATCAATGCGGAAAAGTAATGGAATTTTGTGATCCCCGGCTACAGCAGATTCAAGACACTGTCGGAGAGATTTTAGGCTTTGAAATTGAACAAAGAACCCTCATTTTTTATGGAAATTGTAAGAAGGAAAATTGCCCTTCAGCCGCACAAAAAACTGCCGGATAATTCTGATCTTGATATCAATTTTTACGGACAGATCAAAAAAATTGTTTTTCGCTGATTCATTTTAATTTTAGAATTTAGCCGAATCAAATTAACCCAAATGATTCACTACGAAACCAAAACAAAAGGAAATATAACCCGAATCAGTCTTGCGGGTAAAATCCTTTCCAGAACGGATGCAGAACCGCTCCTGGAGGAAGCTAACAGGCTGATCAGTTCCGGCAAAACCAAGCTTATTTTGGATTTGTCCCAAACCACCTTTCTAAATAGCGAGGGGCTGAATGTATTACTGAAAATACTCACGCTCTGCCGAAGGGAAGGAGGAGATTGCGTGTTATGTAAAACGTCTGACGAGCTGAATAATCTGTTCATCATGACCAAGCTGAATCACATTTTTACCGTCACATCCAACACCAAAGAAGCGGAAGAAAGCTTGAAAGGGGTAAAGGTTTGATTGTTTGGTTGTTCTTTTGTTTGAATGTTCTATTCTTAATAGCTAAAGACTGGAGGCATTAGGCAATAGTTGCAATTGTTTAATGTTTGTTTGTTCGAATGGTTGATTGTTGGAAACCCGTGCTTCTTCTTTTGTCCTTGCTCCTTTGTCTCGGATCTTGGCTCCCGCTCTCTTTTTCACTCTGATTGATTAGGCAAGAGACCATAGGCAGTATTTACTTTTTTTCTTGATTTTAACAACCAAATTCTGGCAAAGTCAAAAAAATTAAAAATCAATCAGTTTTTTCAAGGTATCGCTCATGCGGTTTTTAGGAAGAAAATTCCATTCCAAACAAGATGCAAACGGCACGGGGGTATCCAGGGCGGCACAGCGCATAACGGGAGCATCCAGGTATGAAAAAGCCTCCTCCGTAATTACGGCAGCTATTTCTGCTCCGATGCCGCCGGTCAAGGTATCCTCATGAAGTACCATGGCTTTACCGGTTTTCTTAACGGAGTTCAATACGGTTTCCCTGTCCCAGGGCAGCAGCGTTCTTAAATCAATCAATTCAATGGCATATTCCGGATTTTTCTCCATCCACTCCAATGCCCAATGCACCCCGAAGCCATAGGTAATGAGCGAAAGGGTATTTCCCTCCCGCAATACGGAAGCCTTGCCTATTTCCAGGTTGTAATACCCTTCCGGAACCGGGCCGGAGACACTGCGGTATAATGCTTTGTGCTCAAAGAAAAGTACCGGATTCGGATCCTCAAAAGAGGATATCAAAAGCCCCTTGGCATCCGCTGGAAAAGCGGGATAAACCAACTTTAGTCCGGGTGTGTGAAAGAACCAGGCCTCGTTACTCTGGGAATGAAAAGGTCCCGCTCCCACGCCCGCTCCCGTAGGCATACGTACAACCACATCGGCATGCTGTCCCCAGCGGTAATGAATCTTGGCTAAATTATTCACGATCTGATTGAAACCGCAGGTGACGAAGTCCGCAAACTGCATCTCCATCATGGCTTTCATTCCCTTAATCGACAAGCCCAGGGCGGCCCCCACTATCGCACTTTCGCAAAGTGGCGTATTACGCACCCTTCCGGCGCCAAATTCCTCCAAAAAACCTTCCGTGACCTTAAAAACGCCGCCATAGTCTGCAATATCCTGCCCCATCAAAACCAAATCGGGATGCTTGCGCATGGCCTCGCGCAAACCTTCCGAAACGGCATCCACAAAGCGTAGCTCTCTGTCCGTTTTTAAGGATTGAACCGAAATATGAACGTGCGGGGCATACACCTCCTGTGTTTCTTTTATCACATCCGGTTCGGGCTCGGGCTCCGAAAAGGCTCTCTCCACCTCGGCGGCAATGTGCTTTTTTATTTCGGAACGAATGGACTGTACGGCAGCCTCATCCAGAATTCCCTCGTTAACCAGAAACCGCTCATAATTATTTACGGGATCTTTTTTCTCCCAGCGTTCAAACAATTCTTTCGGAACATACTTCGTTCCGGACGCTTCCTCATGGCCACGCATGCGGAAAGTGAGGCATTCCAACAGCACGGGACGTGGATTTTCCCGCATGGACTCGGCTAATTTTTTTACCGTGGAATACACCTCAAGTATGTTATTTCCGTCCACGATTACCGACTCCATACCGTAGCCTTTCGCTTTATCGGAAATATATTCACAACGGAACTGCTGATTGCTCGGGGTGGATAATCCGTATCCGTTATTTTCGATGGTGAATATAACAGGCAAATCCCATACTGCCGCCACATTCAGCGATTCGTGAAAATCACCTTCGCTCGTTCCTCCGTCGCCCGAAATAACCAAAGTTACTTTTTTTTCTTCCTTTAGTTTCGATGCTAAAGCAATACCGTCTGCAATGCCCAACTGGGGACCCAGATGGGAGATCATTCCCACCAGATGATAATCGCGGTTGCCAAAATGAAAAGAACGCTCACGTCCCTGCGAAAAACCGGTTATTTTTCCCTGAAATTGAGCCACCAATTGCCATACGGGCATGCCTCTACCCGTAAACATACCCAGATTGCGGTGCATGGGAAGAATAAATTCATCGGACTGCAAAGCCAACGTAGCGCCTACGGATATGGCCTCCTGGCCTATTCCGCTAAACCATTTTGAAATGCGGCCCTGACGGAGCAGCACAAGCATTTTTTCTTCTATGAGCCTCGGCAGGAGAAGTTCCCGATAGATATGAAGCAACTCCTGATCGGTTATACCTTCCCGGTTAAAACGCATTTCCTCGGAAATGATTTCCATGTAAAAAAATTTGAGACAAATCTAAGCGGAAAAACCGATACAAACCGATTAATACAGCAGTAAAACCTGACCGGTATAATCGTACTGCTTACCTTCCAAATCACGAACCCAGGCCCGGTATGAATAAATACCGTGAGGCGCTTTTTTGCCACGGAAAGTGCCATCCCAGATAAAATCAGGGTCGCGGGTGGTGAAAATTTCTTCTCCCCAGCGGTTATACAACGTAAAAAAGAGCTCTTTCAGACCAGTGTGATACACCCTGAATATGGGATTGAAATCATCCTCATCGTCGGGCGTAAAAGCAGAGGGCACATAAAAATTGTAGGCCGGAAGCACCTCATAACTCTGGGTAAACGACGCCTTGCAACCGTATTGGTTTCCTGCAACGAGGGTAACATCATAAGAACCGGAAGAAGGGAATGAAAACAGCGGATTTTGATCGGCGGATGAACCCGAAGTACCGAAGGTCCAAAACCAGTTATCCGTATTGGTGGAAAGATCGGTAAACTGAACTTCAGGACTAAGCATATCTGTAAATCCTTCCGGGTCGGCGGAGAAATCCGCCACGGGCTGGGGATATACCTGATAGGTGGTTTCTATCGTGTCGGCACATCCATTTTCAGTAATCACAATCAGCTCCACATCATAAAAACCGTCTGCATCATAACTGTACGATGGAGAAAACTGATCAGACGTGGAACCGTCACCGAAACTCCATTGATTGATGACCACATTACCCGAACTCACGGAAGATGTATTCGCAAACTGCGTCACCTCTCCGAAACAAACCGGAGCGGCTGAAAATGCGGCTACGGGAATAGCGTACCGTGGCACCTGGTAGGTTACTGTATCGAGACAACCGCGATCAGTACCCACAATTAACGTTACCGGATAAATTCCATTGCCGTCATAAACATGGGTAGGATTCTGTTCAGTAGCGAAATTGCCGTTTCCAAAACTCCAATTCCATGAGTTGATTACCCCCTCTGAGGAGGCTGGAACGGAAGAATCATCTTGGAAAATACCGGTTAAGGAACAAGGTTCATTAAATGAAAAATCGGCATTTACGGTATTTTTAATATCAAAAGAATAGGATACCGTATCATAACATATATTACCATTATTAGCTACAAGAGTGACGGTATAACTCCCCGCTCCGGGAAAGATGAACCCCGGGGATTGTTGCAGGGATGTCTGCAGACCGGCAAAGTTCCAATTCCACTGGGTAGCGGTACCGGTGGAGGTGTTGGTAAACTGGGTCGTTGCGCCGATGCAGGCATCATTAAAAGTAAAGTCGGCATTCGGGATATCAAAAACAACCATGTTTTGTGTAGCAGATGCGGAGCAGCCGGCGGACGAAGTAACCGTTAGTTTTATCGGAGTATTTCCCGGTTGGGAAATTGATGTTTGTGCTGTGGGCAGGTTGGAAGTAATATCTACCGTACCGTCATTTCCAATGTCCCAGGAATAGTTGCTTATCGTGACTGGAGCCGCCACCGTGGTAGCTGACGCATTTAAAGTAAATAAGGCATCCGTGCACACAGGCGTGGGGAATGTAAAGCTGATGCTCGGAGGATTGGTTACGGAGACGGGTACGAAAGCCGTATCGGAGCAAATTCCCGAGGTAACAATTACGCCCGCGTTGAAGTTTCCGACCACGGGATATTGAAACGTGGTGTTGGGAACGAGCGTAGTTTGATTAACCACACCGGAATTGTTGAAAATCCATTTGTAATTATTGATGGCAGTGGATGAGGTAGACCCGGAAGCGTTAAACTGAATGGGCGAACCCAGACAAGCCTGTACGGGATTGGCTGAAATGGCAGCAACCGGCACATCAAAAACAGTTACGGCTACGGTATCATAACAAGTATCGGCTGAATTGCCATACATCAGAATATAATTAGTAGAGGCGGTGGGTGCCTCAATTCTGTCCGGTCCACCGGGAATACCATCCAGCCATTGGAAAACAACGGTATTAGGATTTGGAGGCGGCCCTCCGATAAAAATATTATCAAGCCCCCAATGATCAAAAGTAGCTCCTGACACCACCTCCTGATTCCAGCGAAAACGGGTGCAGGGTGTTTGCGCAGCCGCAGGAATGGGATAGTTGTAGGCAGCCCATGTAACGTAAGGGGAAGTTGCCCCGCCGCTTACATTATTAATATCCGGATCGAAGTAAAAAATGGTTGTCCACGTGGCACCTGCATTGGTAGAATATTGAAAATATACCCCCTCGTCACTTTCATCTGGCCCCTCGCACGGTGAGGCCTGTCCTTGAATAGAAAACCGAAGATCGAAACTGATGTTGCCACCTCCGGTCATATTAAAATCAACGGTAGTTAAATTACGTTGGCCCGCTCCGGAGGTGTTGCCAAACCAAAGATACGGAGTGCCATCAACCCCATTCGGGCCGCATGGATTAGTAAACAATACGTTAATGTTGTTGGTTTGCCAACCTGTTCCAACCGATTGGCCGTTAAAATTATTGAACAAGGCCGCCGAACCGCCCTCCGATTCTAGCGTAATCGACTGCCCCCTGCAGATTTGCGTGGAAGAGACCGTGGCAAAGGCGTAGCAATTACCGGAAAGACATTGAGCCATTCCCTTGTTTTGATGAAAGGCAACAACCAGAGCACAACATAGGAAAAAATAAAATTTCGTTTGTCTGGATTTGCCCATTGATCGTTTGAATTAATAAGATTCCAAAAATAATTTATATTCTGAAATACGAACAACCGATACGCCATATTGATCAAAACCACCGCCTGAAATTTTCTTTAACCGAAATGGTGCCAGGGTGTAACGGGGATTTTCGAAGGAAATACATTCCGGCATGGAATTTCCGTAAAGCGCCAACATATCCGTCACAAAGCAAGCCACATCAAATCCTTTGTAGGCATACACTTCGGGAGATGTTTTGAATTTTCCTGTAAAGAATTTCACGAAAGGCTGTAATTCCTCAATGTCGTTTGATACAAATCCTGTGACGGGAACCTGCAGATTGACCTGATTATAATAATCAGGATCAAAATTCCTGAATCGCAACCAGGCTTCATCACCCATCACCGTAATTTTATCGGTCTTTTTGATGTTTCTTAATCCCGTCAAAAATCCGGAAACGGCGAGTTCGTTTTTTGCCGGATAATAGATGAGATTTTCGCTGCCCGCCTTTACCAAACCCATCGGAGAACTTTTTCCGGCAAAGGCCTGATGAACGTAAATTCCTTTTCGCGACTTCAACTCCCTGTACAATATATCAGCCTGCGTAGAATCTGATTTATTCGAAGGGTAATAAACAATAATGTTGTTGAATTTGGCAACAAGGTAATCGGCAAGCCCTACGGCAAAAGACTCTGCGGAAGGAGTTGCTTTAATTACGTACGGATTTCCGCGCAACAGGGCCGAGGATCGGACCGTAGGACTGATCAGTGGAATTTTCCGGCTGGCCGCATAATCGGAAACCAACCCTAAACCCGAAGCATACAGCGGACCTACAAGCAAATCCATTTCATTTAAACTGCCAGAGGCCAATATTCTTTTCAGTGTGGTAGTATCGTCGTGCTCACCCGTATTAAAAATCTCCCAGTTTATCGTGATATCGGAAGGCAAGTGGATGTCTTTGGCCACTTCCACACCACCCAGAAATTGATAGGCCACCCTCGCCTGTTTGTTTTCCGGATCAGGTTCACTGCCCAAAGGCAACAACAGAGCTACACGATATTCCTTTTTCTTTTTGGCGTTAGCCTGGCAATCCTGCTTGCTCTTAAACCGCATGGGAATATCCGCCACGCGGCCCTCAATATCTGTATTTCGCGTATCCGTAAATTCGGTATCCTCCCGGTCTTCCGCATTTTGATCGGCCGGATCAACGGGACCCGGTTTTGTATTCTCTTTTTTGGGTATGAGAACAATGGAACCCTCTCTCAATCCTGAATCAAGCCCTCCGTTGCACTTCAAAATATCGTCCACGGAAACGCCATACTTTACCGAAAGCCTGTAAAGTGTTTCCCCTTTCTCTACTCTGTGGCGAATATAATCGGCATCCCCCTGTTGGGTCACTTTTGGTTTGCTTTCAGAACCTGCTTTTATCACAGGCACCAATAAGGTATCTCCGGCACGGATTCCAGAGGCTGCCTGGGGATTTGCCTCCAAAATATCCTTATCGGAAATGCCGTAAATTTTTGAAATTCCGTACACGGTCTGCCCTTTTTCAATCGTATGTAAGTAATACTCTTTACCGTTCACCGTTTTTCGCACGGCAGACATCTGGGCACATGCAACGTAAAGAAAACAGAGATAAAAAAGTAAGACAGCTCCTAACCTCTTCCCGTTTCGGTTTATTTTATTTTTCACGATGCTCTTCATGCATTTATTCCCATTCAATGGTGGCAGGAGGCTTACTACTGATATCAAAAACCACACGGTTTACCCCCTTAACTTTATTGATGATATCATTGGACACTTTAGCCAAAAAATCATACGGAAGCCGGCTCCAATCGGCCGTCATCCCGTCGGTAGAAGTAACGGCA
>CAYYRB010000030.1:0-26504 GCA_964473995.1 uncultured Candidatus Competibacteraceae bacterium | reverse complement strand
ACTTAGACTTTCTAAATATTTTGGAAATTCTGCAAAGTTTTGGCTTGGACTTCAGGACGACTTCGACATTGAAGAGGAGATAAAAGAAAAGAAGGCAGAACTGAATGCTATTAAGCAATGTGCTCGCAACGCTGCATAAAAGCGCGCAAGCGCCATAACAATGCCGCAGGCGCAACACGAGGCTAGGAGCGCCTGCACGCAAATATTTAATTACAAGGCTATTAAGCACGACCACACACCATTAAAACGACTCGACAATAAATAGAAATTGCACATTAGGACAGGGCGGACTTGGGATAGTTTCACTTTACCAAGCACCAACGGTAAAAACTACGCTGTTAAACAAATGCTTTATGAATGGGACGACAATCACTATCAGCGTTTCAAGAGAGAGATTGAGATAATGGCCAGCCAGGTGGCCGCACTTGGTGAAATATCCGGACTCTCTTTTAAACACCGCAATATGGATATCTTACCCTATGCACAAGGAATAAGCCTATTCGGCGTTTTACCTTTGTAAGGATAAGAAGTACCATGGCGAAGCGAAATTCATTTAAAACATCCGAAGGAGAGCCCGAGAAGGAAGCTCCGAAATCGGCTGATAAAAAAAACAAGAATAAAACCAAAGCGGGAGGAGACGGATTTTTCTCCAAACTCATGCGGTTTTTGCGCGACGAACGCACACACAAAGTGTTCGGTTTGCTGTGCATCCTCTTTTCCATCGTAATGGCGGTTTCTTTCGTCAGTTTCTTTTTCTCCTATCAGTACGACCAAAGCGTGGTAAGCGGCGGAAATGAGGCAGATGCTTCAAATTGGCTGGGAAAATTCGGGGCAAAACTGTCCCATATCTTCGTGTTTAATCTCGGCGTGGGCGCCTTTTTTCTTATTCCGCTTACGTTTATTACGGGTCTGAATTTACTCCTGCGCGAAAAACTGTTTTCCGTCGGAAAATGGTATCTGATGTCCTTTCTTGCCTTTGTTTGGCTATCCACGCTGCTGGGTTTTATCACCTACGGAAGTCGCTTTGACATGCTCGGCGGGCGTTTCGGATTCGGCATGGTCAATCTGTTGTACGATTATGTGAAAAATATGGGCATCGTGCTCATTTTGATTTTCTCTCTGGTAATTTACCTCACAGTAGCCTACAACATGTCTTTCGGATTTCTGAAAGAATTCTGGAATAAACTGCGGGATTTGAAAACCAAATCAAAGGAACCGGAAGAAGATGCCGATGTGGACGAATCCATACTGAACCACAACCAGGCAAGCATTGAGGTATTGCATGAGGATGAACCCGATGAACTAGATCGCCTGGAAGCCGAAATACGCGAAACGGAAGGACTTCTCAGGCCGGAAGAAATTGAATTTCAACTGGCTGATTTATCTCCCGAGCCTACGCCGATTGAGGAGGACTTGCAAATCCAATCACCAGGGCCTGCTGAAGCACCCGAGGGAACGCCCGTTCCGTTTGAAACCGAACGCAATGAAGATATGCCCCGTGACGCGGAAATCATAGAAGCATACCCCAAAGATGATGAAGCCTCCCCTTCCATTTCTCTGAACACCGAACCGGATGCAGGCAGTTCTTTAGGCAATCCTGAATCGTCGGAAGAATTTACGTTTACGGTGGAAACGGGAATTCAGGAAGCCACCGTGGAAGACCTGGAGCATGAACCCCTGAATACCACCGGGGATGTTCCACTAGGCGAGTACGACCCCACGCTGGATCTCCCCCATTTCCGTTTTCCCACGGTCGATTTGTTGGAAGAATACGGTTCGGGAAACATTACCATCAATAAAACGGAATTAGAAGAAAATAAAGACAAAATTGTCAACACGCTCAAAAACTACAGCATACAGATTGACAGCATAAAAGCCACCGTAGGCCCCACGGTTACGTTGTATGAAATAGTGCCCGCACCGGGAGTGCGCATTTCCAAAATCAAAAACCTGGAAGATGATATCGCCCTCAGTTTGTCGGCACTGGGAATTCGCATCATCGCACCCATTCCGGGACGCGGAACCATCGGTATTGAAGTACCCAACCAACAACCCGAGGTGGTTTCCATGAAATCCATTCTCACCTCCGAAAAATTTGCCAAAACATCCTTTGATCTTCCCATCGGATTGGGGAAAACCATCAGCAACGAAACCTTCGTGGCCGATCTGGCCAAGATGCCCCACCTGCTCATGGCGGGAGCCACGGGACAAGGAAAATCGGTAGGATTAAATGCCATTCTGGTATCTCTGTTATACAAAAAACATCCTTCAGAACTGAAGTTTGTGCTGGTAGATCCGAAAAAAGTGGAGCTGACGCTCTTCAATAAAATTGAACGGCATTACCTGGCCAAGTTACCGGGTGAAGAGGAAGCCATCATCACCGACACCAAAAAGGTGGTGAATACGCTGAATTCGCTCTGCATAGAAATGGACAACCGCTATGAGTTGCTGAAGGCGGCATCCGTGCGCACCATCAAAGAATACAATACTAAATTTAAGTCCCGCAGATTAAGCCCGCATGAAGGCCACCGCTTTCTCCCCTACATCGTGTTGGTGGTGGATGAATTTGCCGATTTGATCATGACGGCAGGCAAAGAGGTTGAACTTCCCATTGCCCGTCTGGCGCAGCTCGCAAGGGCCATCGGCATTCACCTCATCATCGCCACGCAGCGCCCATCGGTGAACATCATCACGGGAACCATTAAAGCCAACTTCCCCGCACGTATTGCGTTTCGCGTGTCGAGCAAGGTAGACAGCCGCACCATTTTGGACAGCGGCGGCGCGGAACAGCTCATCGGACGCGGGGATATGCTACTCTCTTCGGGAAGTGATCTGATTCGGCTTCAATGCGCCTTCGTAGATACGCCCGAAGTGGAAAAGCTGACCGAGTATATCGGAGAACAACGCGGCTATCCGGAAGCGTTTGAACTGCCGGAATATGAAGGCGCCGACGGTGAAGGTAAACCCGACTTTGACGTGAACGATAAAGATTCCCTCTTCGAGGATGCCGCACGGTTGGTAGTGATTCATCAGCAAGGGTCTGCTTCTTTGCTGCAGCGGAAGTTAAAATTGGGATATAACCGCGCAGGACGTTTGATTGATCAGTTGGAATCGGCGGGCATCGTGGGGCCGAATGAGGGAAGTAAAGCGCGTCAGGTGCTCATACCCGACGAGGTAAGTTTGGAACGGTTTTTGGAAAACATGAAATAAGTGAGCACTTTTGCGCGCTTAAATAATGATACACATGAAAAAAGCACTTTTGATTCTGGCCGCATGTTTCTTTTCGGCATCTCTAACGCTTTCCGCTCAGATAGATAAGAGAGCAAAGGATTTATTGGATAAGGTGAGTGCAAAAACAAAAACCTACACATCATACAAGGTTAATTTCTCATTCAGCTTAAATAATCCCGAACAAAAAATCAATGAAACGAGCCAGGGCGTTTTATCCGTAAAGGGTGCCAAATACCACCTCAAAATGTCCGATCAGGAAATTTTCTGCGACGGAAAAAAGGTGTATACCTACCAGAAAGAAACCAATGAAGCGCTCGTGCAGGACATGGCCGATATGGATGAAGAAAGCATCACCCCGCAAAGCATTTTCATGATGTATGAAAAGGGGTTTAAACTGCGCTATGTAAAGGAATTGACCGAGGGAAGCAAAAAGGTGGGTGTGATTGATTTATATCCCATGGATCCGAAGAAGAAAGACTATACCATGATTACCCTTTTTGTGGATGAGGGGCAGCTTTCCATCACCAAGGCTGAAATAAAAGCCAAAAACGGAAGTAAATACACTTACTCGGTAAGTAAAATGGATCCATCGGCCAGCATAACAGACCAGATGTTTGTTTTTGACAAGACCAAATATCCGGGAGTTAAAATCATCAATTGATATAGTAGTTGAAGCGTTTATACAATAAAAAAGCACCTTAAATCAGGTGCTTTTTTGTTATAAAACCGTTTTGTGAAACGAGTAGTAAAACCCTTCACAACACTATACAGCAATTATTTTGCGAAGGCATTATTTTCGCGCACGGCATCAGCCAATCTGCCCGTAGGATCAATGGTTACGCGTTTGATTTCCTTGGCGGGGGCATCCACGTCAAAAGTGTATTCAGGATTCACCCAGGGCCAGTCGGGCAGCACGGTATATGTTACGCCGTTATCCCGACTCTTTGCTCCGCGCATAACATCTAAAGGAATGGTGTAAAACGCCGTAACCCCGTTTTTAAATTCCACCTCTACATCTACAGGCATAGGGAAGTCGCCCACGCGCATGAGACGAATGTTTGTTTTTCTGCCGTCGGGAATGATTTCACCGATGCCATAATCCACGCTGTTCAGGCTGTGCATGAATTGTTCCAGATACCACTGCAAATGCAATCCGGACCGTTTTTCCATCACGCGGATAAAATCTTCCGGCTTGGGATGTTTGAATTTCCACACATCGAAATAATCCAACATGCCTTGATCAAAATTTTCCTTGCCTACGATATAACTCAACTGCTGCAAGAAAACGGCACCGGAGGAATACGAAGAAATACCGTAAGCCGTATTGTTATGATACCAATCGGCATGGGTGCAGAGCGGCTCCTTCCAACCGATGCTGTCCAAATAAAAATACTGCTTATAACTTCCTTTATGGCGATCGGGATTGTTTTTGGCAAACAGAAAATCCATCAACTCATCCGATGCATACGTGGTAAATCCTTCATCCATCCAGGGATATTTGGCTTCGTTGGTAGCCAATACACCGTAAAACCAATTGTGCACGGCCTCATGAACACTTACGCCCACAAGGCTTCCCAGCGAACGATTTCCCGTAATCAACGTAAGCATGGGGTATTCCATACCTCCGTCGCCGCCCTGAATAAACGTAAACTGCGGGTAGGGATATTTTCCGAAACGGCGGCTCATCTCGGTAAAAAAGCGGGACATATACGGCTGAAATTCCTTCCAGGTTTTGGAATAATTTTTATCCTTTTTGTATAAGAAATGCATCAGCGGTCCGTCAGGCACCTGAAGCGTTTCGTGCACAAAATCGGGATCGGCGCCCCAGGCAAAATCATGTACGTCCTTGGCTAAAAAATGCCAGGTGAGTTTATCTCCCTGAGGCAACGCGAGCGGTTTGGATGCATCTTCATACCCGTGGCCCACGGACTGTGTGTTTTGAAGCAGTCCCGTAGCGCCTACCAAAAAAGACTTATCCAGCGTAAGCTTGACATCAAAATCGGCCCATACACCGTAAAACTCGCGGGCAATGTATGGATCGGTATGCCAGCCGTGTTCGTCGTATTCCGCCATTTTCGGATACCATTGACTCATGCTGTACGCCACGCCTTCCGCACTGTATCGTCCGCTGCGGCGAATTTGGATGGGAATCTGACTTTTAAATTCCATTTCTAACACCGTACTTGCACCGGGATCGATGGGATGCACCTGCACTTCAAGTACGGTTCCTTGTATGGAATAATCAACGGGTTTTCCGTCCTGTTTCAGGCTGATGATTTTGTGCCACCCTTCTTCCTCCGATTTTAATTTTTGGATACGGTCCTTCACGCGGGGATCCGGATCGGGTAAATTCCGGGAACGCACGTCCATTTCACTGTTCGGACGAAATGCGTTGAAATACAAATGATAAAACACCTGTTTGAGCGTATCCCCGGAATGGTTGTGGTACGTTAATTTTTGTTTTCCGTCCAACTGATGTTTGGCGGCATCCAACTGCACGTCCATCTCATATTCGGCACGCTGTTGCCAATACCCTTTCCGCTGCGCGGACAAATCGAAAATACCCAACAAACAGGGCAGTATGACCACCCAACGGAACTGATTTTTTTTCATGAGCCTATTCGTTACTGAGATGTTTAACCAGAAAATCAAAGGTAGCATAAGCGTGCGAAGCATGAGCCACCGCTCTGCCGTCTTTGAGCAGAATCAGTTGGGGCGATTGATGCATCACTCCGGTTTCTGCGGCAATGTGATTGGAGAGCGAACGGTAAGCCAGCAAATCCAAATAATATAACGCCACCTTGCCGGCAGGCAGATTCCAGTCGGCCTCCAAATCGTGCCATTTATGGGCGCTTATGCCGCAACGCGTGCTGTGTTTGAAAATAACCACGGGCACCGAATGCGAAAGCTGCAGCGCCTGATTAAAATCGGCTTCTGAAGTAAGTTCTTTCCAATCATAAGGCAGTTGCATCATATCTTGTCGTTTAGGTAAATACCGATTGAAAAGCAGCGGGAAGATACCGGATAATTTCTCCGGCAGTGACTCCTTCCCTACCAAGGTCCGAAGCCGCCAGATCGCCGGCCAGACCATGCAAATAAACGCCCTGAATAACGGCATCCACCAACGGAATGTTCTGAGCCGCCAACCCGGTGAGCAACCCGGTAAGCACGTCTCCGCTTCCGCCTTTGGCCATTCCCGGATTGCCCGACGTATTGAAAAATGTTTTTCCCGTGGGCGTGGTCACGGAAGTGTAGCGACCCTTAAGAGCCACATAGCAATTGAATTTTTGTGAAAACTCCACCTGGGTTTTCCACCGGTCCATGCCGGAGATATGCACACGGGTGAGTCGGTCAAATTCTTTGGGATGCGGCGTAAGCACGGTGCGGTTGGGAGGCAGAAAAGAAAGCCAGGTTTTGTTTTCCGACAAGATATTCAGGGCATCCGCATCAAGCACCAGTGGGCCGCCGAATTCGGCGAGCAGGTTTTTCACCGCAACGGCGGTTTCCTTACCCGTTCCCAAACCGGGGCCTATGCCCAACGAAGAAAATTTATCTGCGTCAAAACGAAACGGTTCAACCCATTTTCCTGAGCCTGCGGGTTGCACCATCACTTCCGGCAGCGCGGTCTGCACCAGAGGAATCAGTTCATCGGGGGTAAACAAGGTGACTAATCCCGCACCCGAACGTATGCAGGCAGCCAAGGCGAGATGGGATGCACCCGCTTTTCCGTAACCACCGGCCAGCAACGCGGCATGGCCGAAGGTGCCTTTGTGGCTAAACGGACTGATGTTTCTTTTCAACTCGGAAACTCCGGCGCGCGTAATCAAAAAATGGGAGGATTGCGTACTCTCCATAAACTGTTGATGAACACCGATGGGAACTATGCGCAGCAATCCGGTGAATGCCTGATTTTCGGCAAAAAGAAAAGATAGTTTTGGCTGCTCAAATGAAAACGTGAAATTCGCCTTAACCACTGCCGAATTTTCCCAGGGTTCATCCGCGGCAAGACCTGAAGGAATATCTACCGAAAAAACGGGACAACCGGATTCATTGATGGCATGGACGGTTGCAGCAAACAGGCCGGTTTGCAGGGGCTTTGAAAGTCCCGTTCCGAAAAGGGCATCCCCGATCCACGTACCCGGCTCCGAAATTTCCTTCTTCAACACAGAAAGAGCATCCACATCGTTAATTACCAAGGGTTGTATTCCGGCATAGGTCAAAAGGCCAAGTTGATGCACAAAATCGGGAGAACGTTTTTCTTCTTCGCCTATGCAGATGACGCAAAGTTGGTTCACGTGCGATTTCAGCAAACGGGCAATCACCAATCCGTCTCCGCCGTTATTGCCCGGTCCGCAAACCATGACCAACTTTTTTACAGGAGCGATCTCATCCAAAACGGCGGCTGCGCATCTTCGTGCGGCTCTATCCATGAGGGCCACGGACGATACGGGCTCATGCTCTATGGTGAACAAATCCCCTTCCCGAATTTGCGCTGCTGAAAATAATTTCATCCTGGTAAAGTTCGGAAAATGAAATGAACGGCGGTTTAAGAAAAACGAGTCGGATGAACCTGCTCTACTGCGTTTAGGCCGGCTGATACATGGAAGCCCGCATTTCTTTGATGCGCGGATCCATGATGTATTCATCGTACGTCATTTCTTTATCGATGATTCCGGCAGGCGTAATTTCGATGATACGGTTGGCCACGGAGTTCATGAATTCGTGGTCGTGTGTGGTGAATAAAACGGTGCCGTCGTATTCTTTCAGCGAGTTGTTGAAGGCCGTGATGGACTCCAGATCCAGGTGGTTCACCGGCTCATCCAGAATGAGGAGATTGGCGTTGGTCATCATCATGCGGCTGAGCATGCAACGCACCTTTTCGCCTCCCGAAAGCACATTCGCTTTTTTCAGCGATTCTTCGCCCGAGAACAGCATGCGCCCCAGAAAACCACGGATGAACGTTTCATCTTTCTCCTTGCTGAACTGACGCAACCAATCCACCAGGTTCAAATCGGTTTTGAAAAACTCGTGGTTATCGAGCGGCAGATAGGCCTTTGTGATGGTAACGCCGAATTGAAACGAACCGGAGTCCGCCTTTTCTTCATCCGCCAAAATGGAAAACAACGTAGTAACGGCGATGGATTCTTTGGATATAAATCCGACTTTATCGCCTTTCTTTAAACTGAAAGTAACTTCATTTAGAATCGATTCTCCGTTTACGGTTTTGTTGATGCCGTTCACGGAAAGAATCTGATCACCCGCCTCGCGCTCCGGCTTGAAAAATATGTGCGGATACCGACGGCTGCTCGGTTTAATTTCGTCTATGTTGATTTTATCGAGTAATTTTTTGCGGCTGGTAGCCTGACGGGATTTGGACGCATTGGCGGAGAATCGCGCGATGAACTCCATCAATTCCTTGCGTTTGTCTTCGGCTTTTTTGTTCTGCTGGGCACGTTGTCTTGCGGCCAACTGACTTGATTCATACCAGAAGGAATAGTTTCCGGTAAACATCTGAATTTTGCTGAAATCAATGTCCACGATATGGGTAACCACCGTATCAAGGAAGTGACGGTCGTGCGAAACTACGATGACCGTATTGGGGAAATTGATGATGAATTCTTCGAGCCACATCACGGTTTCCACGTCAAGGTCGTTCGTGGGCTCATCGAGCAGCAGGATTTCCGGGTTTCCGAAGAGGGCCTGTGCAAGAAGCACGCGTACTTTTTCGTTTCCGGAGAGTTCTTTCATGAGGCGGTAGTGTCGGTCTTCCTTCACTCCCAGTCCGCTGAGTAGGTTGGCGGCATCACTCTCTGCGTTCCAGCCTTCCATTTCGGAAAATTCCGCTTCCAAATCGGCGGCGCGTATGCCATCCTCGTCCGAAAAATCGGGCTTGGCATAAATGGCTTCTTTTTCCTTCATGATGTCGTACAGGCGGCGGTGGCCCATGATGACGGTATCCAGAACGGTAAACTCATCAAACTCAAAGTGGTTTTGTTTAAGCACCGCCATGCGTGCTCCGGGCAATATGGAAACCTGACCCGCGGTGCTTTCGATTTCGCCGGAAAGGATTTTCAGAAAAGTGGATTTACCTGCACCGTTGGCACCGATTACGCCGTAACAGTTGCCGTTGGTAAAAGATAGGTTGACTTCTTCAAATAAGATGCGTTTTCCGTAACGCAGTTCCAAATTGCTTACCGTAATCATGTTGTGATGAACTCTGTTTTAAGGGTGCAAAAGTACGACTTTTCGGGCGTTTTTCAAAACGGGGCATTGCGAGCAGCGGAGGGCCGAACAACAAGTCATAATCCCTAATAAACGGAAGGAGCTATATCAAACCTCACAGATTCCATCATCTAACAACCGCCTGTTTGTTAATTGATGCAAAAAATGATTTTCCCATTCATCTATTCGCGAAATTTGAACGTTAGCATAACAAAATTCGCTTATGATTTTTCGGCATATAATCCTCACTGCAGGCTTCGTTTTCATCCCCTTCATTTCCACTTTCTGCCAGGAGCAGCCGGTAGATCAGCTTTCCGTCGTCTTCAACAGGCAGGAAGGTGAAAACATGTACGTGCGCGACAACCGCATTTTTCTGGAAGGATGGCACACCCTGCCACAGGTGAATTTCTGGAAGAAAGTGGTTACCCTGCCTCCCGATTCGGGACTACTGAACGTGCATGCCAGCCGCGAAGTAGTGGCCGTGATTTCGGTAAAATTTTGGAATTTAATTCCCGCAGAAAAGAAGGACAGTCTGCGTTCTTCGGTAAGAAATAAGTTAGGTCTTTCCCCCGATGAAAAAATCGTATTTACAACGGGAAAGCAGGATTTTTATGATTTTGACCATGCGGTTCCCATCATTTCAAAGGCGTTCGGCATTTTCGAAGAACAGGGCGTCCCGGCATTTTACGCACAAAGCATTCTGCTGATTGAATGTCCGGGAAAATTAAAAAAATCAAGTGCGGGTGCGGCGGGTCATTTTCAACTGATGCCCTCCGTAGCCGTAAGCATGGGCTTGAAGGTGAATAAATATGTGGACGAACGCAACGATTTTGTAAAATGCTCCCAGGCTGCCGCACGTTTCATCGGCAGAGTATGTATTCCACGCACCGAAAATTTGCTCAACGAGCGAAACATTCCCTTCAGTAAAAAAGACCTTTGGTTTAAATTACTCGTGCTACATGTGTACCATGCCGGTTCGGGAAATGTGGCGGCCGCTTTGGACAGCATACCCACCGAAAAAAGAACGGGAAAACTTAACCTGATTACCACCCTTTGGCAAACCAAAGCCGCCTCGTTCGGCAATGCCTCTCAAAATTATTCGCAGATAGCCCTGGCAAACAACCTGCTCCTGTTCGAACTTTTGGAAAATCGCTGTTCCGAGCTGACTATTAGTCCGTACCAATACGCCACTTTTTAATTTATTCAAAACTGAGCACTACTTCGCTGCGAATTGGTTTCTTCTTCTTGGTTTTTTCGTCTTTCGGCAACGGAGTTATCGAATAGGCAAAACTGATTTCGGCGCTTCGAAAATTAAGGTATTCCTTCACGGTATTGGTTTTCGCTTCCAGAATTTTATACCGTGTCTGTCTGGTTTGCAGCATAATTTCCGATTTCAAGATTTCCATATTATCCTCCGAGGTTAGTTTCATGCGGGCAACGTAGTCAAATGCCGTCATGTCGATTTGGGCACCCGGTCCTCCGAGTACCTGAGTTAAATCGTACACATAACGGAGGTATTTTTCCGGATAATTTCGGATCAAATCCGGCTCCTGTCCGCCTTCTGGCGCGAAGGCATGCCCTATGCCCATCGGGTACATTTTTTTCTCGTCGGGTTTGGCATGGGCATAACTGTCGCCGAGTCGGTGCAGCCCCCACCCTTTTCGCTTCATGTCTTTTGCCTCCAAAATCATGCGGCGGGAACGTTCCCTTTCTTTTTCGGGCTCTTTACCCGTAAGGGCATGCACCTTACCCTGCCGATGCAGCCAAAACCAGGTATTGGTTGCACGCACGGTATTGCCCTCTTCATCAAAAATCAAATCGGGTCGTTCCGCATAAAAGGCCAGTTCCTTTGCGTTGGGTATTTTAAGCAAAGTAGCCACCAGATAAACCGTCCAATAATGCCCATCAGCCTGATAAGACAAGCCATTTCCCGAATACGGATTTTCAGCACTATGGGAAAAAGATGCATTGAACAGAAAAGAAAAAAGAAAAAAGAGAATTAGGGTTCGCATGTCAACTATTTGCCACAAAACTACTAAAACAAGATCAGGCATCCGCCGTTTTTACGTTAATAAAACGGTACATTTGATTTTATTTTTTCCATTGGCAATTTCCCGGCATATGAAGGTATTTTGGAGCGTATCGACGGTCGTCTTAGTTTTTATTTTGGAATCCTGCGGGAATAAAAACGAGTATAACACGCCCGCACCGGTGAAAAAAGATGCGGTGACCGAACCGCTGATTCATGCCAATAAAAAACTGAGCGAAAACGAAAAACGCGACATTGACCTATTCGTAAAACGCAAGGGATGGCCGGTGAAAGAAACGGGTTCGGGTCTTCGTTACTCCGTGTATAAAGAAGGCAAAGGTCCTCAGGTAAAAAGTGGTGATTTGGTCACCGTACTTTTTGAAATCACATTACTGAATGGCACGGTTTGTTACAGTTCGGAAGAATCTGGCGAGGAGCAGTTCATGGTGGATCACGACCATGTGGAGAGCGGTCTTCACGAAGCCATAAAATACCTGAAGGTGGGCGACAAAGCCAAAATCATCATTCCATCGCACCTGGCATTCGGGCTTACCGGCGACAGCGATCAAATACCGCCGTTGAGTCCGATCGTGTATGACCTGGAAGTGCTGGATACCCAACCGCTGAAGCCCTGACTTATTTGGAATCCGTCAGTTTCTTCTGAATAAGGTTGGCATATTCCACCTGACGTTTCAACGATTCGGAAGTCGGATTTTTCGAAGCCATTTTTTCCTTTTCGGTTTTTATTTTGCCCACCTCCATTTGCATGAACGGTAGTATTCCGTATTGTTTATAACGGATGCCCAAATCGGCCATATTGTCCAACAGAGCGCGATTGGCCGATTCGTGGTCGCTTTTTATCACCCAGTCAAATCCTTTTTTAAGAATTTCCTGATTTTCGTCTCTTTCCATAAACAAGTGTTCTATGGCAAATGAAGCGATGAATTCCAGTCCGGATGTATCCTCCTCATTGACGAAAATTTTAGTCATGATACTCCGCAGACGGCCTGACACCTCTTTTTTATCGAGGTTTTTCATGAACGTCAAAGCAGAGGGCTTATCCAAGCTATAAAGTCCGATTAATCCGGCGGCACAAAGTCCGTACGATTTTGCCTTCACTGCTTCTGTAAAAAGGGGCAGATAGGCTTTATTGTCCATCCCGGCAAGCACCTCCAAAACCAACCCGCGGGCCACGTTATCTTTTTCCTCCTTGGCCATTTTTTCCAATTTAGGAAGAGCCGCCTTACGCAATGATTTTTCAGAAAAATCGGCACCGCTGAGCACATCGATTCGGATTCCCTTGTAGGGATCGTCCAACGCTTTCACCAGCGCTTCTTCTACGCCTTTTTCTTTTTTGTTTTGCAAAAGATAATCCAAGGCCTGTTTTCTATCCAGATACCTGGGACAATTCAACAACTGAAAAATGTAATTCGCCGTGGATTTATTCTCCGTAATTTCCGCAGGCAATACACGCAGGGCATCGGCATTGACCAAGAGGGGCTCCGCATCTACGGGGAACGTAAACAGTTCAGATTCTTTTTCTACCCAAACGCGGTGTGATTTTTTACCGCCTTTTTCGTACACGTCAAACGTGATGGGAAAGCTGAACAGTTTCTCGGGCGTGGTCTGCTCCACTTTTACTTCCACTTGTTTTCCCGAAGGCAAGTTGGAATACGAATAGGTAATGTTCAGTTTGGGATGACCATTTCCGAAGAACCACTGATTGAAAAATGGATTCAGATCCCGGCCGCTTACTTCTTCCAATGCCAAACGGAGTTGATGTGCTTCCGCGGCTCCGTAGCGATTTTCGGAGAGGTAGCGGTTTAAACCCGCAAAGAAAGCCTCATCGCCGAGTTCGCTGCGCAAAAAATGCAGAATGACGCCGCCTTTCGCGTAGCTAACCCCATCAAACATATCTTCTTTATCCTCGTAAAAATAGCGAACAAGATTCTTCTCATAATTCTCAGGGGTGTTATATCCCATCCAATCACCAAGCAGATGTTCATCAGCATGATCGCGTCCGTATTTGTATTCTCGCCACAGATATTCGCTGTAAGTGGCAAACGATTCGTTCACGGTAAGGTTGCTCCAACTTTCGCAGGTAACGTAATCGCCGAACCAATGATGAAAAAGCTCGTGGGCAATCACATCTTCCCAATCGTTTCCGTCGGCCAATTGCCGGTCCGTCTGATGGGCATTTTCAGCATGGATTACAGCCGTGGTGTTTTCCATGGCTCCGCTCACATAATCGCGGCAAACTACCTGCGCATATTTAGGCCAGGGATAGGTGATACCCGTGAGATCGGAAAAGAACTGAATCATCTCGGGTGTATGACCGAAAATTTCTTTGGCGTAGGGTGCGTACTTTTTTTCCACGTAATAATCCACGGGCATTTTTTTCCACACGTCTTTTACGATTTCAAATTCTCCCACGGCCATAAAAAACAGGTACGGAGCGTGCGGCATGGGAAAATTCCAGTAATCGGTACGGGTGCCGTCGGCATTTTTCACGGAGGAATCCATCAACCCGTTGGATAGGGTAACGAAACGATCGGGCACGGTCATGTAAATTTCCTGAGATGTTTTTTGGTTGGGTGCATCCAAGGTGGGAAACCAGCAGCTGGATGATTCCGTTTCGCCCTGCGTCCATATCTGCGTCGGTTTGTCGGGCTCGGTATCTAACGGATCGATAAAATAAAGACCTCTGGCGTCGGTGATGGCCGCGCTCCCCTTACTCTTAACCTCTCCGGGACGGGCCGTGTAGCGAATGTACAGCGTGAGCGAATCGTTGCGCGTGTACGTTTTGCCGAGGTCTACATCCAAAAAAGCACCATCATACTTGTGGGTTAATGCTTTGCCGTCCTGTTTTACCTCATGAATAAGCATGGCTTTTGCATCCAGACGCAGCGTATTTTGCGGATAGAAAAAAGGCTTGAGCGTAATCCATGCCTCGCCGGGCATGTATTGCTTGGAAAAATCAAAAGACACCTTGAGTTTGGTGTGGCGCAATTCAAATTTCTTTTCGGGAGTTTCGCGGTACCAGGCCATCCACTCTTTTTCCCTGTCGCCGTGTACAGATTGTGCGAAGGAGGCCGAAACATACATCCATGTAAAAACGATAAAAAGAAAATGCCTGCTCATATGTGTTATTAGTTTAAAATCAATCAAAGATAATAGGGTCATTTGGGCGATGGTGAAATTTTCGACCGATTGGGCTTCTGTTCCTATTAATGACTGCGGATAATCCGTAAAACGGATATGCCTGAATCAGATGTAACTTTCAGGAAATATGTTCCTGATGGAAGCTCAGCCGGCTCCACGTAAATCGTAGCTCCGGAACGGGTATCGTTGATAGAAACACGTCGTCCGTGAACATCAAACAATTCGAGCTCGTATGCTTCGGCATCGGCCGGAAAACGAACTTGAAAGGCATCGGTGAACGGATTGGGAAACAGTTCCGGTTTGGGAACTGAAATTTCATCCGCCTCCAGCGGATCGAATTGCGGGAATACCGAAAAATCATCAACGAAAAGGTTTCCTCCCTTTCTGTTTTTGGTGAGAAACGCAAACAACACGGATTGCCCGGAAAGTGCGGAGGGTATCGGAACAATCCATCTTTTCCAATGTTCCGGCAGCGAAGGAACAAAATTGGTGGGCGTAGTTCCGCTAACTGTGGCGAGCTGGGAAGCTCCCGCGGAAAATAAAACATGGGGAAACGAAAATCCGCAATCGGATGAGGCAACCACAAAAAGAGAATCTTTCGCATTGGACGAACGCAATTGATGGGCCGCATCAAAGGCCAAGAAATTATTTCCTGGGGGAATGGAAATCAAGGGTGAAATCAAATAATCCGGCTGACCTTCGGCGGGTGCATACAATACGAAGCGCATTGCCGCCGAACGAACTCCCGAATCCTGGCCTGCCGTCGTGTATTTTTCAAAGGTGCGGAGCATATCCCGATTAATCAGGCGCCAACCCGCGGCCGTGAGGGAATCCCCATCAAAACGCCACGTGTAAGGAAGCGTGGTTTCCGTTACCCGATCGAAACGGAAAGTGCGGTTATTATTGATCATGTCCTTTTCCAAAGGCACATTTTTCTGACGGGCGGAAATCCAGATTTCATTGGCGCCCTGTTGGGTTGTGTAAGCCTGCGGAGCTGTTATGAGCTGGCGCTGCTGGGGGTTTAGGGTAATAAACTGGGACCATCCTGCAGCCGCATTTCCGTTCAACTCCACCGAAAAAAACACGGTGTCCTGTATGGGAAAAAGACCTTCGTTATAAAGAGAAAATGAGGGCGTCCACCCGGATTCACACTGCAAATCCAACATACCCACTTCCGGTTTTTCAATGGTCAATTCGGGTACGGAAGATGTAGGAGGAACGGGAGAATATCCTTCATTCAGCAGCCATTGATAAGCAGCTCCTGCATGAATGATTCCCATACCATAGGTATTGTCCTCACCCGGATCGCCTAAATCAACTGCCGAATAATAGAGCGCCGCTTTCAGGGTTTCACCCGGCAAATCAGGAAAAGCTTCTTTCAACAGGGTGAGAACTCCTGCCGCGTGCGGACCCGCCATGCTGGTGCCGTCGAAAAAAGCATAACTGTCTTTCTTCACGCAGGAGCGTACATTAACTCCCGGAGCCACTACCTCGGGTTTTATTTCCAGCGATCCGCCGCCAAGACAAGGCGAAGGACCACGGCTGGAAAAAGAGGCAATCGGAAATCCCGCCACATTTCCATTGACCGCGCCTACTGCAAACGCATTTAAAATACCCGGGTTCACCAAAGCAGGTAAACCTACGGTAGTCGGAGAGGGACCGTTGTTTCCTGCGCTGTATTCATTGGCAATACCCGCCAAATCAACCATGGCTAACATATCGGCCACGAAACTTCCGCAGAAGCCCGCATTGCCGCTTGTTCCCCAAGAATTGCAGATTACATCGGGCATATCCTCCGTGGTGGCCGGGTTGCCATCGGGGTCAAGCGCCCATTCATAGCAAGCCATCAGATTGCTGGCGCCAATGGTATCGGCCAGATCGGAAACAATGGGATCCGTGGCCATAAAATAGGCCTTAAAAGCCAGGCCTATGGTGTCGGCGGTGGCGGTATCCAACCCCGCCATGGTACCTACGGTATGGGTGCCGTGACTGGAAGGCTTATCCACCGGGAACTCACTCCAAATGCCGTTCCAGGCAAAACGCAGCGGAACGAATTCGCCGTAAAAACGACCACCCAATGCGGGATGCTCGGGCCAGATGCCCGTATCGAAACTGAGAATTTTAACCCCTTTTCCGGTGTAGCCGAGCGTCCAAAGATCGCGCGCACCCACGGCAACCAAACCCGGTTCGGCAGCGCCGAGGGCTCTTGACTCAAAAGTCTGCTCCTCCATACGCACCGGATTCATGAGAAAAAACCGAAGATCGGTTACATCCTCTACATAATCCACCTCAGGAATTTCATTCAGGGAAAGTAACAGTGCCGGATTCATGCGAATGACAAGGCCGTTGACAATATGGTGTCGTTTTACATCGGAAAGATCAGCAGAGCGTTCCACCCGAATTTGATCTGCCCACGCGATTACCTGATTTCCCGAAGAAGAACGAAGGGTGCTTAAAGCCTGCAGAACAAGTGCCGCCCTTTGTGGAGAAGGCATACGGCTTTGCTCAAAAACCAGCTGCAGTGAATCCCGGTTAACCTGACTTTTCAGGTGCACCCAGTACGAACGATGTTGTTGGGAAAACGCGCTGAAAGGAATCAGCAGAAAGGAAAAGCAAAAAATAAATAGCGAGCGCATGACGATTAAAAAAGTGTGTCAAGGTAATAAACAATGCCAAAACACGTAGGTTCATCGGTTCATAAAATCAGATAATCGCCCACGGACAAAGCATGAAAAAACAAAGCACACACCTCCCCTTTTTTCAATAACCGGCAAACGGGCGTGGCTGATTTCGATTACTTTTGAGCTTCCGTTATGTCGTTCAGAAAAAATAAGTCCCAAAACAGCTTAGCCTTAAAAAGCGCGGCTCTCCTGTTCTTTTTTCTGACGCAATCCTTTTTTGCTTACGTTCAGACAACCAAAGTTTCCGGAAGAGTAACGGATGCGGTCACCAAAACACCGATTCCGTTTGTGAATGTGATGTTTAAGGGTACTTTCGCAGGTACGATTACGGACGAATTTGGCCTTTATTCACTGGAAAGCAAGGTTAAGGCCGATACGCTGATTATTTCCGCCATCGGTTTTCGGAAACAAATTAAAAAGTTGAATTTAGGGGAAACCAATAAACTGGATGTGGAACTCCAGCCCGACAATGTAAACCTGACCGAAGTAATCGTAAAATATCAAGGCAATCCGGCCGAAGTGCTTTTGAAAAAAGTGATTGATAAAAAGCCGGTGAACGACCCCCGAAGTTATCAGACACTGAGTTATTCCGGTTATACCAAAATAGAAGTGGATGTATATAATATCCCCAAAGTATTTGAAACGAGTGCCCTCACACGGCCATTTAAATTCATGTTTGACTATGCGGATACGAGTGCCGACGGGCGTCGTTTTCTGCCCTCGTTCATCACCGAATCCTACTCAGACCGTTATTATCAAAAAACACCCAACTTCAATAAAGAATTTATAAAAGCCTCATTAATTGCAGGAAACAGCGAAGACAAGGAAATAAATCAGTTTACTGGCGATTTCTTTACCAACTTCAATATATACAGGGATTTTTTGATTATTTCCAACAAATCATTCGTCAGTCCGATTGCCAATTCGGGTATCTTTTTTTACAAATACTACCTGAGCGACAGCCTGACCAACGAACAGGGAAAGTTTTACAAATTGGATTATGTTCCGCGCAGAAAACAGGATTATACCTTTAACGGATATATGTGGATTCACGACTCCACGTTTGCCGTCCAGTCCATCAAATTTTTACTCTCCGAGGATGTAAACGTAAACTTTATCCGCGGATTGGATGCGGAGCAAAATTTCATGCAGGTGAATGGAAATTGGGTAATGAAGAACGACCGGATTTTGATTGACCTGAATCCCATTAATAAAAAGTCTATCGGGGTAATCGGTCGAAAAAACGGTTTTTATGACCATTATCGGTTTAATGAAAAAATTTCCGACAGCATCGCACGCAATCCGAACAACATTATTTTAGCGGAAGGTGTAGATGAAAAGCCCAAAGAATATTGGGATACGGTACGCGCTGAACCGCTTACAGAAAAGGAACTGGGGATTTATGAAATGGTGGATTCCCTGAAAAAAAACAAGACCTATAAACTATATAACAAAATAGGTACTGTTCTTACCACAGGGTATTTCCCGCTTCATTTTATCGAGTTGGGGCAATATTATAAGTTTTATAGTTTCAATCCCGTTGAAGGTCATCGTGTAAAGCTCGGTTTCCGCACCTCACCCGAACTGAGCCGGCGGTTTTTTTTGTTGGGCCACCTGGCATACGGGTTTAAGGACAAACAATGGAAAACGGACATCCAGGCCTATTATCAATTCAGTCCTGACCGCATTCCCTGGAGACTGGTCGGATTCCGTTACCGAAATGATTTGGAGCAATTCAGCGTATCGCCGGGCATTTGGGATCACGACAATATTTTGAACAGTTTATTGCGCCGCAGCGCCTTCAATAATTTGTTGCGCTCCAAATATTATTACGGTTTTTATGAGCACGAGTGGTTTCAGGGACTGACCAATAAAATTGAATTCAGCCATAAGGAGGTGCAACCGGTGGGTGAAATTCAGTTTCAACGCGGAACGGATACGAGTAAATACATGAGCCGGCTGGTTACCACCGAATTTTCATTCTCCACCCATTTTGCGCTCAAGGAAAAATACCTGCTGCGTCGGTATAAACGAACATCCGCAGGCACCAAATGGCCCATTTTAGATATCCGATATACGATCGGAATTAAAGACTTGTGGCAGGCTGATTTTGGCTATCACAAATTACAGATCAACATTTTTGACCGTTTGAGACTTAATCCGATCGGCTATTCCGACGTGTATGTAGAAGCGGGAAAAATATGGGGTGCCGCGCCCTGGCCTTTCCTCTTCAACCACAACGGAAACCCCACATTTATGTATGACCGCTTTGCGTTTAACCGCATGAATACGCTGGAGTTCGTGAGCGATGAATATGTATCCATCAAATTGGAGCATCATTTCGAAGGATTACTTTTTAACCGCATACCCCTCATACGAAAACTAAAATGGAGGGAAGTGTTTACTGCTTCGGCATTATATGGTAGTTTAAGAAACTATGAAGCCCACAAAAAACTGGTCACTTTTCCCATTTACCAAAACAACATAAAACCTTCGCTGCAACAACCCTACTATGATATCGGATTCGGCATTGAAAATATTTTTCGTATTTTTCGTATTGATTTTACTTGGAGATTATCCAACCTGAACAACGATATAAACGGAGACGGATTAGACGACCGGAAAGTAAGCCGTTGGGGCATTCAAGGTTCATTCCGGTTTAATTTATAGTAACATCGGCTGAATAACAACATGAAGAGGTTCATCATTCCCTTATTTTTTCTGACCGTGTTATGTACACATGTACATGCACAGAAAGACCGTGTTTGGGGAAGCTGGCTCATCACCAACGTGCAATATGAATTCACGCCGAAATGGATCGGATATTTTGAAGTGCAGACCCGTGCCCATGCCATGCTGAACCACTTTTTTTATTATGAATTTAAAGGCGGTTTGAATTACCAAATCAATAAAAATTTTGTGGCTTTCGTCGGCTTCGGTAATTACGGAACGTATGACTGGGAAAATGTACGCGGTGCAAAAACGGTAGATGAGCTGAGGTTGTGGGAACAATTTGTCATCAATCAACCGCTGAACAGATTAAAATTTGAGCATCGCTACCGCATAGAACAGCGTTGGCTGAATAAGCAGTTTCGAAATAGATTCAGGTATAGATTAAATCTGATCATCCCCATCAACAAGGAAAAGGTAGAGGCAAAAACGGTTTTTGCCTCCCTGTTTAATGAAGTATTTTTAACCGATATGCCGCCCTATTTTATGCGTAACCGGGTTTATGCCGGACTTGGCTATCAATTGAACGATTTTATGACCATACAGGCCGGTTGGCTCAATCAGTTTAATTACAACCTCAATGACTATGGTGGAAAACACAACCTTTTGTTTTCCCTCAATTTCAGAATACGGGCCAAGAAAGACCGCTTTGAGCAGATTCCCTCTCTGCCTCTTTAAAATCCCTATTGCTCTTTTGATTTCTTTTCCAGATCGCGGAGCCTTTGCTCCATCTGCGGCAGATTTTTGAACAGAATGGCCGACTTGCGGAAACTGTTTATTTCCATGGCAGGAGCTCCGAGCCAAATGCCGTCCGGCTTCCGGATATGCGTATTTACCCCTGCCTGGGCACCCACGATGGAATTATCGGCTATGGTGATATGGCCCGCTACGCCAACCTGTCCGCCGAACATGCATTTTTTACCAATTTTGGTGGAACCCGCTATTCCTACCTGCGCGGCCATTACAGTATGTTCGCCCACCTCTACGTTATGACCGATCATGATGAGGTTATCCAGTTTCACGCCTTTCCGGATGATGGTAGAGCCAATAGTCGCCCTATCCACGGTAGTATTGGCACCTATTTCCACATGATCTTCCAAAATCACATTGCCTATTTGAGGTACTTTATCAAACCCGCTTTCCTGATTGGCAAAACCAAAACCGTCGGCTCCGATCACCACTCCCGAGTGAAGGGTAACTGAGTTCCCGATTGTACAGTTGTGATACACTTTCACTCCGGAAAATAGGGTACAATTTTCACCGATTTGGGTTCCGTCGCCTATGTAACAATGCGGATAAATCTGCGTGCCTTTTCCTAAGGTTACCCCTTCGGATATATAGGCGAACGCGCCGATATACGCATCCTCCGGAACAGATACGGATGGATGAATGTAAGAAGACGATTCCACGCCGGAACGTTTAGGGCGGTTGTCAATCGCTTTAAGCAAGGCGGTAAACGCTTCGTAAGCATTCGACACACGAATCATCGTAGTGTGGATCGGTTTTGCAGGAAGGAATTCATTATTTACCAGCACGATGCCGGCACGCGTTTCATAAATATACTCTTCGTATTTCGGATTTCCCAGAAAACTCAAGGCTTCAGGGGTACCTTCCTCAATGCGGCAAATGGTGCTTACTTTGATGGTTTCATCTCCATCCACCGTTCCGTTCACAAAACCGGCAATCTGCTTGGCCGTATATTCCATCTTAAATGCTGCGGGGCTTAGTTTGTGTCAAAATTAAAATCTCTACGCACAAAAACCATATTCAGTCAACAATAATTTCACCATTTCTTTACATTTTGCCATTTCAGGCCTTACCGTATGCCCCAATCGTTGGGGAAAAGCATAAAATATTTCTTCTGATTTTCTACCTGCCTCAAGGAGGCGATGGTCTCGCTCACCTCCGTAATATCACGCACCTCACCGCTCTTCATCAAAATGCGGATAGGCGATTTGGCGGGACTGTATATGGTATTTTGCACAGAGCCTGTGGTGAAAAAATACCCGGCATGTGCGGGATCTGCCAATCGGCCGGAAAGCCTCACTCTGTCCACCTCCTCGGGCGTGAATTCCCTGTCTTGAAGTAAAATTTTAAACAATTTACGGTTCAGAATCCGATCGCACATTTCGCGCAATACCACGTCCTCTTCCATCGCCCACTCTTTCAGGCAGGCCGAGATATCTCCATCATCCAGCCGGCTGAACGCCGCAATGACTTCCCGTGGATTATCAATCGGCTTTTCCCTGTCCAGAAAATAGCGGAGAGCCGACACGGAAAAAAGAGGCGCCTTCGGATTCCAAAGCTCCTTCACCCTTTTCAGAATATTCAAGATAAGAAACTCCGTACTGATCACCGTTTTATGCAGGTACACCTGCCAATACATCAGCCGCCTGGCGATGAGAAATTTTTCCACCGAATAAATGCCCTTTTCTTCCACCACCAATTCATTATCGGCCACATGGATGAGCTTGATGATGCGCTCGGCACCGACTATACCCTCCGACACTCCGGAATAAAAACTGTCCCGGCGCAGGTAATCCAGGCGATCCACATCCAGCTGACCTGAAACCAGATTGCAGAGAAACGTTTTTGGATGCTGTCCTTTAAAAATCTGAATGGCGGTATTCAACCGTCCGTCAAACTCTTCGTTCAGCAACTCCATAAAGGCCAGCGAAAGCTGTTCATGATTCACGCCCTTCACCAACGAATTTTCCAATGCGTGGGAAAACGGACCGTGCCCCACATCGTGCAGCAGTATGGCAGCCAAAGCTCCCAGCCGCTCATCATCGGTAATCTCTACCCCCTTATCGCGAAGCACTTTCAGGGCTTCATCCATCAGATACATGGCGCCCAACGCATGATGAAAGCGGGTATGATGCGCGCCCGGATACACATAATGCGCCAATCCCATCTGCTTAATTCTTCGCAGCCGCTGAAAATACGGATGGTCGATCAACTCCTGCAAAAACCGGTCGGGAACGGAAATGAAGCCGTACACCGGATCATTGATGATTTTATATTTGGGAGTTGCCGATGCCATAGACCCTTTTTTGCCGTAAATATACCGGAAGTCTGCATAAGGCGTTATTTTTGACACATGCCGAAGACATACAGGCAAAAAATTCGATGATCATGGAAAAAATAAGCATACTCTGGGTAGACGATGAGATAGATTTACTGAAGCCCCACGTCATGTTTCTGGAAGGAAAAGGATATGAGGTATGTACCGCCACCAATGGCTCGGATGCGCTCGACCTGATTCGGGAAAATGATTTTGAGATTGTTTTTTTGGATGAAAACATGCCGGGTCTTTCCGGTTTGGATACCCTCACGGAAATAAAAACCATGCGCAGGGAACTGCCCGTGGTGATGATTACCAAGAGCGAGGAAGAACACATCATGGAGGACGCCATCGGGTCTAAAATTGCCGATTACCTCATCAAGCCGGTAAATCCCAATCAAATCCTGCTTTCACTCAAAAAGATTTTAGATCAAAAGCGCATCATCGGACAGAAGACCACCTCGGCCTATCAGCGGGAATTCGGCAAAATAGGCATGTCGCTCAGCGACCGGCTCAGTCACGAAGAATGGTCCGAAGTCTATAAAAAACTGGTGCATTGGGAAATGGAACTCAGCGGCACGGAAACGGGCGGCATGGAGGAAATTTTACTCACCCAAAAGGCGGAAGCCAACCATCTTTTCGGTCGGTTTATCGAGAAAAATTACCGAAGTTGGCTCAACGGAAAAGACCCCAACCCTCCCCTGCTTTCGCATACGTTGTTCAGGCAAAAAGTGGCACCGAAAATACGGACCGACAAACCCCTGTTCCTGGTTGTGATAGACAACCTGCGTTTTGATCAGTGGCGGGTGCTTGAAAAATTTCTGAACCCCAAATTCAAGGTTGAGGAAGAAGGTATTTATTACAGCATTTTACCCACGGCCACGCACTTTTCCCGAAATGCGTTCTTTGCGGGACTGATGCCTTCTGAAATTCAAAAACGCTACCCGGCCCTGTGGGTGGGCGAAGAAGACGAAGGCGGAAAAAACATGCACGAAGAAGAATTGCTGGGTGAACAACTCAAGCGGCTCGGCAAAAACGTAAAATACAGCTACCATAAAATCACCAACCTCGCTGCGGGAAAACGCCTGGCTGAAAACCTGAACGGTTTGGCGGGCAACAGCCTGAACGTAATCGTGTACAACTTTGTGGATATGCTGTCGCATGCGCGCACGGACATGGAAGTGATCCGGGAGCTGGCCGATGATGAAGCCGCCTACCGTTCGCTCACGTCAAGCTGGTTCGAACATTCTCCGCTGAACGACATGTTCGATAGAATAGCGGAAATGAAATGCGACGTCATCGTAACAACGGACCATGGAACCATCCGCGTAAAGGAACCCAGCAAAGTGGTCGGCGAACGCGAAACCAGTACGAATCTGCGGTACAAACAAGGACGGAACCTGCGTTACGAAGCACGCGATGTTTTTGACATCGGAGACCCGGCGGAAGTATTTCTGCCGAAAATAAACGTGAGCACTCGCTACCTCTTTGCGAAGGAAAGCAAGTTTTTCGCGTATCCCAACAATTACAATTACTACGTCAACTTTTACCGGAATACCTTTCAGCACGGAGGCATCAGTCTGGAAGAAATGTTGATTCCCGCCATACACCTTTCGGCCAGGTAGGATTAGGCAGCCTGTCGGTTTCCCTTTACGCCTGCTTCACAAAAAGCGTACATTCGTACTCCTATGAGTAGCGGTCCTCCATCTTTTTACATCCTCTTCAATCCAAAATCGGGTGGAAAAAAAACACCTTCGGAGCGGGATACCGTATTGCGCGAGATGGCTCATTCGGGTATTGATTACGTGTTTGAAGACCTGGATGACACCCATGCCTTTGGCAAAACCGCACGCGCAATCGAACAAGGGTATCGGAAGTTTATCGTGATGGGCGGAGACGGCACGCTGAATCAGACCGTAAACGCCATATTCAAAAGCGGCATTTCCTCAGAGGAGTTTGTATTGGGCATGATTCCGTTCGGTTCCGGGAACGACTGGATCAAAACGGCGGGAATTCCCCGTAATCCCCTGGAGGCTGCCCGTTTACTGGGCCAAGCCCGTGAATTAAAATACGACATCGGCAAAGTGGAATACCAACAACATGAGCGGAGGGAAACCGCCTATTTCATCAATATTGCCGGTTTTGCCTACGATGCGTTCGTGAACCGAAACACCTTGGAAGCCACCTCCAAAAAATGGCTGGGGGGCCTCTCCTACCAGCTTACCATGCTGCGTTGTCTGATCCGTTTTTCGGCGGTGCTGGCAACCGTCACGGTGGACGGAAAACCGATAAAAACGAGGCTGTTTTCCGGTTGTGTGGGTAAAGGGAAATACAACGGAAACGGCATGATGCAGCTTCCCCACGCCGAACCTGCCGACGGACTATTGGCTTTCACCCTGATAAAAGACACATCCAAATTGACCATCGTGGCACAGACCAAAAATCTGCATGACGGCAGTTTTGTAAAAAATAAATATGTGGAAACCGGCAAGGGAAAACACATACGGATAGAAACCGATCCGCCCGTGGAATTGGAATGTGAGGGAGAACAGTACGGAACTACCCCATTAGAATTCAGTATTTTACCTTCAGCTTTGCGGGTGTTGGTGCCGTGAAATTTTACATCCTCTCCGGTGCTTCCATGCCCAGCAGATACAACGCCCGCTTCAAGGCATTGGCGGTAATTTCGGTCAACTGTATGCGAAACGCTTTGGCATGGGCATCCGGCTCATTCAATATGCTGATGTCCTGATAAAACTGGTTGAACTCTTTGGCCAATTCATAAGCGAAAGCCGCCACACCGGACGGATCCAACTTGGCCGCCGACACGGAAACCACCTCGGAGAGCTGGGCCATGCGGCGTATGATTTTCCACTCTTTTTCTTGCGGTATATAGTCGCCGAAATGAGTACCCACAGCATCCGCACGGCGTAAAACCGATTTACAGCGTGCATGCGTGTATTGAATAAAGGGTCCCGTGTTGCCCTGCATGTCGATGGACTCCTCGGGATTGAAAATCATCCGTTTTTTCGGATCTACCTTTAAAATAAAATAACGGAGGGCGCCATACCCGATTTCGGCATACAATTTCGCTTTTTCCGCGGAAGTAAAATCACCGCTTTTGCCTGCGTCTTCAGCCTTCTGACGGGCTATTTCCGTCATCTCGTCGAGCAGGTCATCGGCATCCACCACGGTGCCCTCCCGCGATTTCATTTTACCCGTGGGCAATTCCACCATGCCGTAGGAAAGATGATAGAGCCGGTCGGCCGCTTTCATGCCCAGCCGGCGCAGGATTTCAAACAGCACCTTGAAATGATAATCCTGCTCATTGCCTACGACGTAAATGGATTGATCGAACGAAAAATCGCGTTGCTTTTGGTAAGCA
>CAYYRB010000029.1:11356-26794 GCA_964473995.1 uncultured Candidatus Competibacteraceae bacterium | reverse complement strand
TACTCCAAAAAATCGTCCATTTCCCGGCGGTCTTTTTTGGTAGGCCGGCCAGTTCCTCTCTCCCGTTTTCCCTGATTGGCGACCAATCTGAGCGTTTCCAGTTTCAACACCTCGGTTTCGGGGGTTATATCTTCGCAATATAACGCTGCCTCTTTCGCCGAAACGCGACTCTTGGGGAAATTGACCACTTTAAATTGACGGTGAATGGGACCGCGCTTCATTTCTACCTCATCACCGATTTTCAGCTCCTTGGCCGGCTTGCAATTATCGCCGTTCAACTTCACTTTTCCGCCCGAACAGGCATCGGCCGCCTGGGTTCGTGTTTTAAACAGCCTGACACACCAAAGCCATTTGTCTGCCCGCATACCCTACCGCTTTATAAACCGGTGATGAGTAATTCCCTCTTCCGAAATAAGCCTGGCGAAATAAACTCCGGCAGGTAAGTCAGCCACATCAAACGACACCAAATCGGCTTTTGCTTCATACGGAAAATGCTTCACCACAACTCCCTGACTGTTTAAGATCAGCACCCGATTGATGTATTTGGCCGAAGCGAATGCAAGTTGGAAAAGGCCTGAACCTGGATTCGGATATATTCTGGCCTCGCCCACTGAAACAGCCGTTTCCTGCACGGAGGCATTGTTGGAAATCAGCGGATTTTGTATGTCAATTTCCCACACACCACGGCCATAAGTACATGCACGCAACTTACCGTTGGCATCCGTAATTTCCAATTCCGTTACCTGTACATTCGGAAAATCGGTACCGTAGGGAGCCCAGTCCGTCATAGTTTCATCTTTGAAAAACACACCGAATTCAGTACCGACATACAGGCCTCGGTTGGCGCTGCGCTCGGGTTCAATGCAGAATACGGCAATATTGGGCAGGTTGCCGGTAATGTTTTGCCAGGTTTGTCCTCCGTTGCTACTCTTGAAGACCTTATTTCCTGAGGAGTATCCGGAAAGCGTAACATACACAATCTGCGCATTGAACGGATCGGTGGCTACATAGGAAATACCGATGGAGGAAGAGGTGGGAATACCGTTGGAAATATTGATCCAATCGGCCGCAAAATCAACTCCTTTATAAATGGCCCTCCTCCTGGCCACGTAAACCGTAGACGGATCTGTTTCGGGAACCGAAATATTAAGCAGATAAGGATCGCCCGAGTTGGTAAGCACAGGCGAGGCATAGAACCATGAACCGCCCCGGTCGTAGGAAACCTTTACCCGGTCAAATCCGCTGTAAATACTTTGCGGATCCTGGGGATCCATAAAAAACGGAGTAACCCAAGCCCCCTCGTCGCCCGGTGAAACTTCCTGAAAAATACCGCCGGCATCCTCTGAACGAAACAGGCGGCCGTAATAAATCGTGGCATACACGATATTAGGCTCGGTGTGATCAATCATGGATTCCATGCCATCACCTCCGTATACACCCACCCATCCTCCGGTATTTCGGAAGTGGGTTCCGTTATCCTGAGAACCCGCGATTACACGCTGCGCGGTGAGTTTGGAGGTACCGAACCGATAATATTGCGTGATGGACATTTTATTGCTTTTGATAAACCAGATGCCGTTCACGTCGGTCCATACGCCTCCGTCGTTACCTATCCATAATTTTTGGGTAAGCGGATGAAATGCAAGAAAATGCTGGTCGGCATGAATGGCCGGCATGCCCCCGTCGCCTGTCCAATGGCCAGCCAAAAACCAGGTGGTGCCTCCGTTTATGCTTCGCCATACGTTTATTCCTCCCACCCAGATCACTTGGGGATTTTCCGGATCTACGGTGATGTCCAAATCGTACCATCCCTGTCCGCCCGGTTCGGAGCCATCGGCGGAATACCCCAAAATATTGGGACTTTCAGACATCAATGTCCAATTATCTCCGGTGTCTTCGGTGCGGCATACACCGCGAAAACCGCTCTCCTGGTTGGCCATTACCAGGTAAGCAACGGATGGATCAGACGGAGAAACGGCCAGATTTACCCTGCCCACATTGTCATTAGGAATGCCCGTTCCGGATGGACTCCAGGTATCTCCGCCGTCGGTTGTTTTCAATACGGTTCCTCCCTCCACGGCCAACAAGATTTGATTTGATCCGCCGGCAAATTCAAGGTCTCTGGTTGAGGTAGAGGTTTTTTGTTCCCAGTTTAGACCGCCGTCTACCGTTTTATAAATTCCTGAAGAGGTGGCTGCAAAAAGCACATCCGTTTGAGCCGTATCCATAAGAAGACGATACACACGGGCATTTCCCGGTAGGGAAAAAACCAATCCGGTGAGATCCCAATTTTGGCCACCGTCTACAGACTTCAACACACCGAACGATTCCGTATCGCCTGCATTCCGGTCGCCGGTAGCGATATACATTTCGTCAGGATTGTGGGGATTTATCGCGATGTCAGAAATACCCAGATTGGATAGAAAATCCGTATTGGTGGTCCAGTTATTTCCTCCGTCCACCGTTTTCCATAATCCACCGGAAGGAGCACCCGCCCACATGGTGAAAGTATCCGTGGGATGAAATGCAATGACGTTCACACGCCCTATGCCAAAACCATACGAAGCAAAAGGAACATTCACCGGACCAATTGGCTGCCAGGGATCTCCCATGGATTTTTGCTGCTTGAGCGCGTTTACGGTGCGGTAATTTTTCCAAAAGGTTATTCCGTCCGGGTTATTTCCCTCCTCCGTCAACCGTTGCTCCGCCATCCAGCGCCAGCGTTCAAATTGGCGGATACCGGAACCTCGTTCGGCGGACTTACCGATATTCGCCGACTCAAAAGCCTTAACTTTGCTCTGAAAATCAGTTTCAGGATTTTGGAAAACAGTCAGCCAGGGAGATTGTCCGAAAGAAAAAAGATTAGAAAGAAGAAGGAGAGAGAAGCAAAAAATAAAGCCGCGCATGAGAACTGATTTTTAGCAATAAGAGAAATAATCTGTGTACAAAAAATTTTCACGAAGATATACCAATTAAACCATGAAAAAACGACATCACTTAGTATACATTTTACCCGCGGTTCTTGTTTTAGGCGTGACGGTATTTTTTGGCATCAGACTGCCGGGCATAGCTTTTGATTATGACTTGGAAAAATTCTTTCCGAAGAACGACACCGAAGGAAAAAAGTTTGAAGCGTTCCGAAATGAATTCGGCAGCGATTATGACTATCTGCTCATCGGTATAGGGCACAATAAAAGTATCTACGATACGGCTTTTCTTCAACAGGTGGGCTTATTATCCGATTCCCTGGCCAATCTGGAAGGCGTAAAATCGGTAATTTCACTCCCCAGGCTCGAAGTTCCCCTATTCAGCGGACTGATGGCCCGACGCAAAAAACTGCTGCATCTCAATGATCCCGAACTCCTGCGCGAAGACAGCATTCTGCTAAGCCGATCGGGTATGTTTTCAGGGGCATTGATCGGCAAAGACAACCGTTCCGTTTGCCTGTATGTGGAAACCGATCCGCTGATTTCGAAAAAAAAATCAGATATCCTATTGGATAAAATCGAATCAGCGCTGGCCCATTTCAACTTTCCGGACACCTTCACCGGAGGTAAAATCAGGGCACAGAAATACTTTCTGGATAAACTCACCGTGGATCTTTTCATGTTTCTGGGAATTGCAGGCTTGGTAGTGATTCTCATCCTCATTGCTGTTTTCCGCACGTTCTCGGGTCTGTGGATGCCTTTGGTCATTGTGGGTTTTTCGCTGATTTGGACATTGGGAATCATGGAAATTACAGGCAAGGGAATCGATATATTAGGTTCCGCCATTCCCTGCGTCATGTTTGTGGTGAGCATGTCCAATGCCATTCATTTTTACGGCAAATTCCGTGATGAAAAAGCCCTCGGTAAAGACACGGAAGATGCGGTGCAGACCACGTTCAGCAAAATTGGCCGTTCGGCATTTCTTACCTCGCTCACTACGGCCATCGGTTTCCTGAGTCTGCTCACCACCCAATCACCGCCCGTGATGGATTTCGGTATTTATTGTTCGGCGGGGGTGGTATCGGCTTATCTCATCACCTTGGCACTGATGCCTTTTTTCCTGAGGTATTTCAAGGTAAAACCGTTAGATAAAGTGGGCAGAAAATCAACCATAGGCTGGTACAAACTTTGGAAAGGTGTTGAAAAAAGGCCGAAAACAATTCTCTATGCCTTCGGTCTATCCTCGGTGGTTTTCATCATCGGCTCCCTGTTGATGGAAAGTAACAACCGACTTACGGAGGATGTGCGGGAAAGTACCCCGCTCATGCAAGATCTGCTGAGGTTGGAAAAAGAATTTTCCGGTGTGCGCCCGTTTGAAATGGCGTTGGAAGGAGACAGCCTGTTTTCGTTCGACAACCTGAAAAAGGCAGAACAATTCGAAAAAGAAGCCAAAGCGGCTTTCGGATTGGGGTTTGTGCAATCGCACGTCACCCTCGCCAAAATGTTTAACATGGCCATGCATAACGGAAGTCCCGAATTTTTTGAACTACCGGCCACGCGCGAAGAATACGATCGTATGGTGCGGGCCATGAAGTTGCATAACGTATTTGCAGAAGATGCCCTGAAAGCCTTCCTCAATGAAGGCCAAAACAGGGCCCGTATAAGCGGAAAGGTGCACAACGTAACCGGAAAAGAAATGCTCAAAAACGAAAAAGAATTTAAAGAACAAACGCCCGCCGGTTCTTATCCATTTGCTTTTGAAGTTACCGGAAGTGCACGTTTGATTGATATCAACATCCAAAATTTGACAATGAATTTAGCCTACGGCCTGATCACCGGCTTCGTCCTTATCTGCCTCATCATAGGAATTATTTTCCGTTCTGTAAGAGCAGCACTTATTTCATTATTGCCCAACCTATATCCTTTGCTCGGAGTCGGGGCCATTTTGGGTTTCGGAGGCATTCCCCTAAAAACATCTACGGCCATCATTTTCACCATCGGTTTCGGCATTGCGGTAGATGATACCATCCACTTTCTATCTAGGCTGCGGATTGAATTGGGACTAAAAAAACCATTTGAACAGTCGCTCAAACAAACCTTTCTGGGCACCGGAAAATCCATGGCCCTCACCACCGTTGTGCTCGTAGCCGGTTTCCTTCCCTTGTTGGCGTCCAACTTTTTGGCTACATTTTACATGGGACTTCTTCTCTGCGTTTTGCTCATTTTGGCCCTCTTGGGTGATTTGTTTTTGCTGCCCGCCTTGCTCATGCTCTTCCCCGGAAAACTCAAAAAACAATTTCTGCCCCACCTGAAAGAAAAGCATTTTGAAAAATCCCCCGACTAAGGGGCTTATGGCTATATTTGCCACACCGCCGAAAATGCGGACAGGCTTATGGAATCGCTAAAAAACACAATCACTTCGGCCGAAGCCATGGCCTTGGAAGATATCTACGGAGCACACAACTATCACCCGATTCCGGTAGTGATTGAGCGGGCCTCGGGAGCCGAAATGTGGGATTGTGAAGGCAAACGCTATTTGGATTTTCTGTCAGCCTATTCTGCCGTAAACCAGGGACATTGCCACCCAAAAATCGTAGGTGCCCTCACCGAGCAGGCCCAAAAAGTAACGCTCACGTCACGTGCTTTTCATAACAACCTGCTTGGCCGCTATGCCGAATTTATCTGCGGCTATTTCGGCTATGAACGCATATTACCCATGAACACCGGCGTAGAAGCTTGCGAAACGGCCGTAAAACTTGCCCGCCGCTGGGGATATGATGTAAAAGGCATTCAGGAAGGCAAAGCGAAAATTGTATTTGTGGAGGGCAATTTCTGGGGCAGATCCATCGCCGCCATTTCCTCCAGCACAGATCCTTCCAGCTTCAAGGGTTTCGGCCCCTACGTACCCGGATTTGAAATTATACCCTACAACGACATTCCGGCTTTGGAGAAAGCCTTGGACGATCCACATGTGGCTGCATTTATGTGCGAACCCATTCAAGGAGAAGCCGGAGTAATCATTCCTGATGAAGGCTACCTGAAAAAGGTAAGCAGCCTCTGCAAGGAAAAAAATGTATTGTTCATTGCCGATGAAGTGCAGACCGGCATTGCCCGTACCGGCAAAATGCTTGCCTGCGATCATGAGGCTGTAAAACCGGATATATTGGTTTTAGGTAAAGCCCTTTCCGGAGGAGTTTATCCCGTTTCCTGCGTACTTTCTTCATCAGAAGTGATATTAACCGTACATCCTGGGGAGCATGGCTCCACCTTCGGTGGAAATCCGCTCGCCTGTGCGGTGGCGATGGCTGCATTAACCGTTGTACGGGAAGAAAAACTGGATGAAAATGCCGAGAAAATGGGCCAACTATTGCGGAAAAGGTTGGTTGAGATAGACAGTTCCCGAATTAATGCGGTGCGCGGAAAAGGGCTGTTGAACGCGGTGGACATTCGTACCAAAAACGGTGTATCGGCTTGGGATGTTTGCCTGAAAATGAAAGAATCGGGCCTATTGGCCAAGCCCACCCACGACACCATCATCCGGCTGGCTCCGCCGCTGGTGATCACGGAAAACCAAATCCACGAAGCAGCAGACATCATTCAGGAAAGTATACTCTTCTTCGACCGATAGAACACGATGCTGAAAAAGGTGCGGTTTATCCATTGTGTTGCCCTGGTGCTTCTTTTGATTTTGGGCATGCAGGTGCCTTTTTTAGAAGCCGATCCGCACAAGAATATTTCACCCCATTCCCGCGACGCCTTTACCGATGAAGGGCTGAATACCTCTCAGGTGACCAACAAAGTGAATCACGGATATTTTGGCATAAACGAATGCGACAATCTCATAAAAACGCCTTTGTTTAATGCCTGGATTTACCCGGCTTACCAAATCTTCGGAACGCAGATACTTTCGGGAAGGCTCTGGATGCTGTTGACGGTACTCGGGTTATTGTTTTTGTCGGCATGGGCATTCCGTCCCTTTCAGGGAGCCGTTTTACTCTTTTTATCCATTTTTATTACCCAGTACCACCTGTTTCAGTACATACATTTTACCATGGCCGAAATGAGCGCTTCGGCACTCGTGCTCAGTTCCGTCGCTTTTTTCATGCGGTATTACGCCGACCGTAATTTCAAATGGGGGGCAGCATCCGTGGCCGCACTTTGGATGGCCGTAGCCTGTAAAAACCAATTCGCATACGTGCTTCTGCTGTTGCCCACAAATATATTCGTGGCTGTCTTCTTGAACGGGAAAAACAAACGCCCTTTATTCCTTCGTCAAATTGGAGGCATCATGGGCCTTTGGCTAGCCGGCGGATTAATGTATTTCATTTTTTGGTATCTGCCCGTAAAAGAAACCTACGATTATGTGATGGCCGATCAGGCAAACAACCGCTTCATCCCACGGTACCAATGGACAACTGTAGCCTGGGAACAGACCAAGGAGTTTTTTGATAGAAAAGAAAATGTCTGGCTTTTCCGGGCATTTGCCACCGGATTATTTCTGCTTCCGCTCAATTATTTTTTTTCGCGCAACAGGGAACGGCTCCTGCTCAGTTTACTGGTATTGACTTGGGCCATGGCAGAATGCCATAAACTCACCATGTGGTTTGTTCCTTCCCGGTATCTTTCTCCCCTGCTCTTTTCCTGGGGAATTTTCGCTTCGCTGCAGTTGGCATGGGCTATAGAATATGCGATGGCCAGGGGGAAACGGCTGTATGCATTGCCCGCCGTATTGGCCGGGGTAATTTTTCTCATTACCGGTATCAAACATATGGACAATGCCATATTCCTTTTCAAGAATCGCACATTTGCCATTCGTGACATCAACCGGGCCCTCAAAAATGAATCACTGGAAAATCGGGTGGCGGCAGGTCCATGGGCACCTACCCTCGCCAGAGAAACGGGGGCTAAAGTAATTCCCGTATGGGACGGCTATTTTAATCATGAAAAAACCTTTGATCGTTTTTATCCCAAAGTGGTCATTGCCGAATGGGACGAAGCCGACTCGGGTGGCGCTTTTCGTAAGCAGGGAATTTCACTCAAAGACAGGGCCGATTCCATCTCCGAAGTTCAGGTAGGAAACTACCGCCTGTTGATTTATTTTTTTCCATGATGTCCGACAAATTAATTTTTATATAAATTTGATTCTTAATCATACACGTGTTACTCATGAAAAAGCGCATTTTAATCCTACTGCCTGCCTTTATTGCCTTTTTTGTTTTTTCCTGCAACAAAGAGTCGGTTTACCAAGTGCAGCTGCATAATATTTCTGAAGGTCCCATAAGAGTAGAAGTTTCCTTGGATCCGGCTTTCGCCGCTCCGGGCCAGGTATTGCAAAAATTGGATAAAACCGTTTTGCAGGGACAAATCGTGGAAGTGTATTACAACAAAGGATTGGGCATCGATTTACCCATGAAAGATGATACCACGTTGCGTTACGTCATCCGTGTTTCCAATGCGGATACCATCTACACCACGCGCAATCTGCGCAACATCAACAATTACTCCAAAATCGGAAATGAGCAGAAGAAACAATTCATTTACGAATCAAAAATTACTGCTTTAGATTTTCCGGAATAGCCCCCCCCTTTTCAAACACCCCCAATCCGTATAGCGCAAAATCGTAAGCTATCGGATCTTCAGGGTTTAATTCTTTCAATGATTCCGTCAATTCAATAACGGCTTTGTGGTCATCCTGCAAACGGGTGAGCAAACCGAGTGAACGAGCCGTTCTGCCGGAGTGAACGTCGAGGGGGCAAAGTAATTTCGAAGGAGAAATCTTTTTCCACTGCCCGAAATCCACACCGCAATCATCTGTACGTACCATCCACCGCAAATACATGTTGATTCTTTTGGATGCCGAGCCCTGCAAGGGGTCCGACAGGTGTTTCCTGCTTCTCGGTAAGTGATCCGTGGAAAGCATCGCCGTGCGAAAATGAGAAATAGCACCCGCCATATCGCCAAAACGTTCGAGCCCCTCAACAAAAACAGACTCCAAATCGGGCCGGGTGGAATATATTTCGCGAAGGGCGGCAATAAAAAAAAGGCAATCATCTCCGTTGAATGTCCTGTGCACAAAAGAAGCGAAGGGCTTCAGGTCGGAAGATCGGTAATTCACGATAAAATCATACGGGACAAAATCCATCCATTGCATCAGCCTCTCCGCATTTTTCAAAATGGTTACCCGCTGGCCCCAGGCCAGGGTGGCAGCAAAAAGCCCGGCGATTTCGCGGTCCTTTTTTTCGCTGAACCGATGCGGAATGGAAATCGGATCGGAAGCAATAAAATCAGGCCGGTTGTACATTTCCACCTTTGCGTCCAAAAAGGCTTTCAGCGATTTTTTTGATTTGGTCATATCACAAATTAACTTGCCAGCCCGTTATCGGCCAGCAGCCGCATCATCTCCGCGTGGATCGGGTGCCGCTTCCAACCTGCCGCCGGCATCCACCGATAGGCAATCCGCCCGGCCTATATACCCCCTTTGTTGCAAAGTGTAACCCATACGTATCAACTCCTCACGCATCTCGGGCGAAAACGCCTCCTCCTCATGAAAAATCAAATCAGGAATCCACTGATGATGAAACCGCTTTTCGGCAACTGCCTCAGTCAAATTCATTTTATAATCAATAACCGATAAGATCAACCGAAAAACGGTGGTAATGATGGTACTTCCACCCGGAGTTCCCAACACCAGCATGAGCTTTCCGTCTTTTTCCACCATGGTGGGAGTCATGGAACTGAGCATGCGCTTTCCCGGAGCCACGGCATTGGCATCCATACCCGTAAGACCGTACAGATTGGCTACGCCAGGTTTGATGCTGAAATCGTCCATTTCGTTATTCAGTAAAAATCCGGCGCCGGTCACACTGATTTTGGAGCCATAATGATCATTCAGCGTGGTGGTGAGAGCCACGGCATTTCCCTCAGCATCTACGATAGAGAAATGGGTGGTATGATCCGATTCGGGTAAATGAAAATTCGCCGGCTGAATATCCTCGGAACGATTCGGACGCATGGGGTAAATCGAGGCAAACCGACCTTGCAGATAAGTACCATCCAATAGGCTGTCTAAGGGAATTTTTACAAAATCGGGGTCTCCGGCATATTTAGCCCGGTCGGCATAGGCAAAGCGCTCAATTTCGGTGGTGTAGAAAATATCTTCAGGACTTTTGAAATAAAACCGGGAGAAGTCCGCCATTTCGGCCATACGCAGCATTTGCAGCAGAGCGATTCCCCCCGCGGATGGAGGCGGCGCGGAAACCACGCGATGATTCTTGTACTCTCCATAAATAGGCCTTCGCCATACCGGAGCATAATTCGTCAAGTCCTTTTTGGTTATCAATCCATTGCCCCTGCGCATTTCCCTGATAATCAGTGCGGCTGTCCGTCCACGGTAGAAACCGTCTTTGCCTTTAGACTGGATCCGGCGAAGCGTGTAGGCCAAATCAGCCTGTCTGAGTGTATCTCCCTCTTTCCAATTCCCATTCTTCTGTAAATAGGCGTTCGCGTTGCGCTCCCGAAATTCAGTGGAATAATCAGTCAATTCCGCAGCCTGAATGCGGGTTACGGGAAATCCGTTTTCCGCAAGCCGTATGGCAAAATCAAGCAGGTAAGATGAGGAGAGACGCCCATATTTCTGATGAAGGGCAAAGATTCCGGCTACGCTGCCCGGTGTGCCCGCCGAAGCCCGGGAGGCGGTACTCTTGCCGGGAACCGGATTTCCCGACTTATCCAAGAACATGGCTCGGGTGGCTTTGGCCGGTGCCGTTTCCCGAAAGTCCAAAAAATCATATTCCCCCGCCGATGAACGGTACAAAGCAAACCCGCCGCCACCCAGATTCCCTGCAGAAGGATATACTACGGCAAGGGCCATGTGTACGGCGAACGCGGCATCAGCGGCATTGCCACCGCTTCGCAAAACCTCTGCCCCTACCCCTGCCGCCAAAGGATGCGCACAAACTACCGCTTCCTTGGCAAAGAAAACAGGTGTAACGGATTGGGCACGCGTTCCCCAAAAACAAAAAAAGAAAACCGTAGCCGATAAAATACCTGAAAAACGCATCAGTACTTAATACACACATTTTTAGGTTCCGTGAAAAAACGCATGGCCTCAAAACCGCCTTCGCGGCCCACACCGGAATCTTTCATTCCGCCAAAGGGAGTCCGCAAATCGCGGAGCATCCAGCAGTTTACCCAGACAATGCCGCATTCTATTCTTTCGGCGAGCCGGTGGGCACGTTGAAGGTTGTTGGTCCATATCATGGAGGCCAGACCATAGCGGCCGTAGTTGGCAAACTGTAAGGCCTGCTCTTCATCATCAAAAGGGATGATGGTGACCACCGGCCCAAAAATTTCTTCAGAAGCCGCCCGACAGGAATGACTTAAATTAAGGATAACGGTAGGTTCAAAATACCAGCCAGACTCAAAGCCGGCTACCGTATCAGGCGACTTGCCTCCCGCGGCAATGAATCCGCCTTCTTCCTGCGCGAGTTTTACATAGTACTTGATTTTTTCCAGGTGCGCTTCCGAAACGATGGCTCCCATAAAATTCGATTCATCTGACGGGGGGCCGACTTGTAAACCCTTCACTTTTTCCAAAAATTGCCCGGTAAACTCATCGAAAACGGAACGCTCCACAAAAATCCGTGAGCCACATAGGCAGATCTGTCCCTGATTGGTAAAAGCCGCACGAACGGAAGTTTCAACAGCCTCCTCCATGTTGCAATCGGCAAATATGAGGTTGGGATTTTTGCCGCCGAGTTCCAGAGACAGTTTTTTAAACATGGGTGCGGCCGTACGGGCAATTTCGGCACCCGTGGCAGTACCACCGGTGAAGGAAATGGCCTTTATTTCCGGATGCTCTACAATGGCCTTTCCGGTGATGGCACCCGTACCATGAATGATATTCAAAACGCCCGGCGGCAATCCGGCCTGACGGCAGATATCTGCCAACATGTATGCAGTTACCGGCGTAACTTCACTGGGTTTGGCCACCACCGTGTTCCCGGCAGCCAAAGCGGGCGCTATTTTCCAGGTAAACAGGTAGAGCGGTAGATTCCAAGGCGAAATGCACCCCACCACCCCAATTGGACGGCGTAGCGTATAGTTAATGGCCTCTCCCTCGGTAAAATGCGATTCAGAGGAAAATTGCAAAGCAGCCGCAGCAAAAAAGCGAAAATTGGCAGCAGCCCGGTAAATATCCACCTTACGGGTGAGCCAAATAGGTTTACCCGTGTCCCTAGATTCGGCTTTGGCCAAGGCTTCATGATTTTCTTCGATAAGCCGTGCAATCCGCTCAAGAATAAGAAAACGCTCCTCGCCTTTGCGGTTTTTCCATTCAGGAAATGCCGACCGGGCAGCACGAAAAGCCGACTCAACCGCCTCAGAACCCGATTCGGGGATGCGGGCATATTGTGTTCCCGTGGCCGGCTCATACACCGGAATAAAGGCCGTCTCTGAAGGCTCGAAATAGAGGCCGTTTACAAAATTTTTGATGGTCAACATAGGCTTCAAAGGTAAACGTTAAAAAAACACCATCATCTATTCCATTTTTCAGCTCAAGAATATGGAAGAGTTCTACCACAAAAACAAGAAAACATTTTTGTAGAAGCACTTGTTAATTAAGCGATTTATTATCAATTTTGAGGTTTATTTTGCTGCCCCACATGAAAAAGCTTGTCATATTATTTGTAATTCTGATTGCTTCAGCCAAAGCGAACAAAGCAGAAGCCCAAGTGCTCATTAATGAGTATTGTGCAGCTAACGTGGCTGTGAATACAGACAATTTCGGAGAAAATTCAGACTGGATTGAATTGTATAATGCAGGAGCGGCAGCTGTAAACCTTAATGGATATTGGCTCAGTGACAAGGTAGCCGACATTCAGAAGTGGCAAATTCCGGCCATCAATTTGAACCCAGGTGGAAGAATACTGATATGGTGCTCCGGAAGGAACATTACCACCGGGCCATACCATACCAACTTCGGGCTTACACAAAGCGAAGGTAATGACCATGTGATTTTAGCTGATCCCGCCGGAACCATTTTGGATTCCACCAATGTGAGAAGATGCTTCAGAAATCAATCCAGAGGCAGATCGGGAGACGGAGGCGCCACCTGGGGAGTTTTCACCACCCCAACGCCCAATGCCGCGAACGGAACGACTGTTTCATACGCAGAACGACCTAACATGAGCCTGACCGGAGGTATTTATGCCGGACCCGTCAACGTCACCCTTACCACCACCGATCCTTCATTAACTATCCGTTACACGACCAACGGATCTACCCCGACCGCGACATCCACATTATACAGCGGACCGATTGCCATCAACAACACTACCGTATTGCGCGCACGTGCATTTAGCACAAATCCCGGTATACTTGCCGGGTTCACGGAAACACACACGTATTTTATCGGCGTGAGCCATGTTATTCCCATCGTTTCTTTATGGGGAGATCAACCCCTGAACCAGCTTTTCAACGGAACCCAAAATGAGCCCGATTGCGGCATGGAATATTTCTCCAATACGGGTACACTTTTAGAGAAAACATATGGGCAAGCCAATGAACACGGGAATGATTCTTGGGCCTATCCTCAACGGGGAATTGATTACATCGTAAGAGATAAATTCGGCTACTCAGAGGAAATCGATTACCAAATTTTCCCCGTAAAAAATCGGGACAAGTTTGACCGTATTATTTTAAAACCTGGGGCCAATGACAATTATCCGTTTGAGGATGGTGCTTATGTTCGTGACGCCTATGTGCACACTCTTTCCATTTTAGGAGATCTGGAGTTGGACGAAAGAACCTCAGAATCCGTGGTGCTTTACAAAAACGGTCAATTCTGGGGCATCTATGAAATTCGTGAAAAAGCAGATGATAAGGATTACATAGAACATTATTACGGTATAGAAGAGCCTAACATTCAGTACCTGAAAACATGGGGCGGAACCTGGGCTGATTACGGGGGAGTCCAGGCACAAGATGATTGGGCTGCTCTTCGTCAATTCATTCAAAACAACAATATGGGCAACCCGGCCAATTTTGCCCAGGTGGATGCCCAATACAACTGGAGAAGCCTCATCGATTATTTCTGCATTAATTCCTACACGGTTTGTACCGACTGGTTGAACTGGAATACAGCCTGGTGGAGAGGCATCAATACGCCCGCCACGAACCCCAGATCCAAATGGACCTATGCGTTGTGGGATATGGATGCCACCTTCGGTCACTACTTCAACTATACGGGAGTGCCCAACACTTCGCCTACGGCGGATCCTTGTAACGCGGAAGCGCTCCCCAACCCTGGGGGGCAGGGTCATACTCAGATTCTTACCAAATTGATTGATGAAAACCCCATGGTTTATCAATATTATGTTTCCCGCTACATTGACTTGGGAAATACCACCTTCAGCTGCCCATTCATGATAGCCGCGCTGGACAGCATGCTCGCCGTATTTGGACCGGAAATGCCCGGACAGATAGCCCGCTGGGGAGGAAATATCAACACCTACAACGGGCATGTACAACAACTCAAAAATTTCATCCTGCAGCGCTGCGTGGAAATTCAGGATGGCATGGTGGATTGTTATGATGTAGAAGGGCCATACCCTACCGTATTTACGGTAGATCCGATAGGTGCGGGTACTTTGCAGGTGAACTCCTTATTCCCTACCGCTTATCCTTATGCCGGAACCTATTACGGCAACATTGACATAATCACCAATGCATTTGCCAATGCAGGCTGGGTTTTTGATTATTGGGAATCTGCCAACGGCACATCAACCATCAACCCCGACACGTTGAACCCCAATGCCCTTACCAGAATTACCGGTCCGGATACGATCATAGCACACTTTGTTCAGGAAGCTCCGCCGGAATTTGAGTTGACCGTGACCGTAAATCCACCACTCTCCGGCAACGTAAACGTGGCCGGATTTACTCCTCCGGCTTACCCCTGGACAGGTACCTATTTTGAAAATACAAACCTTAATCTGATCGCCACCCCGGTAGCGGGCTACGAATTTGATTATTGGGAATTGAATAACCACGTGATCTTGCCCAATGACACCACCACCCCGGGAAACTTTGTCATTACCGAGGCTGATACACTTATTGCCCACTTTAAACTGATACCGATCATCGAACCGCCTGCCCCCTCTGAGTTTCCTTTGGTAGTGAACGTGGTTCCCGCAGGCGGAGGCAAAGTGAACTTAAACAACTTTCTGATTAACGTTTACCCATACAGTGCCGTTTTAGATTCAAACACCACCGTGGCGGCCGATGCCATTCCATCGAATGGATACCAATTCACGAACTGGACCATACAGCAACATAATCTGGCCCCGTCAACCACCGCCTCATCTGTCTCGTTTAAAATCAATCAGGCTGATACGCTCACCGCCTATTTTGAAGAAATGCCCGTCGAAATACGCCCCAATCCGATGGTTTTTGTCCCCAATTCCTTTTCTCCGAACAATGACCCTCTCAACGGTATATTCCGAGTAGTTTA
>CAYYRB010000029.1:0-11256 GCA_964473995.1 uncultured Candidatus Competibacteraceae bacterium | reverse complement strand
GAGAGGAAGGTAAATTATCTTCCTCTTTTTTTTGTAATGAGTCGTTATTTTTCGATAGCGCATATAATCATCCTTATGGCGGTTGCCCTTTCCCTTCTTACGGGGATGCAGATTTATCTGCTTCACGGGGCCTATTCAGGAGAAAACAACCGGTTTGAGCAATCCGTGAAAGAAGCCATGCTCAACGTACGCTACCGGATGGAAAGAAACCACATCGAACAGCAGGTAAATAAACGGATTAATTTGGCTGATGTGCAACAAGATATCATCAACAGCCTGGATTCCCTGCAAACCGATATTTCCGTTTCCGCAGACTCGGTTTTTAACATTCCGCCCGGCCCGAACAGTGAACTCCAAACAACCTTGGCCCCTTCCCCTGATATTGCAGGTGAAAATCCGGGGAGAATTCTTGAACGTTTTGGCGGAAATATCCAGATGCTGGAGGAAAATCCGGATCAATTAAAATCCATTTTTAAAGACCTGCTGTTCGGATATCTTTCCTACAGCGACCGCGATCTAAACATTGAATTGATAGATACCACCCTTCATGAGGAATTGTTGATAAAAGGAATTAGCACTCCGTTTGAAATCGGCGTATATAACAACTTCAACAACTCCTTCGCACATGCCGATAATTCGGATAATTCCCTTTTTGTGTACAGCTCGTTTCAGGTCCCGCTTTACTACATAGGATTGAAAAATGCGATAATGCTTTCGGTTCATTTCCCCCAAAAAAACCAATTCATCATACGGAATATCCTCTTTTTGGTGGTTACCACCATACTCATCATTCTTGTAATCATTCTTGTTTTTATTTACTCTGTGCGCATCATTTACAAACAGAAACGATTATCCGATATGAAAAACGACCTCATCAACAACATCACCCATGAATTAAAAACCCCTATATCCATAATTTCCCTAGCCTGCCAGGCACTAAATGATGAAGACATGGCACGGGTGGAAGGCATCCGCACCAATTACCTGAATGTCATCTCCCAGGAAAATAAACGACTGGGAGGGCTGGTGGAAAATATTCTTCAATCTGCCGTTATGGAAAAGGCGGATTTGAAACTTAATATATCCCGGATTCATGTGCACGAAAAAATAGAAAGTGCATTGAACAGCTTAAAAATGCGCATTCAGGAAAAGAAAATCAGAATAATTAAAAAATTACATGCCAATCCCGACCTGCTGGATGCCGATGAAACCCATTTCATCAATATGTTATTTAATCTGTTGGATAATGCCATTAAGTACGGAAAACCCGATGCTAAAAACGCATCCATAACGGTGGGAACGGAAATCAAAGATGATTCTATGCTGATCTGGGTGGAGGATGAAGGTATAGGTATCAGCAAAGATGATCAGAAAAAAATATTCGAAAAATTATACCGGGTAAGCACCGGAAACGTTCATAACGTAAAGGGCTATGGATTAGGTCTTAATTACGTAAAATCAATTGTTGATCACCACAAAGGGGAAATAATGGTAAAAAGCGAATTAGGAAAAGGAGCCCGGTTCACGGTCAGATTCCCGTTGAATCAAGAAAAAAAATAATCACTTAGTAGTACATTTGAGGCATGAAAATGGAAACAACCCGCATATTGCTGGCAGAGGATGAGGTAAATTTAGGGAGCCTTTTAAGGGATTATCTCAATGCCAAAGGATTCGATACCAAATTATGCGAAAACGGACAGGCAGCGTTCGATGCATTTACCACCGAATCATTCGATCTGTGTATTCTGGATGTGATGATGCCGCTGAAAGACGGTTTCACCTTGGCCAGGGAAATTCGAATGGTCAATAAAAACATTCCCATTATTTTCCTCTCGGCTAAATCCATGCCTGACGATAAAATTGAAGGATTTCAATCCGGAGCGGATGATTATCTGACCAAGCCGTTCAACATGGAAGAGCTTCTCCTTCGAATAAAAGCCATATTGAAAAGGGCTTCTTTCAATCCATTTGAAAAAGGAGAACAGGGAACTTTCCAATTAGGGAAATACACGTTTGATTCTCTCAAGCAAACGCTGATTATCGAGAACCAGGAACCGAAAAAATTAACATCCAAAGAATCTGAACTACTTCGCCTGCTTTGTGAAAGTTCAAACCGGGTTCTCGACAGAAATTACGCGCTCAAAGCCATATGGCATGATGACTCTTATTTCAATGCCCGAAGCATGGATGTATATATCACCAAATTGAGAAAATACCTGAAGGACGATCCGGAGTTGGAAATTTTAAATATCCACGGAAAAGGATTCAAACTGCTTGTTCCCGGGCAATCTGCCGCCTGAATTACAGGTTTGGAGTACGGCCTCCGTCAACAGGCAAATTTATCCCCGTAACATAAGCCGCCTGCTCTGAGGCTAAAAATACTACCGCGGAAGCCACCTCCTCGGGAGTTCCGAAACGCCCGGCGGGAATTTCACTCAGCATTTCATCGGTGATTTCAGTTTCCGATTTTCCACTTTTTGATGCCTTGGCGGATATTATACCGCTTAACCTTGAAGTAAGCGTGGCTCCGGGAAGCACGTTATTTACGGTAATACCCAAGTGAGCCGTTTCATTAGCCCACGTTTTGGCCCAGTTGGCCACCGCACCGCGTATGGAATTACTTACACCCAAACCATGCAGGGGTGCTTTTACCGATGTGGAGATAATATTGATAATACGCCCGTAACCGGACTCTTTCATGTAAGGGAAACAAGCCCGGGTAATCAGCTGCGCTGAGATTAACAAACGTTCAAAAGCCAAGAGAAATTGATCAGCGTAAGCCTCGGTAATAGGACCACCCGGAGGCCCTCCTGCATTGTTTATGAGAATATGCACCTCTCCCAATTCAGCAAGTAATTCCTGAACGGCCTTTGCGGCATTTTCGGGTTCATTCATGTCCAGCGAAATTATCCGGTGGTGCTGACCAAACGGAACCGGAAGCTCGGCCAGAGATTTCGCTAATTTCTCCTTGTCTCTTGCCGCCAAAACAACGCGTGCGCCTGCATCAGCCAAGGCCATGGCCGATGCCTTGCCTATGCCGTCACTCCCTCCGCATACCAATGCCGTTTTCCCCTTGAGCGAAACAATCATTTATTCTTGCTACATTTGATTTCCTACAAAAGTAACATACATGTCTATTCAACAGCCGTTCAACTTTAAAAACTGGATTGAAGAGAACCGCCATCTTCTCAAACCCCCCGTATCCAATAAAGTCATCTGGACTGATTCCGAATTCATTGTTATGGTTGTGGGAGGACCAAACTCCCGAAAAGATTATCACTACAATGAAGGCGAAGAGTTCTTTTATCAGGTGGAAGGGAATATAACGGTTAAAATACAGGAAAACGGCCAGGCAAAAGAAGTACCGATAAATGAAGGTGACATTTTCCTTCTACCTCCCCGTATTCCACACAATCCCATGCGCACCAAAGATTCCATAGGCTTGGTTATTGAACGGCGCAGGCGTGAACATGAAAAAGACGGATTATTGTGGTTTTGTGAAAAGTGCAACCACAAATTGTATGAAGAATATTTCACGCTGGAACGGATAGAAACCGATTTTCAACGCGTGTTTGCCACCTTCTACGGTTCCCAAGAACTGCGTACCTGCAGACAGTGTGGCACAGTCATGGAGCCTCCCGCAAAACCGGTCTGATGGATAATTCCTTTTCCAGGCGTATTGCCGTTCTTTTTTCCGCATTGTTTAATCCCTTATTTATTCCTTTAATCGGAATGGCCTGGATTTTATATGCAGACCCAAGCGTACACCTTGAAATCATGCACCCAAAACTGAAGCAGTACCTGCTTTATGTCACCCTGATTTTTTCTACCCTGCTCCCGTTGATCACCCTAATATTGATGAAAACCTTCGGTTTAACCATGAGCCTGGAACTGCCTTACCGCCGCGACAGGAGACTTCCCATTCTGCTATCGGCAGCCTACAGCCTTTTCGGGTACTTGTTTGTACGGCAGATTCCTCAATTGAATCCTTTACTTCAACTTTTACCGCTGGGAAGTTTTTGTGTGCTTCTGACCGCTTACTTATTCACCCTCCGCTTTCAGATCAGTTTACACTTGATGGCGATAGGCGGGCTCACGGGAACATTTACCCTGGCTTCCCGATTTTTGGGAACCGATTACCTGATACCTGTTTCCATTTCGATTTGTTTAGCCGCCCTTACCGCATTTGCACGGATTCGGTTGAACGCCCATAAACCCTATCAGGTTTATTCGGGCTACCTCAGCGGATTTTTAATCCACTATCTTTCGGTGACCCTATTGTTCCGCTGGTTATACTGAATGTTAGAAAGGAGCTATCGTAATCCCCAGAGTAATGGGATTCCATCCTTTCGGACCTTTTCCATCCCTGAATACTTCCGATATCTGATACCCGGCAGTAATGCCGTAACGATCATACGCCAAGCGCATGTATACGCCGTAATTCAGGAAATTGATTCCCGGAATATTGTACTCCTTGATTTTCACTTTATCGGTTTCTACACCATAATTAAAGCCTTGCCCCACGTATTTGGTTTTCGCGCTGAGCAAATACCCGACACGAAAACCCAGATTAACTTTAAAGGTAGAACGACGCTGCGGATGCACGCGAAAGCGCAACTCAACCGGAATTTCAATGTGCGTAGTGGAAAACTTATACCGTTTGAATGGATCGGAAAAAGCCGTGAAATAGGTATCATTATCGGTACCCCGGTTTATTCTTCTGTCAATAAAGTAATTGTTGTTGCTTACTCCCAAACCGGCCGCCAAAGCAATCGGTGTGCGTTTGATGGGCTGATCCCACATCAATTGGAAAGAAACTCCATAGGAATACCATTTGTTCTTGACCTCCTGCCCCACCTGGCGAAGAATCTGACTTCCGTGCAAATCTAAAATAACCTGATCCTGCCTTTTTGGCTTTTTAACGGGTTTTGGCTTTTCGGCGGGATTCTGGGCCGAAGCAACAAATCCAAAAAGAAGCATAGCAATGGGCAAAATGATTTTTTTCATACAAGACTTAGTTCGTGTGCAAACCTACAGAAAAAAGAAAGATTAACGCGTTTAAACCTAATCCGGTATCCGGCGCCTGATTTTACAAGGCAAAAAACTACATTTATCCTCTCAAAGAATAGTCATGGAAACAGAAACCCACTCCGAAAATCGTTTTGAAAGCCGCATAGATTTAAGTGGTTTACAACATGCGGCAGAAAAAATCCGTGGGGAAATCGGCAAAATAATCATAGGGCAAAGCGATGCCATAGAATTTATCATTCTGGCTATTTTGAGCGATGGACACATACTGCTGGAGGGCGTTCCCGGAGTAGCCAAAACACTCACTGCCAAACTCACGTCACGCACACTATCCATCCATTTTTCACGTGTGCAGTTTACTCCCGATCTGATGCCGTCCGATATTACCGGATCGTCGGTGTTCAATGTTCAAAACAGAACTTTCGAGTTTAAACGTGGCCCTGTATTTGCCAACATCGTTCTTTGTGACGAAATAAACCGGGCTCCCGCCAAAACCCAGGCGGCACTGTTCGAATGTATGCAGGAAAAACAAATCACGGTAGATGGAATTTCCCACCCTCTTTCGGAACCTTTTTTGGTGCTGGCCACCCAAAATCCCATAGAACAGGAAGGCACTTACCGCCTGCCGGAAGCCCAGCTTGATCGCTTTTTGTTTAAAGTAATCATGGATTATCCTAAGGCGGAAGAGGAAACACAAATGCTGCGCGACTTTCAGAATCGGAAAGGCAACATGAGTGCGGACCAAATTCAAGCAGTTTTGAATCCTTTGGAGCTGGAAAATTACCGCAGTTTAGTGAGAGAAATTCGATGTGAAGACCATCTGCTTAGTTATATTGCCTCTATTGTGATTAGCACCAGAAACCATAAAAATCTTTATTTGGGCGCTTCGCCAAGGGCTTCCTTATCCATCCTTTCTGCCGCAAAAGCCAAAGCGGCCATCCAAGGCCGGGATTTCGTCACACCGGACGATATAAAATGGGTTGCTCCGGCGGTTTTAAGGCATCGTATTCAGCTGACTCCTGAAAGTGAAATGGAAGGAAATACGGCGGAAAAAGCCATAGGAGACCTGCTCCGTTCGATAGAGATTCCTAGGTGAGTTTAGCGTATGAGGGTTAAATGACCCAAAAGTTGCCTTTCCGTGCCCAAATGATCCCAATATTCTATTTTCCAAACATATACATCGTTCTTGGCGTCTACCTTAGAACTTCTCACTTTACCGTCCCAACCTTGATCTGCATCGATGGAGCTGAAAACCAGTTCACCCCAACGATTAAAAATCCGTAATGAATAATTGGTTATGTTGGAAACCACCGGCTTGAAAACAGGATTCAGATTATCTTTATTTCCTGGAGTGAACGAATTGGGAACAAAAATCTCACTAATCGGACGAACTTCAAGAAACTGAGTTATCTCATCACTACAGCCGAGTTCATTACTCACGACCTGAGTAATGGCATAAATCCCGGTATCGCTGAACGCAACCAAAAAATTGGGAGTTGAGTTAGTACTTCCGTTGGATACCGTGTAGTTCCAGGTGACAACACCACCCGATGCCCCATCTAAGACCTGAGCGAATGGAGCATCCATATAAATGATCTGAGGAAGTATGGAAAATCCGGCAATCGGGTAATCATACACTTGTACCAAATTCGATTGATTATCAGTAGAAACACAACCATTGGCATCCGTTATCGTAAGGGCGACCGAATAAATTCCCGGCTGATTGTATGTATGCGACGGATTACTTTGTGCTGATCCTGAACCCGTTCCGAATTGCCATTCATAAACAAAAGGAGCCAAGCCGCCTGAAGAAAGATCAGTGAAATTAACCGTCAGGGGTACGCATCCCTGAAGGGGGGCCGCCGAGAAATCAGCAGTTGGCCCGTTTATGACTGAAACCAAAAGATCAGAAACCGCCGAAGTACAACCATTTACCACCACGTAAGCCGAATAATTCCCCGCATTGCCCAAATTAGCATCGGGTATGACGGGTGATTGCTGGGATGAAACAAAATTACCGGGGCCGGACCAAACATAAACGGCATTCGGAATGGCATTCGATGTCAGGTTCAATGCTGCCCCTGAGCAAACGGGGCTGTCTGAACCCAAAACGGGAGCCGGCGGAACCGGGTTGACCAGTACATTTAAATTGGTTGTTGCAGATGTACAACTTCCGATTACCAGGTACGCAGAATACTGCCCGGACGCAGCCACGGTGGCCCCTGGTATGATCGGATTTCGCAAGGTGGATGAAAAACCATTTGGACCCGACCACACATAAGATGCATCCGGTATTGAATCAGCCGTTAATAGTAAATCCTGACCGCTACAAATAGGATCGTTGGCGCTCAGTTGCGGAGCCGATTGATTCAGCACGATGACTTCGGTTGTTACCGTGGCCGAGGTACATCCGCTTTGTACCACGTACAGGGAATAAGTGCCGTTGTTGGCAGCTGTCGGATTTGAGATAACAGGATCTTCCAAATTAGATGTAAAGTTGTTTGGACCTGACCAGTAATACGTGACATTGGGAATAGTATTGGCCGAGAATTGCAAAGCTCCTCCCTGACATAGAGGCGAATTGGAAGAAATTTGGGGAGCCGGCGGACTTGACAACGTAACAACCACATCGTCTGAAACGGTTACCGTGCTATTGTCACAGTTGGTGTAGGTTAATACGGCTGTATACGTGGTAGTTGAACCGGTAGGGCAAACCTGCAAATTGGCGGTAGTACCCAGTGAATTGGTCAAGTTGCCGCCTTCATACCAATTAATCGTGTAGTTGGGGGCTCCGTTCGGGGTAAATCGCCAAGCTTCATTATTGGCAGTCCAAGGTCCCGTATTCCTTCCCGGAGGCGTTAATCCGACATTTCCCGCCGCATTTTGAATACCGATTACCGCATTCCCTGAGTTCCATGTATTACAGGTAGGTTTGCTTTGAATATACACCTCTATCACATTCGTATTTTCATACAATACAATTTGCTGGGTAGTTGTCAGGTTATTGCAGCTAAAGTGGCATACGGCACTGTAGTTAAAAACAAAGGTACGGCAGGGGGCATTTCCTAAAACGGCATAACGTATAGTGCCGCAAACAGAAGGATCCACATCATGGTAAGCACCGAAAATAGCATTAAGTGGAAGTCCGTTACTGGGGATGGTCTGATTAAATTGCCAGGGACAAAAATCGCCTGAATAAGAAAGGTCAAAAGAAATGATGCCATTTGCACCGACCACAAGTTGAGTGTAAGGACTCCCGTAAAAACAAAAGGCAAAAGGCAGGTTGATGGTTCCACTCCAAATATCATCCGTATTGATGGAAAAGGGTGTCCCCTGATTAAAGGCGTAAGGAGGGCTAAAAGGGATGGAAGCCACTTGGTAGCTGGTTGTCTGTCCTGTTTGGAATATGGTGGCATTTAAATTTGCACATGCCGTATTACACGGTAAACCCTGATCACTGCCGGCATTCACGCTGGGACAACCCGGCCCGGGTGTTTGAGCACAGGTTATCTTTATACCCCCTAGAACAAGGAAAATAAATAACCAATTTGTTTTCATACAATTAGGTAAGTTCAGGCCTAAAGGTAGTTAAAAACTATGCAAAAGAAAAAACTACCTGATTAAAGACACATGTCCCAACACCAATTGAGGATATCCTTTATGATCTGTGTAATCTACCTTGTACACGTATACATCCCCTTTGGCCGGCTTTTGAGAGCCCCTTACCATTCCGTCCCATCCTTCCTCCACATTACCTGAGGTGAAAATCAACTCTCCCCATCGGTTAAAGATGGCCAACCTGTAATCTGTCAGGTTGGTTCCCACCGGCCTGAATACGGAATTAATCCCATCATTATTTCCGGGAGTAAAGGAGTTTGGAACAAACAGAGTACTTATCGGCAATACATTGATTTCAACGACAGCAGAAGCGGAACAGCCAAATCCGTCCGAAACGGTTTGGGTGATAGTATAAACACCTACATCAGAAAAATTGATGCTGAAATTGGGAGAATTAAACTGCATTCCGTTGGAAACCGAATAACTCCATTGACTGACATTCCCCAAAGATCCGTCGTACACATTCACTATCGGCTGATCGACATACACGGTCATGGGCGTGGCTGAAAAACCGGCAACCGGCGGTGGATAAACCTGAATTATGTTGTTTTGGATACTCACGGAGGAACATCCGATGGGATCGGTTACCGTGAGGGAAACACTGTAAACTCCTTCATCAGCATACACCACGGAAGGTGAAGCCTGACTGCTCGATGTTCCGTTTCCAAAAACCCAGGCATAACTGAGAGCAGCTCCCGATGGAGAAATACTTTGATCGGTAAAATTTACGGACAGCGGCATACAACCCTGACCCGGCGCATAAGCGAAATCTGCCAGCGGACTCGGATTCAAAAGGATGGTAACCGTGTCGGTTCCGGTGCAGCCAAACTGATCCACCGACAAAATCACCTGTTGTGAGCCCTGAGCAGAAAATTCGATTCCGGTCGGATTTGCCATGGCAGACTGTCCCGGCTGGGCGTTTTGAAATGTCCAATTATAGGTTGCGTTCGAAAGTATATTTCCATTGGCGGAAAACGTAAAGGAGTTCCCTGACAAACATTGGGGACCAGGCTGTTGAATGGCAAAAACAGGATTGGGAACAACAGAAATGAGAGCCGTATCCCGCAGAACACAACCCTGCGTATCCGCTTCCAAAACTAAGGTCAGGATCTGCACCGAATTTCCATTGTTGTCCCAGGAAGCCGGTGAAAATCCGGAGGACGGATTCGCAATTCCATTAGCAGTTAACCAGGTATATCCCGGTACTCCCTGCTGGGCGGCATTGCCCACCTGTATAGTTGCTCCTGAGCACAGTGTTTGATCAGGACCTGCATCTGGAATAAGCGTTGGTAAAATCGTCACCGCCTGAGTGGTAGGAGCAGATACACAAGACCCTATGCTTACCGTAAGACTTACCGTTTGAGCGCCGACTGCCGGCCAAAGAAAGCTGACAGGACCTTGTCCTGAACCGGAAACGGTTGGACTTCCCGAAAATGACCAAGTGTAAGTAGCTCCCGCAGGAGCATTGCCTCCATACAGGGCAAAAGCCTCTGAGCCTGCACAAACCGATGGGGTAAGCGCAAAATCAGATGTGGGAATTGGACTTACTACTGCAGAAAGTGAAGAAACCGCGGAAGTACATCCGTTTAACACCAGATAAAGAGAATAAGTACCTGAATTGGATACACCTGCATTCAAAACAGTCGGATCCTCTATGGCCGAGGTAAAACCGGAAGGGCCCGACCACACGTACTGAACCCCGGCATACGAATCAGATGCAAGAGACAAATCCTCACCGATGCAGATCGGAGAGTTGGATGCAATAACAGGTGCAGGTGGTGCCGGATTAATCAGTACATTCAAATTTGACGTAGCGGAAGTACATCCGGAAACTACAACGTAAAGCGAGTATGTGCCTGAGTTAAGTAAGGTGCTATTGGCAACCGAAGGATCTTCCAATGCAGAAATAAAGCCCCCGGGACCGCTCCAAACATAGGTGGCTCCAAGAACCGTATTGGAGGTCAGGTTTAACGTCTGTCCTTCACAAAAAGGCGAGTTGGAAGAAATCTGAGGTGCGGCAGGAGAGGGATTTACCAATACGTTCTGTGTACTTACCGAAGAAGTACAGGTACCGACGTTTACCGCTAGTGATAAGGAAAAATTCCCACTGCCAGACCAGGTTACAGTATGCGGTCCCGGCAAATTCCCACCAGGAACAGCGGTTCCTCCCCCAAAATTCCAATTGAAATTTGCTCCGGCGCCTGCATTTCCGGTATAAGTTATTGTGGAAGCACTACCCTCACAAACCGGCGAAGAAACCGTAAAAGAAGATGTCGGAGGAGGAGAAACCGTAACAGTAGCTGTTTCGGTGGCCGTTTTTCCGCATTGATCGGTAGCGGTAACCGTGTAGGTGGTCGTGGTAGCCGGGTTCACCGATACGGAAGAACTGTTGCCGGCTCCGTTATTCCAGGAATAATTGATGGTTCCGTTACCACCCGAGGCATTGGAGGTAATCGTGACGGGTCCTGCTCCCTGGCACATGGCAGTTCCGGTAGCTGAAACAGAAATAGGGGTCGGGTCTACAATAGTCAAAGTGAATGGCTGATTGCCGCATGTGGTTGCCTGCAACGTAATCACAATTGTCTCCGAGCCCTCCGTCAACGCGTCGCT
>CAYYRB010000028.1:13574-27737 GCA_964473995.1 uncultured Candidatus Competibacteraceae bacterium | reverse complement strand
CTACCTTCGTGGCAAATACCGAATCATGTCTTTTTCAAACCTGCTTACCGAGAAAAAAGGGGGAGTGATGATCATCACCATCAACCGGCCGGAAAAATTGAATGCCCTGAACCGGGACACCATTCACGAACTGAACCTCGCGCTGAATGAGGCCCAGGCCGACGAAGACGTGCGCTGCATCTTACTCACCGGATCGGGACAAAAGGCATTCGTGGCCGGAGCGGATATTTCCGAATTCGCCCATTTTTCGGTGGAGGAAGGCCGCAAGCTGAGTCACGAGGGGCAGTTAAAATTGTTTGATAAAATCGAAAATCTGCATAAACCCGTCATTGCCGCGGTAAACGGTTTTGCCTTGGGCGGCGGATTGGAATTGGCCATGGCCTGTCATATCCGCATCGCATCCGACAATGCGCGGCTCGGTTTGCCCGAGGTTTCCCTGGGCGTAATTCCCGGGTACGGCGGTACGCAGCGCCTGCCCATGCTCATCGGGCGCGGAAGGGCCAATCAGCTTATTTTTTCGGCGGAGATGATTTCCGCGGAGACGGCAGCCTCCTGGGGACTGGTGAATAAATCGGTTCCCCAGGATCAACTGATGGCCGAATGCGAGGCCCTGGCTGAAAAAATCTGCAAAAACTCTCCCAAAGCCATCGGGCTGGCCATAGAGGCGGTAAATGCCGGATTTGAAGACGGGGCGGATGGTTTTGAGGTGGAAATAGACGCCTTCGGACGGGCTTTCGGTACCGAGGATTTTAAGGAAGGCACCACGGCCTTTTTGGAAAAACGGAAGCCTGCATTCAGCGGCCGCTAACTATTTTTATAATATCATTCTGCCCTTGGCCTCAGCCATTTCGGGTTGTTGGAGCGAAAAAATCAGGGTTTCGTCTCGCGACATTTCTCGTTTCCGTAGTGGTAAATGTCTTTCAGCGTAATGTCGTTTCCTTCGGCATCCTTCACCTCCAGGCAATACCGAAAGCTCACTTTCGTGCCGATGGGGGCATGATAATAAATGATCCAGGCCGCCCACTCACGCACACCCACACAGCCGTGTGAGTAGGCCTTGCCCAGCGTACTCGGGTTGGTGGTGGGATGAATCATCGCACCTGCCCGCTGTCCGTCCAACTCCTGATCAATCCACGGAATCATGGGCATCCGGGTCACTTTTCCGTCGTCGCGCGTGGTGGTGTAAAATCGTTTTCCGGAATCCAGCTTATAAAAAATCGGTTTACGCGAGATGCGGTACACAAATCCTTCGCCCACGGGGGTCCTGAGGTTTACCTTGCGCCCGACCGTACCAAGGTATTTTTCCGTATTCCGTCCTACGCGTACCTGAAATAGATGCTTCAGCTGATTGAATTCATAAATACGCAGGATGAATTCGGGAATGTTCAGGTCAATGCGTGTGTGTTGAAAGGTATCGCGTATGGCGAGGGCTTCTTTTTCATTCGGTATGCGGATCAGGTCGCCCGGTTTCAGGAGGAGCATCGTGTCCTGATCATAAATGAATCTTCCGTTTTTTTTGTTTTCGTAATAATCAAACGAAACGAGGCGGTCAATGATCCAAGGGTTGTGCCGCACCAGAATATGTTCCGAAAGGGAATAAGGAGTCGCGGTGTTGAGTGAAACCGTGAGGCTGTCCATAAAATCAAAATACTGATTTACCCGAATTTCCCAGTGTACCGGGATGGAATGCGGCAATGCCTGCGCGGATGTTCCCACATAAACAAGCAGAAAGAGGGGCAGGAATGCGGTGTGCTTCATGGGTAAATGGTTCATGCGTTGAAACTGGCGTTTATGCACTCAACTACCTACGTAAAAAGTGCGCCAAACCAAACGACCAACGTTATTGCAATTTACGTAAAATTTCCATTAATCTTAACGACCCAAAAGTTTATATTACTAATGAGCGGTAGTTTGTTTTAGTAATGGAAATTAAGGCCTGTAAAGTACAAGCAGAAAAAATTTGCTTAATCTTGAATAAACCCATTTATTGCATTGCATTAGAAACTACTTTAAATACTGATTTTTACGATGTAAGAAAAACTACCAATTCTGCCTTCGACTGCGCTGCGCTTCTGCAGAGGCACTCGAGCGGCAACCAAGTTACTTGGGCAGCACATTTCCCTGTACCAGAAACCAATCGTTGCATGCATCCATTTGTTTCATGCAATTAGGAGGCGGTAAAATTTCCCTGCTTTTCTAACCAAGATAGTAACCATATATGATAATATTTGGATACTTAGACAGCTTAAAATTATAATATTTGGCTGTTTTTTCTGATTTTTTAGTACATTTGCGGATGAAATCAATACTTTTTCCCGGAATGAAAGTGAAACGAATTTTAAAAAACACACTGATCGATCAATTCAATACCGGAAAAGCAATTGTGCTTATAGGGCCGAGACAGGTTGGAAAATCAACATTAATCAACGATATCCTCAAACAAGAGGATTTCTTGTTTCTTGACGGTGACGATTTTTCAGTTCAACAACAATTGTCCGAACCCAACACAAGCTACTTAAAAAGGCTCATTGGCGACAAAAAAATTGTTTTTATAGATGAAGCCCAACGCATAAAAAACATTGGTATTACTTCAAAAATCATTATAGACCAATTTAAGGATGTTCAATTGCTACTCAGCGGTTCTTCGGCTTTTGAATTGAATCATGAAATCAATGAGCCCTTGACCGGAAGGAAATGGGAATACAATATGTACCCTATTTCGTATGAAGAGTTGGAAAAAACGATTGGATTTTCTGAGGTCGGCAAACAACTGGAACAACGCGTAATCTATGGCATGTATCCTGATGTATTGAATCACCCCGGGAAAGAAAAAGAGGTACTGGACAATTTGATAAACAGTTATTTGTACAAAGATATCCTGATGCTTTCAGGAATAAAAAAAGCAGATGTACTACAGAAACTCACCCAGGCTTTGGCACTGCAAATCGGCAATGAGGTTTCGTACAACGAACTTTCTCAATTAATCGGTGTCAATAAAGAAACCATAAGCAGTTACATTGATTTACTGGAAAAGGCATACGTCCTGTTCAGGGTAAATCCATTTAGTAGAAACCTGCGGAATGAAATAAAGACCAACAGAAAAATTTATTTTTACGATACCGGCTTGCGCAATGCATTACTAGCAAACTTTAATTCATTAGACCTGCGACTAGACAAAGGTTCGCTCTGGGAAAACTTTCTAATCAGCGAACGAATAAAGTATTTGAAATACCATAAACGGTATGCTAAAACGTACTTTTGGCGCACAGCCCAGCAGCAAGAGATCGACTGGATAGAGGAAATTGACGGGAGGATAACAGCTTATGAATTCAAGTGGAAATCAAAAAAGAAAATCAAATTTCCTCAAAAGTTTATCGACGCCTACCAAGCCCAAGTAAAGGTTATTGATACCGATAATTATTATGAGTTTATTGGTTGAAAATAGGTTCACAAAGCCGAATCGCCTGTTTGGGTAGAATTACAAGGCGTCGCATTCCCCTGCACTAAAGACCAGTCCACCCAGGCATCCAATTGCGAGCAGGGAGAACCGTATGGAAATAATCGATTCCGGCACTGTATCCCTGTTTAAGCCCATTTTATGCGTTAGCCATTTTATGTTGAACGGTTTTTCTATAGTGATGCATTCGAATTATTTTATAATCTGTTAATTACGACGTAATGAAAACATCCAGACTGCTTTCACTGCGTTCACCATTTTGGTGTTTTTTTAAGTCGGGGTTAAAGACACTCCGGGCATTCGCTATGGAGCACAAAAGCAGAAAGAGGGCGATGAATATTGGGTTCTACATAGGAAAATGGCTCATGCGTTGAACGGTCATATATGCAACCAGGCACCTATGTAAAAGGCACATCTTGCCAAACGATCAACGTTGTTGCAATTTACGTAAAAAGTCCATTAATCTTAAAGACCCAAAAGTTTATATTACTAATGAAAACTAGTTCATTTTAATAGTGAACAATATGGGAAGAATAGCCCAACTTGTTTCACCAAATTGGCGTAATTAAATAAGGAATTATAGGTTTTTCCTCGTTATTCTTTCTTCTCGGGGAAAAAGAGGGCTTTCAGCTCCGTGGCTTCATCGGGATTCATTTTGCCCGCCAGAATCAGGCTGAGCTGCCTGCGGCGAAGGGCTCCGTCAAACCGCTTTTTTTCTTCCTCGGTTTCGGGGATGCTGCCCGGTACATGAATCGCGTTTCCCAACTGATCTACCGCTACAAACGTATAAATGGCTTCGTTGCATTTTTTGCGTTTTCCGGTGAGGTGATCTTCTACCGAAACATCCACAAATACTTCCATGGAAGAACTGAAAGCCCTGGAAACTTTGGCTTCCAGCGTCACCACGTCTCCCAGCTTGATGGGGTGGTTGAATGACACATTGTTTACGGACGCGGTAACCACCACCCTGCGGCTGTGGCGCTGTGCCGATATGGCGGCCACGATATCCATCCACAGCATCAGCTTTCCCCCGAACAGGTTGCCTAAGGTATTGGTGTCGTTGGGAAGCACAATTTCCGTTTGTACGGTGTAGGACTCTGAAACCGGTTTTGCCTGCATGGCCATTGATTGCATTATTAGGCAACAAAGGTAAGACTTGGCCGGGGATTATGAGTCATTGTTCGGCTTAACGGGGATTGTACAGATATGGGCATCATTTTTACAAAAATATTTGCGGTTAAGAAAAAAGTATTACTTTTGCCCTCCCGTCGAAATCGGGGTGAATACTAAAACACGAAAGTCATGTCAAAGAGAACATTTCAGCCTTCACGCAGAAAAAGAGCCAATAAGCACGGTTTCCGTACCCGCATGTCTACTCCTAATGGTCGCCGTGTACTCGCCGCCCGTCGTAGAAGAGGCAGGAAAAGATTGACCGTTTCTGACGAAAAGCTGTTTAAATATTAATTGTCATTTTTTGAAATATAAACCGGCTTTGGGCCGGTTTTTTTGTTTCATGCCATTCGATTTTAAACAATAAATTTGCCTTTTGGGGGTTATTCCCGCCGTAAACCGTCATAGTGTCCAAAAACCTGCCCATACTGCTCTCCGGCCTTTTGTTATCGGCCTTATTGCTTTCCTGCTCCACCAAGCGGGACAAGTGGCTGAACAGGAACTGGCACGGCATGAATACCCGCTACAACGGCTATTATTACGGTAAAATGGCGTTGGACGAAGCGTTTGTGGAACTGGCCAAAGCCAACAAGGATAACTACAATTCCGTTATTCAGGTATACCGATATGCCGACAAGGCGGCGGCACAAGCCGTGAACCCCCTCTCGGACCGGGTGCTGACCAAAGGCGGAAACATGGTTCGCAAGCATTCCATGCTCATCAACGGTAAGCAGCGGAATCGGTGGATTGATGATTGTTATTTCATCATGGGCAAGGCGAACTTCATCAAGCGTGAGTATTCCACCGCCATACAGCAGTTTTACTACGTGATGCAGACTTCCGAAAGTGAGGCCACCAAAGAACTGGCGCGTTTATGGATGATCAAAACCTACCAGGACATGGGAGAATTCGGTCAGGCGGAAAGCGAATTTAACAATGTGAACGTGGCCAAAATTCCGGCAAAACAACGTTGGGAATACCATGCCTCCATTGCCGATTTCTTCATCAAATCAGAAGATTATACGCCTGCCATCATCCCGTTGGAGGAACTTATTAAAGTAACGAAGAAGAAGACGTTGCTTGCCCGATACACCTTCATTCTTGGCCAAATTTACCGGCAGATGGGAGAAACGGGCCGTGCGCGGCAAATGTTCGCCCAGGCGGTAAAGCTGAAGCCCGAATTTGAACTCGAATTTCAGGCGGCGATTGCCCTGGCCCTGGCCTCCGAAGGAGAGTCCGACAATCAGGAATTGCGAAAGAGACTGCGCAAATTGCTGCGCGACGATAAGAATATTGACTTCCAGGACCAGATTTATTACGCGCTTGCTATTTTGGATGAGAAGGAAAAAAATCAGGAAAAGGCCATTGCGAATTATAAAAGCTCTGTACGCACAAGTACCATCAACAAAGAGCAAAAGGGAATGAGCTACCTGGCCCTGGCTGAAATCTATTTTGCCGATCGTCGGTTTGTGCCCGCCCAGGCATACTACGACAGTGCATCGGCCAACTTGGATAAAAAGCATCCCAAATTTGCGCGGGTGAATGCATTGAAAGAAAATCTGGGCGAAATCGTGGCAAAAATCAACATCGTGCAGGAGCAGGACAGCCTGCTTGCCTTGGCCACCATGTCTGAAAAAGATCGGGTAAAAAAGATTGAGGAATACATTGCCAGATTGAGGAAGGAAGACGAGCGCAAAAAGACGGAGGAGGAGAATCCGTTAAATGTATTGCAAAACGGCGGCGGCGCAGGTGCGGGAGTGCCCGGTGCGGGCAAATGGTATTTTTACAATCCGCAAACTGTGGCATTCGGGTTGAAAGACTTTTCCCAAATCTGGGGAAGTCGGAAAAACGAGGATAATTGGCGTCGGAAAAATAAGGCGAGCGTCGCGGACGATTTCGGCAATCAGATGATAGACCCGCTGGCCTTGGAGCAGCAGAAAAGGGATGAATTGGAGGCCACCCGCTATAATCCGGAAACCTATGTGGCGCTGCTTCCCTTTTCTGATTCCGCTCAGACGGCTTCCCGCGAAATGATTTATCAGGCATTGTATGATTTAGGAATTCTTTACAAACAGAATCTCAAAGCGTATGACCGGTCTATGGAAGCCTTTGAGGATTTGGTGCGCCGTAATACGAAAAACAAACATTTCCCGGAGACCTATTATCAGCTGTATGTTTTAAGCGAATTGCAGGGTAAATCAAAAGAAGCTCAATATTATAAGAGCATCATTTTGGAACAGTTTGCCGAAAGCGAATACGCCCTGATAATAAAAGATCCTGAGTATTTGAAGCAAAAGGAACTGCAGAAGAAGGGCGCTGAGCGGTTTTATGAAGAAACTTTTTCCCTGTACAAAAAAGGAGAGTATATCACGGCAGCCGCGAATTGCGTGAGTGCAAAAACGATGTTTGCCAAAAGTGAACTGTTACCTCGCTTCGCCCTGCTTTTCGCGCTGATTGAAGGACGGAAAGGGAAAGATGTTTATGTGGCCACTCTGCAACTTGTGGAAACGGAATTTCCGGGCACCGAGCAGGCGCTTGAGGCCCGAAAAATCATCGATCGGATAAATGAGGCGGGTAATGCAGAGAATCCTTCGGAGACAAAACCCGCCCAAAATCAACTGTTTGAAAAAGACAAAAGAGGGCCACATTATGTGGTGATACACGTGCCCGGTGCGGGCGTGGTATTGAACAAATCAAAAACCGCAATCGCAAACTTCAACAGTACCTACTATTCCACGGAAACCATCGATATTCAGGAGCTTATGTTCGGTACTGATGCCAAAGTGTTGGCGCTGAAAACTTTTGAAGGCTCGGAAAAAGCGTTGGTATATCTGTATGCGTTGGAAAAAAACAGTGAAATCATCGAGCAGATTCCCACCGATGAAATCTGCACCACGTTTGTGATCTCGGTAAAAAATTTCGCTGCTTTGCTTTCCAAACCAACTCTTCCCGAGTACATGAAATTTTACTACGAAAATTACCGACCTAAGTAAATTCAGTTACATTAGTAGTCTTAAATAAATAACCTATGTTTAAGGGAAAAGAGAATAATGCAGGCACCTCGAGGGGAATGGATTCAGGAGCCATCAATACCATCATTCCGGGAACCACCATCGAGGGCAACATGCTTATTCAGGGAAGTGTGCGTTTTGACGGGCACCTGAAGGGAACTTTGGAATGTAAGGGCCGCGTAGTCATCGGCAATTCCGGAATCGTGGACGGAAATATCATTTGCAATGATGCGGATATCAACGGGAAGGTAACGGGAAATATTTTCGCTAAGGAGCTCACCCGGTTATCCTCCGGATCGCACGTGAAGGGCGATATCAAAACAGGTCAGCTGGCCATAGAGCCCGGAGCCGTATTTATAGGCGGTTGCAGCATGGCGAACGAAAAAACAAAGCCCGAACCTCAACCCGTAAAAGCTTGATGAATGCATCTCCGCAAGGGCCGAATGAAAATTCCGGAACCAGGAGGAATAAGGCTTGGCGGCTTCTGGGTATAGCCTGGCAAATGATCGGGACTGTGCTTCTTTTTTTGGGAATAGGTTGGCTGTTGGACGAAAGATGGATTCCGCAGATTAAGCCATGGGGAACCTTGGGATGTACCCTTATCGGCGTGATTGCCGCTATGGTTCTTGTAATTCGTGAAGTAAGCCGGATGCGTTACTGATTAATATTGGTATGATAAAAAACATCGGAGTGTATTTTTTGGGGGTGGCGGCCATCTCTCTGTTGCTGATTTTTTTTCATCGGGTTCTCCCGCATTTTTTTTCAGGATATCAGGTATCCAAGGGATTTGAGCTGATTCTGCTGTTTTCTTTTTTGTTTCTTTTTCTGCATGGAGCCACCATGGGATTTTCAAAGGGTAGATCTGAATGGTTTGCCCAGATTTTTTTGGTACAGACTACGCTGAAAATGCTCATTTTACTTAGTCTTTTTTTACTTCTTTCCCGCATGTTTCCCAACGAAAAACTATCTATCACTGCTCTTTTCTTTTCCTGTTACATACTATTTACCCTCCATGATCTTTTTTGGCTGCTGCGGTTTGTAAAGAAAAATTCATCCGTAAAATCCACAAACGAGTAAATTGAAAATCAGTCATCTGCTGATTCTTTCGAAAGAATTGAATTCACCCTTCTTTTTGATGAAAAAAGCGCTTACATTTGCGCTCAATTTGGTGTCTGGCTTATTTACTGTCTAAAAAAATGAATTTCAGCAAGTTACTAAAAATAGCCGCAATCTTAGCCGCTTTTTTTTCCTCCTCTGTTTCGTTGAAGGCTTCTGAGCCGGGCGGTGAGTTCAATGTGTCTGAAATGATTATGCACCACGTGAAAGATGCCCACGAATGGCATCTTTGGGGGGATGCACATCACGGAACTTCCATTTATTTTCCGGTTATCTTGTTGGATGGAGGCTTGAAGTTCTTTTCTTCCTCGCATCTCTACCATGGTGAAACCAAGACTGCCGTTGACCACAAAACCGGCAAAAGCCACACTTACTTAGCCGGACACGGACCAGCCGAGGGTTATGCTCTGTTTCACGAGAAAATATATAAACTGACCAATGGCGAATTGCATTTTGAGGAGGATCACCCGCACGGAGAAGGAATAAAACCGATGGATTTTTCCATCACCAAAAATGTGTTCGTGCTCTTTTTGAGTTTTTCCATCATTCTCTTTTTAGCGTTGAGTACAGCCCGTTACTACAAGAAAAACGGAGCGGTTGCCCCGGGCGGGGTTGCCAAGTTTATCGAACCCATTGTCGTGTTTATCCGGGATGAAGTGGCGAAAACCAATATCAACGAACACAAGTATTCCAGATACGTTCCTTATTTGTTGACGATTTTCTTTTTCATACTCACCGGCAATTTATTGGGCCTTATTCCTCTGCTCGGAGCCAACCTTACGGGAAACATTACCGTGACGTTCTTTTTGGCTTTCTGTACGCTCTTAGCCACGGTGCTTTCGGGAAACAAAAATTATTGGAAACATATTTTTGCCACGCCGGGTGTGCCTAAGCCACTGCTGCTCATCATGATCCCGATTGAACTGGTGGGCATTCTGACCAAGCCTTTCGCTCTGATGATTCGTCTTTTTGCGAACATCACCGCCGGCCACGTAATTATTTTAGCCTTCATCGGCATCATTTTTATCAATAAGAACATGGCCTGGGCGGGCCTTTCCGTACCTATGGCCTTATTCATTTCTGTACTGGAAGTGCTGGTTGCCTTTCTGCAGGCCTTTTTATTTACCATGTTGTCGGCCCTTTTTATAGGTGCCGCCGTAGAAGAAGATCATCATTAACCTCGTTATTTATTAATCAAAAACAAAAACAAGATGACTGGAACAGTTGGAGCAATCGGAGCGGGACTTGCCGTATTGGGCGCCGGATTGGGAATCGGGAAAATCGGATCTTCCGCCATGGAAGCCATTGCCCGTCAACCCGAAGCTACAGGTAAAATCCAAACGGCCATGATTATCGCAGCCGCCTTGATTGAGGGTGTTGCCCTTTTCGGCGTGGTTGTAGGTTTCCTCGGCTTGTAAGAAATGTACACCGGTTTACGACGGTTGGTCGTAAACCGGTGTTTTTAAAACAGAACAAACGAAATACAGAGAATAAAATGGATTTGATTACACCAGACTTTGGGCTATTATTTTGGACGGGATTGGTCTTCGTTCTCTTGCTGTTTCTTCTCACCAAGTTTGCCTGGAAACCCATTTTGGGAGCCGTCAATGAGCGCGAGAAGAAAATTTCGGAAGCATTGGATCTTGCTGAGCGCACCAAAGCCGAGATGAAGCAACTGGCCGCACAAAACCAACAATTATTGGCCGAGGCGGCTAAAGAAAGAGAAGGCATTCTTAAGGCCGCCCGTGAAGCCTCCGATAAAATGATTGCAGAGGCCAAGGAAAAAGCATCTGCAGAAAGTGCGAAATTGCTGGAACAGGCCCGTGAAACCATTCACAACGAAAAAATGCGTGCCGTAACGGAAATTAAAAACGAGGTGGGCAAATTGTCTATCGAGATTGCCGAAAAACTACTCCGCGAAAACCTGCGCGACGAGTCAAAGCAAAATGAAAGTATCGCGCGGTTATTAAACGACGTGAATCTGAACTGATGGCAGGACAAAGCAAAATAGGGGTTCGGTACGCTCAGGCGTTGGAAACGTTGGCTTCCGAGCGCAAAGAAACGGATAGGGTTTATGCTGATATGAAAGCTTTTCTCTCTGCCTTTGAGGGGTCTGAAGAGCTGCGGATCATGCTGAAGAGTCCTGTGATCAAGGCGGACAAAAAATTGTCAGCAGTTCAGGCTGTTTTTAGTGGCGGACTGGCAGAACTGACAACCGTTTTCTTTGAAAAACTGGCGAAAGGGAAGCGTGAAAAATACCTGGGTGACATCGCTAAAGCATTCATCCATCAGGTTGATTCTTCGCGCGGTATTTTCACCGTAAAGGTGAAAACAGCCGCACCGCTTACTGAAACCAACCGTGAAAAAATTCAAAAAATGGCATTGGGTGCCCTTTCCAAAGGAGATGCCAAAGAAATACGTTTTGAAGAATCGGTAGATGCCTCTTTGATCGGCGGATTTATCCTAACCGTTGAAGACAGGCAGATTGATACCTCATTTACCCACAAACTCCGGGAATTGGAGCGTTCATTCAATGAAAACATTTATATCAAAAACTTTTAATCAAACGAGTTAACATTTACTAAGATGGCTGAAATCAAACCGGCAGAAGTATCTGCAATCATCCGCCAACAACTTTCAGGATTTAATTCCGAGGCGCAACTTGAAGAGGTAGGATCCATTCTTCAGGTTGGTGACGGAATTGCCCGCGTTTACGGAATGAACAACGTACAATCGGGCGAGCTTGTACAGTTCGAAAACGGATTGAAAGGAATTGTATTAAACCTGGAAGAAGATAACGTGGGCGTGGTGCTTTTGGGGCCATCTGCCGACCTGAAAGAAGGGCAGACCGTAAAACGTACGCGCGAAATTGCCTCTATTCCCGTGGGAGAAGGCTTGTTGGGCCGCGTGGTAGATCCGCTGGGTAATCCCATCGACGGCAAAGGACCCATTAGCGGAGACCGTATTTCCATGCCATTGGAGCGTAAAGCACCGGGCGTAATTTACCGTCAGCCGGTAACTGAGCCGCTTCAAACAGGAATTAAATCCATCGATGCCATGATTCCCATCGGCCGCGGTCAGCGCGAGTTGATCATCGGTGACCGTCAGATCGGTAAAACGGCCATTGCCATCGATACCATCATCAATCAGAAAGAATTTTACGATAAAGGACAACCCGTTTTTTGTATCTATGTAGCCATTGGTCAAAAAGGCTCCACGGTAGCGGGTATTGCCAAAACGTTGGAAGATGCGGGCGCCATGCCTTACACGGTTATTGTGGCGTCAAGCGCTTCTGATCCGGCTCCCATGCAGTTTTACGCGCCTTTCTCGGGTTGTGCCATCGGGGAGTTCTTCCGGGATACGGGCCGTCCTGCGCTTATTGTGTATGATGACCTTTCCAAACAAGCCGTGGCTTACCGCGAGGTGTCCCTTCTTCTTCGTCGCCCTCCGGGCCGCGAGGCATATCCCGGTGACGTATTTTATCTCCACAGCCGTTTGCTGGAGCGTGCCGCTAAGGTAATCAACAATGACGCCATTGCCGGACAGATGAATGATCTTCCCGAGGGATTAAAAGGAAAAGTTAAAGGAGGAGGATCGCTTACGGCTCTTCCCATTATTGAAACTCAGGCCGGTGACGTTTCCGCCTACATTCCCACCAACGTGATTTCGATTACGGATGGTCAGATATTCCTGGAATCAAACCTCTTCAACTCCGGGGTGCGTCCTGCCATTAACGTGGGTATTTCCGTATCCCGCGTGGGTGGAAATGCCCAGATTAAGTCCATGAAAAAAGTGGCCGGAACCTTAAAGCTTGATCAGGCGCAGTACCGCGAATTGGAAGCGTTCTCTAAGTTCGGTTCTGATTTGGATGCCGCTACGAAAGCGATTCTGGACAAAGGAGCACGCAACGTGGAAATACTGAAGCAGGCGCAATATTCACCCATGACGGTGGAGAAGCAGATAGCGATCATTTATGCGGGAACGAAAAACCTGCTGCGTGAAGTGCCCGTTTCTAAAGTGAAGGAATTCCAAACGGCCTATCTGTCTGCCTTGGAGGCGCAATATCGTCCTACGTTGGATGCGTTGCGTGCCGGCAAAATCGATGATGAGATCACCGGAGTATTGGAAAAAGTAGCTAAAGAAGTTTCCGCCACATTTAAATAATTGAAATGAGCCTTCCCTTCAAGGGGGAGGCTTTTTAATCATCGGATATCGTTTGCTATGCCAAATCTTAAGGAAGTAAGAAACAGAATCGCGTCGGTTACCTCAACCAGGCAGATTACCAGTGCCATGAAATTGGTGTCGGCCTCTAAGTTGAAACGGGCGCAGGACAACATCACCAAGATGCGTCCTTATGCCCACAAGCTGAAAGAAATTTTGGAGAATTTGGGAAGTTCCGCAGAAAGTATGGCCGAAAGTCCATACGCGGAAAAGCGCGAGGTTCAGCGGGTATTGGTGGTGGCAGTTTCGTCCAACAAGGGTTTGTGCGGAGCGTTTAATGCCAATGTGATTAAGAAAACGGTACAGCAGATTAATACCTATGCTCATTTGCCAGCTGATAGCATTTCGGTGCTCTGTGTGGGGCGCAAGGCTTTCGGTCCGCTTTCCAAGAGAAACAATACCATTTTGCCTGTTTCCGAAACGGTGGTAGATAAGCCTACGTTTGCCCATGCCAACGAGCTCGCGGAGGATATCATGCAAAGGTTTGTCGCCGGGGAGTTTGACCGTGTGGATATCGTGTACAATGAATTTAAAAGTGCGGCTTCGCAGCAGGTAACCGTTGAGCAATTTTTACCGATTACACCTCCCGAAGTTACCGATTCAAAAGCCGCCAATAAGGACTATATCTACCAACCTAACAAGCAGGAGATTATTTTTAACCTTATTCCGGCTTCGCTTAAAACCCGTTTCTTTAAAGTGATTTTAGATTCACAGGCTGCGGAACATGGCGCCAGAATGACGGCCATGCACAAAGCAACCGACAATGCGGGCGAGTTGCTTAAAGAATTAAAATTGAGTTACAATAAAGCGCGTCAGGCAGCCATTACCAATGAAATATTGGAAATTGTAGCCGGTGCAGAGGCATTGAATTAAGGAATATTTTTTCGGTCCGGGGGAATTTTCTATTTTTGCCCCCGCATTGCCCGATCGTCTAATGGCAGGACAACTGATTTTGGTTCAGTTTGTGTTGGTTCGAATCCAGCTCGGGCAACAACAAAAGCCTACCTCGAAAGAGGTAGGCTTTTTTGCATACAGAAACGCCAAGCCCGCTTGAGCGTTTCTGTATGCAAAAAAGACGCCTTGCGCAGCAAGTCAGGCTTTGGTTGGGTCTATCCCCCCTTATGGATCAGCGGAGCTAATCCGCCCGCTTGAGCGTTTCTGTATGCAAAAAAGACGCCTTGCGCAGCA
>CAYYRB010000028.1:11598-13474 GCA_964473995.1 uncultured Candidatus Competibacteraceae bacterium | reverse complement strand
CCGCTTGAGCGTTTAAAAGAACAGCAAAACGTTTTTTTGATTTGGTATTTTTTAGCTGATTTTTATCATTCCTTACTCCGAATGAAAAGGGTAACTTTGGCCTATCTAAAAATTAAAAATATGAAAATCAACGTAGGAAAGTGGGACAGGATTGTCCGTGTAGTACTCGCCGTGGTGTGCGCCGTACTTTATTTTACCGGTGTGGTGAAAGGTGCGTGGGGTATCGTGTTACTTATTTTCGGCGGAGCCATGCTGGTTACTGCGGCCGTAGGTTTTTGCGGTTTGTATGCTTTTTTGGGCGTGAATACCTGTCCGATGAAAGAGACAAAGCCGCTAAAGCAGTAAAGTGGCTCTGAAGAACACTTCTTTTCCGGCGCGGGGTGCAATGGAATGATCGCACTTTTCCATGTGGAGTAGGTGAAGGTGTTTTCCCAGAATTTGTCTGTATTCATTTGCAGTTCCTCCGAACGGAGGTTTATCCGTGTTCATGGGAGCGTCGAAGAGCAAACCGGCAAGTTCTCCTTTCGGGTTTAGCAGATCGGCCATTTTCTTTGCGTATGCTTCGCGCAAATCCGGCTTCAGGGCGCAGAAAAAGGTCTGTTCCAGAATGAAATCGTATTTGCCTGAAAGCTTGAAAAAATCCTCGTGGAGCAGTTGCTCTTCAGGGAAATCAGGAATGCGTTTTTTTAGGTTCCGTAATGGGATTTCCGAAATGTCTACGACGGTGATGTTATGAAATCCCATTTCCCAAAGTTTCTCCGCTTCGTAAGCATTTCCGGCGCCGGGAATCAGTATCGACGCATGGCGTGATTTATCCTCCATGTAAGCAATGAGCGCCGGTGAGGCGTATCCGATATCCCATCCGGTTTCTCCTTTCAGGTAGCGGTCTGTCCAATATTCGCGGTTTAATTCCATCTGTTTATTTTATCAAATCCAGCCTGACCACATTCTCTACATGGTAGGTGTGGGGGAACATGTCTACGGGTTGCACAGTGGAGATAGCATATTTTTCGCATAAAATGGCCAAATCCCTGGCTTGGGTCGCGGGGTTGCAGCTGACATACACAATTCGCTGCGGTTCTATTTCCAGTATTTTTCGGGTTACGTCCTCATGCATACCTGCGCGGGGCGGATCGGTAATGATCACCTCCGGTTTTCCGTGTTCTGTTATAAAAGAGTCATTCAACACATTTTTTATATCACCCGAAAAGAATGAGGTATTTGTAATTCCGTTAAGTGCGGCATTTTTTTCGGCATCGTCAATAGCTTCGGGTACATATTCCACACCCACTACTTTTGATGCGCTACCGGCGATATAACACGCGATGGTGCCCGTTCCTGTATACAAATCGTAAACAAGTTCGTTGCCTTTGAGTTCGGCCAATTTTTTTGTTATATCGTAAAGTCTGCTTGCTTGTAGGGTATTGGTCTGGAAAAATGATTTCGGACCGATCAGGAATTTCAGGTTGCCCATACTTTCCTCCAAATACGGACTTCCCTTTATCAATTGGAGCTCTTGATCATACAGGGTATCATTGAATTTGGTATTCACCACTTGATAAAGAGAAATAATTTCCGGGAAGGTATTTGTCAGGAAATCGGTCACCGCCTTTTGCCACTCGGGATGGGCATAGGCAAAGGCCACGATAACCATGACTTCCCCTTTTTGGTTGGTCCGTATGATCAGATTTCTCATGAAGCCTTCATGTGTCCGGATGTGGTAATAGGGAAGATTCAGCTTGAGCGTGAAATTGCGTAATCCGTTCCGTATGGCGTTGGAAGGGCCTGGCTGAAGAAGACATTCTTCTACGTTAAAAATTTTATCAAACATTCCGGGAACGTGAAATCCCAATGCCCGACGCTCGGCAATCTCCTG
>CAYYRB010000028.1:0-11498 GCA_964473995.1 uncultured Candidatus Competibacteraceae bacterium | reverse complement strand
GCGTAGTTTCTTTTTTTCTTGGTGATTTGCACGTCGGCCACGTCCCCGGGAACGGCATTTTTCACGAATACCGCCATGCCTTCATGTCGTCCAACCGATAGTCCGTCGGTTCCCGTATCGGTGATGACTACTTGGGGAAGCAGCCGAAGTTTTTTTGCACGCATACGGCAAAGGTAACCGGAACGGGCCAATGTGGATTTCTTAGGATGATGGATGGATTTCCCATTCACAGTCTCTCGTGAATAAGTTGATGATGAGTTTATACGACCCGGTGTGCTTTTTGCGTTTTTTTAAAGTATGATAATTCGTCTGTTTATTTTCGGAATTTTCTTTGTCTCGGGCATTGCCTCTTTTTCGCAAAACGTGGTTGCGACTGAGCTTTCCCGCTTAAAAAAAGATCCCGCCCTTATCCATGCCGCTTGGTCGTTTTTGGCCGTATATGCGGATACCAAGGATACCCTTGCCCGGCATAATGAGCAAATGGCCCTTACGCCGGCTTCAGTCATGAAATTGGTTACCACGGGTGCCGCCTTGCAGATTCTGGGTCCTGATTTTCGTTTTCGCACGCGTTTTTATATGCACGGAAAACTTTCGCCCGAAGGGGAACTCTACGGAGACTTGATTATACGTGGGGGTGGAGATCCGACTTTGGGTTCGGATAAATGGAAAGAAACCTCGAGGGATTCGCTCTTTGCTTCGGTGGTTCGTTTTCTCTCTTCCAAAGGGATTAAATCCGTAAAGGGAAATGTCCTGGCCGACGCCTCTGTTTTTGAAGAGCTGATGGCACCTCCGGGTTGGAATTGGGGCGATATCGGTAATTATTACGGAGCAGGGCCTTCGGGGCTCAGCATCTGCGATAATTTGGTTATTTATTGTTTTCGATCGGGTAGGCATGGAGAGCCCACACAAATATTCAGAACCATTCCTGAGTTGAAGAGCGTGCAATTTCGAAACCTTGTTTCTGCCGGAGGTTCGGGAGACAATGCGTATGTTTTCGGGGCGGAATATGGTGCATTGCGTTACATCCGCGGAACGATTCCCGCCTACAGCGACTCATTTTGTGTGCGTGGAAATATGCACGATCCTCCTCTCTTTGCCGGATTGCTTATCAAACAGGCATTGCAGGAAAGGGGCATTGCGATTTCCGGCGATGTGATTACGAACCGCGAAATGAAAAACACGCCCGTTTATTCGGCTGCTGATGTGGTTGAGCTGGGATTCGTGGAGTCTCCTCCTCTTTCGGCCATTATTGAAGTGGTTAATCAGTCCAGCAACAACCTGTATGCAGAGCATATTCACAAGCGGCTTTCCGCCAAGGCGGGAGCGGAAGGTAGTAATTCGGAATCGAACCGGATTCTCAACCGGTTTTGGGCAGAAAAGGGATTGGATCCCAACGGGATGTTTATTACCGACGGCAGCGGACTTTCACGCAGCAACGCCATGAGCGCGGAAAATCTGGTGCGAATGCTGCAGGTAATTTCCGCTGATAAAACAGCCGATGTATTCAAACAATCGCTTCCGGTAGCAGGGAAATCGGGCACGTTGCGCAACATGTGCAAAGGAACGGAAGCTGAGGGAAATTTAATGGCCAAAAGTGGGACCATGAACCGCGTGAAAGCCTATTCGGGATATGTGAAGTCGGGCGACGGCAGGCCCGTATTGTTTTCCATGACGTTTACGAACTACTCTTGTTCCAACGCTGAATTGGTGAAGAAAATTGAAAATTTAATGGCGAAAATGGCAGTAGTCAGGTAGACTTTAATTCAACGTCATATTTACGTTTGGGATAATAACCGCAGAGTCTCGCCCTTTTTAGCTGGGCCAATCAGAATGAGTAGAAGGAGAATTGTTAGTGATGCACATTCACCGTGCCTTTATGCGTATACAGGCCATCGGGTGTCATAAATTCAATCACCACAAAATAGGTTCCGTCGGGAACGGGCTTACCCGCCGCCGTAGTTCCATCCCAGGATATTTGCGGCAAATCGGTTTCAAACATCAGATTGCCCCAACGGTTGAATATGGAACAGCGGAAATTCTCATAACCGCTCAGGGTAATTTCAAACAAATCATTCGCTCCGTCACCGTTTGGCGTGAAAATGTTGGGAATGTTGATTCCCTCTATGATGGATACGGAGGCATTGGCGGTATCTTTACATCCTTCGGGAGACGTGGCGATCAATACGATATCATAAGATCCTGCCGTGTTGTAGATATGCGTAGGATTTTGCATGGTCGAGGTGTTGTTATCCCCGAATGTCCAATCCCATTGCACCGCATTTTGGCTTTGATCGGCAAACACAACCGGTTGAGATCCGAGACCTCCATTGGGTGAATAATTAAAGTCGGCAACCACTTCCGGATTGACCAAAACGTTCATCACCTGGGGAAAGGATTCGCATCCGTTTTGTGCGGTAACCGTAAGGGTTACGGATCCTGGGCCTCCCGCACCGTTCCAAAGAACTTCGGCCTCATTATTAGCCGGAGTTGAGGTAACATTCCCGTTGTTTATGGTCCAGTTATACACCCAGGTATCATTATCGGGAAGACCGGTATAGAGTTGGGTTTTGTTTCCGCATACGGTATCCAGCCCGTTTATTTGTGGAACTCCCGGGCGGATTCGCGAAAGAATGAAAGGTTGGGGATCGTATTCCGGCCAGGCCGTTTTGGTCACCGAACTCAACGGATTGAGGGGAGTAAAAATGGTAGGGCTCAGATCATGCCATTCTCCCTGCGGATTGGGCAATTCCCAGTGCGCCATTCCGTCCCAAAGACTGTCTGCAATCAACTCGTAAAAAATGCGGATATCGGCCTCTGAAGTTCCTTGATTTCGTGAAATCAAGTGATAAAAAAACGGATTGGTGCGGCATACAAAACTATCTACCCGTGTGCGGTCATATCCGTCTGCCGTGGCATCATTATTGGCCATGCGCACTCCGAAGGTATTTGCATTAACCGTATTGGGGCGAATACGTACCGGCCGATACCTCGTAGTTCCTAAAGAAGATCCGGTAGGAAACAGATAGGCTTCGGCGACATCGGTGTTGCGTAAAAATTTTCCGTTATCCAAACTGCTGATAAAGCCCGTGGTGCGGGTTACGGAACCCGTATCCGTATTCAGGTGGTGCATGTTGTACACATCCGTGGCCAACTCGCGGTCGTTCAGACGGAGTTCGAACTTGCAGAAGGAATTTATCTGTTGCGTCTTGATTCCCGTCCCTTCCAGTTCCAGAATCCAGTAGCGTGAAACGGAATCTCCCGTGATGAATTGGTTATCACCGAAAAGAAAAACGTGCGAAGAATCGCTGGTGAATGTTTTATTGTTTATCCAGTGCAAACCAACCCGGTAAACACCGCTTTTTTCCGAAGTTCCATTGTTGATGAAACTGGAATCGATGGTAGTGGTTCCCCAATTTTGAAACAGCCCGTTTTGCATGTTATCAAAACTGCCGCGTACCTTTACGATGCTGTTGGGAGCTGTGTAAACCAATGCCGCGTTATTGTTCATAAGCGCAGGCTGCGCCATGGCGACAGTGGATACAAAAAGGGAAAACGCGAAAAGAGTCAGTAAACGCACGGTTTTACGTATTTAAACCAAATGTAAAGGTAAATTTTTAATCTTCCAAATCGGTAAATCCCACATAGATAAGCTGTGGGAATACATCATGCTTTGAATTTGGGCTATTTCAGTCCTGTTTTTTCGGCAAAATACTCGGCAAAATCTTCCATGTGTTTGGCCATTTCTTCTTCTCCCGTTGCTCTTTGAAGGGTTTCAGACATGGAAATCAGATTTTGGTAAAAGAACTGAAGCATGTCATTTACGGGCATTTCTTTGGTCCATAAATCAATACGCATGCTGTTGTTTTCTGCAGGATCCCAAATGGAAAGGAAGAACGCGTTCATTTCCCGTAATTTGTCCGTTTCTGATTGATCAGCCTTCCAAAAAAGTTTTTCCGGAATTTTATTTTCGTCTAAGATTACCTGAATTTCAATTTTTGATTCTGTCATGATATTGCCTATTTGTATTTGGGTTTGTACCCCGACTGGGTAAAAATGGTTTTATAATCCTCGTTTTTCATCAGGTTTTCCAAACTGACGCTTTTGTTTTTTTCGAGGTAACTTTTTACGATATTCCGTCCTACCCAGATACCTATTCTTCCGGGAACCTCACGTGGCATTCCCGCCGCAAACGGGGCCTCTTCCATAATTTTTTGAATTTCCTTTTTGTCTTCCGTAAAGAGCAATTTTTTTTCGATCAGGTTTCCCCAGATCTGTGCTTCGTTACCGGCAATGAATTCTACCTGTTCTTTTGTGAAACCGAAAAGGAGTTCTTCCGAAACATCAGGCAGCATCACCTGCACCATGAAGGCAATTTTCCCCCGGTAAACCATATGGTCAATCATGGAAAGTTTGTTGATGTCCTTCGGAAATTCACTCATGAGCCAACCGGAAAGCACCTCCGGTATCATGTGTGCTTTATCCTTGCGGTTGCATAGATAATCGGGGTAGCCCAAGGCCCGGTAGGGTTCAAATTCACCTCCCAGAAACATATCCAGTCCGATGGCCATTACGGTGTCCGTGGCTACTACGGCATAATTCAGTGCGGTAATGCAGAATACTACTTTGGGTACCGTAGCATTGGGTAAAAAGTGATGATAACGTCTGAAAGCATCCGTGAGTGTTTTTTCCAAATCATCCGTTTTGCCGTAGACCAAGGCTGTTTCATCAGCCAATTGTTTGATGTAAACATCATTCAGGAATCCGGCCAGGGGTACATTGAATTCCGGCTCATCCGGATTGCCCAGGCGAAGCACTCCGGCAAAATAATCTCGGTAAAAATCAGGGTATTTTTTTTTGATATCAGCCAATACGGCATCCGGATTTCGAGGTCCCGGCGGAAACAGATCTCTTTCCAGATGCCTGTAGTCTAAAGTCAGGTTTATTTTTTCGGGATTAATTTCAAACCGATTTTTTCGACAGCCCGGTGCCAGAAAAAAGACTAAACTCATTGCCGCGAAAATAGACACCCGGATGGTACGGTTCATTTTTTTATCTTTGATTCTCGTACAAAGGTAATAGGGATTGTCTTTCTTATGGAATACCCTTTCGCCTTTCCTGCGGTTGGTTCTTTATATCGTAATTTAATCTGTAGTTAATTCACCGGATAAGTTTTGTTTGTATGAAAAAAACAACGTTGGTTTTTGGCCTGATTTTCAGCTTTTTTATCTCTTCTTTCGGACAGAAGCGCGATACGGATTCTCCTTTTCGTTTCGGATTGCAGTTTAATCCGTTGCTTACCTGGAACCGGGGTGATAACAGTTTTGCCCCCGCCGGTGTTAAAGGCGGTTTTGAGTATGGACTTAACATGCATTATTTTTTCTTTAGAAACGTAGGCGTAGAAACGGGCTTTTACCTGAACCACCACGGGGCTAAATTCAGTTATGATGCCGACTCGTTGAAAGGACCGGTAAGTCAGATGCCCGATACCGCCAAATACCGGTATGATTTTAATTTGAACAATATTTTCGTCACGCTGCCTTTAGCCTTGCGTTTTCGCACCAACCAGATAGGTCCCGTGTATTTGTATGGAAAATTCGGGGCGGAGTTTTCGTTCAACGTATTGTCTAAGCTTCGATTTTCGGGCAGAGACCTGAATGTGCAGGAAGATATGACGGATCCCGTTGTGTATGATGAAAAAACATACCGTGTGGCCGGCTCGTTTGCCCGTATCGGGATTTTGGTGGAAGCGGGCGTGGAATATCCGATAAGCGGGTCATTCAGTATTACTGCCGGCTTACGATATAATTACGGATTTACCAACATACTTCGAGACAATATGTCCTCCACCAAAAGGCCTTTCACGCCTCAGGCGGGAGCAGTGGCCTATCCGTTCCGAACCCCGGGCCGGGAGGATATTCGTACCCAATATCTGGGGCTTACGGTCGGCGCGTTGTTCTGATACTTTCCGCCGGCCTTTAGGCTAGTAGGCTACAATGGTTTTGGTGATTCTTTTTTCTTCGGACGACTGCAAAATCACTTGGTAAATGCCGGGTGTTAACTCATCCAGATACACATCGGAAGAGGCCGGTAAAAGGATGCCTTGCCTTACCAATCTACCCAATTGATCTATGACACTCACGCAGTAATTTTCACCCGTATTGTTTCTGAGGATGAATAATTCATCGGATGGATTGGGGAACACGCGGATGTCCGCTTCCTCTGCTTCTTTAATGGAAGAGTTATCTATCACGGTAAGCAGAGCCGCGTTTGATGTATCTCTGTTCTGGGTGCATCCCGCTGAAACGACGCAGCGGTACCGCGAATTGTTTAAAGACACCGCGGCAACAACCGATAGCGTGGGCGTGTACACCCCGCTGAATCCATTCCCGTTTTCAAGGTTAAACCATGTCCCGTTTCCGGTTTCTGATTGCCATTGGTAAACAGCGGAGGTGGCTCCCGTATCGGCAATGGAGAAGAAGGCCGTGGTATTAATGAACACGTTTTGTGAGCCCGGCTGAGAACTAACCGCGGGCGTACCTGAACCAAACCCGCTCCAATCGTTAATGATCACCGTCGGCTGACCCAGATTGCGGGCATCATCGTAGGGGATTATGCTCCATTCGGCCACGTTGCACCCATTTACCGTGTTGTCTGACTCCCAGATCGGCGCCTGCACCGAATCAATGATCTGGCTTCCGGCCTTAATATAATATCCTTTTACCCCGAAATTATCCGAAGGTTCATTCCAGGATAATGTAAAATCTGACGGGGTAACTTCCTCTGATACATTGATTTCAGTGATGGTTTGGGGAGCTTCCGTATCATTTTTTCCGATGACAAACACCTTAGAATCTTGCCCCATGGTTCCCGTAATGCGGTAGGTTCTTCCGCTTACCTGGGTCATGGAACCGATGTCAAATCGTCCGGTTGCATCTGTTTCATAAAATTTTTCCAGCGGAATCCATTCGGGCACCGTGAATTGAATGTCAAACGGCGCGGAAGAGATACTTGCGGACCAATTATGATTGATGACATTAACCAGTGTGTAATCAATGGTGTTGTTTAGTAAAGTGACAACCATGGCGTCGGGCCCGGCCATGGATTTGGCAATGACATTGCCGGAATTAACCGTTACCCCGTTCCAAGGTTCTCCATACAGGCATAAGTTTTTTATTCCGTTCAGTTGACGGGTCAGCTTCACACTTTCATTCCAAAGCGAAGGATTATCGTCCAAATGATTGGGCTTTGCAGTAAAAAAATGAATGCCCTTGGCACCTGCCGATACATGGGCCCAAAATTGAAAGTTGATGACAAAGGGTTCTGCCTGGTTGCTGAAGGCATTGGAAATCAACTGCGACCAGGTATTCATGCGCTTGGGTTCCGTATTTTTTTTGAGCTGCTCCGTGTATTCAATGGCTTCCCGCACGCTGCCTTCGGTGGTGTACCAATAAGGAAAGGGAATTACATTAGGCGGCCCGTCGTCGCTGTAATGGTCCATACTTATTACGTCGGTAAAGAATCCATATCGCTGAAAATTCTTTTGCGAAGCCAGGTTTACATAACTCGGGGTGTTGGCATCATTGAGCCAATAGGTTTTGTTTTTGATGAGTTCTTCTGCAATCGGTTTGTTGTTAAGATCTGGCTCGTCATCCACAAGCCAATAATGAAAAACAGGATTATTGCTGTTTTGGGATACATATTGCGCCGCATTTTGCGGAGCAAAGGCACCATTCACCGAAAAATCAGCTTCCCGAACCACCTTCAGGTAATATTCAGGCATATTGTTTGTCATGTTACTTAAATCATTCGGCCCGAAAACGGACGAAATCGCCAACCGGCGGATGCGTTTTCGTCCCTCCTCCTCATTATTGTTGGCTAAGGGCGAGTGCCAGGTTCCAATGGGAAATTCGGCCGGAACCAGCCGCTGAAAAGTGGATACATTTTGCTGGGTGTTTGCTATGGTATACCGAACGTTTAAACGAATTGGCGCCAAAGGATATAACACGCCGGGCAAGGTTTGTATTTTCAGAATCGCTACCGCACCCGGTTTTAGGGTTGTGCTGTTTCCGAAAATCTGCAATGCGGGGCTTCCAGGCAAAAGTTCGGTATCATTCATTTCCATACCATTAAAAACGACATCGGCATTACCGTCATTTCTCAGGTAAACCCAAAGGGCATCCAAGTCGCGGGAAGGCATCAGGTTGGCAATGCGAAGCTTCGGTGTGGTATTAACAAATGTCTGCTGAGCGTTATATCCCAAGGCCGTAGTGGCTTCTATCATAACGGTTTCTCCTTCCCCGTAAGGGCTGGCAATTCCTTTCAGTAATACCGAGGTTGTTCCCCCGGGGGCCATTTCCAGCGGCCACCATACCGCATAGCCGAGCGTGTCGGTTACGCCACCCATGCTGACTTTTACTTCCGCGAGCGAATCTGCGACCGAACCGTTGTTTTTTACAAATAAGGTAATCAGTCCTCCATTGTCTGCGGTTCCTGACTCCAGCGTGCCGTAGGTAGATCCGAAACTCGCTTTATGGTAGGAAGTTTGGGCTGTGATGCTGATTTGGGCAACGGCAGACAGCCATGTGAATGCAGACAAGGTAAGAAGTGCAGAAAGAGCTAGACGCATAGTTTAGTGTTTGATTTGCAACCAAATGTAGAAAATAATCAAACCGTTTTTCAAAAATTTTGTCCAATTCTGTCGGAGAGTTATGCTAAAAAAGAAAACCTCCGTCAGTCCAAAAAGAGGCTTCTTATTTCCGGAGTAGGTACCATGCAGCTTTCTTTTTTACCGAACCATCGGTACCTGTTCTTTGCCACAAGTCTGTACACAAAATCACGCAATACGGCGGGTACGATAATCAACCCGTAAAGCAAGGGCCATCCGCCCGAAAGTTCTTTTAGGGTGCGGAGTGCGGCTGTAGAGCGTGTATAAAGTGTACCATTTTCAGAGAGCAAAAATGTGTCAAAAGATTCGGCGGAAAATCCGTTTTCTTGAATCATTTTTTTTCCTCGCGGACTCTGCAGCGCACAAAATTTGAATTTTCCCTTTGGGTCCCGATTCAAAATAAATTGAATCGAGGCATTACACAAATTACATACCCCATCAAAATATATGATGCGCTCCATTCCATTAATATTGTTCGGTAGAAAGGAGAACCAAGGTACATGCATACTCGGCCTTGATTCCCGCCTTTTTTGCCAATTCGGCTAATTCCGCATTTTCGGTGCCGGGATTGAAAATAATCCGCCGTGGTTTCAAACGCATGATTTTGTCATAGATCGGTTTTTGGTGTTCCTGCCCGATATATAATGTGACGGTATCTAAATCAGCGATATGTTCCGGCCACTCATTCAGGATGGGATGTCCGAGCACCTCTCCCTTTTTTATTCCCACTGGAATAAATTCATACCCGTATTGCTGCAACATACGTGCGGCTTTAAAGGCATAGCGATCCGTATTCGGACTCGCCCCTGCGATGAGTGTCTTTTTCACGGGGCAAATTTCCATCTTTTTTTGCGGTTATTTGTAGTTTATTCAAAAACGCACCATGCGCACACTTCGTTTGGTTTTAGGCGATCAGCTTAATTACACCCATTCTTTGGTTAAAACGCCCGATGATTCGGTCATCTGGGTACTTATGGAACTTAGGCAGGAAACAGATTATGTGCGCCACCATGTGCAAAAGGTCATCGGATTTTTTGCAGCCATGTACAATTACGCCCGCTTTCTGGAAAAGAAAGGACATCGGGTCATCCATTTGAAAATAAATGATCCGCATAACACGGGAAACCTGACCGAAAACCTTTCTCAATTAATGGAGCGGCATACCATTTCCCGTTTTGATTATTTTTTACCCGATGAATACCGGCTTGATGTCCAATTGAAATTGTTTGCCTCGGAATTGTCCATCCCCGTAAGGGTATTTGATACGGAACATTTTCTCACGGAACGGGATGAATTATCCCGTTTTTTTGAGGGGAAAAAGGAATACCTGATGGAGTCGTTTTACCGTATGATGCGCAAAAAACACGGGGTATTGATGGACATGGCAGGTAAACCGGTTGGCGGAAAATGGAATTATGACACCGAGAACCGGAAAAAATGGGATGCACGCAATCCTTTACCTCAGCCTTTTTTATTGGCCCATGATTTTTCCGATATTTTACGGGAGATTCAGCAGGCCGGAGTGGAAACCATCGGTCAGGTGGATGCTTCCGCCTTTTTCTGGCCGGTAAGCAGAAAGGAATCCCTGAGTTTGTTGCACGACTTTGTGGAAAGGATGTTACCTCACTTCGGTACCTATCAGGATGCCATGGTGCTGCACGGTTGGAGTCTTTTTCACAGCCGGATTTCGTTTTCACTCAATACAAAAATGTTGCACCCCAAGGAGGTGATTGAGGCCGTGGAGCAGGCGTATCATGATGGGAATGGACGAATCAGTCTGCCGCAGGCCGAGGGTTTCATAAGGCAGATTTTGGGTTGGCGTGAATACATGCGCGGAATCTATTGGGCGCAGATGCCCGGTTATGCTCAGTTAAATTTTTTTGGTCACGGGCGTAAACTGCCTTCCTGGTTTTGGACGGGAGAAACAAATATGCGCTGCATGCAGCAGGCGGTTTCCCAATCGCTGGAAAAGGCCTATGCTCATCATATACAGCGTCTGATGGTCACCGGGTCTTTTGCCCTGATGGCAGGCATTCACCCGGATGAACTGGACCGCTGGTATCTGGGCATTTACATGGATGCCATAGAGTGGGTAGAAATAACCAACACGCGTGGCATGAGTCAGTTTGCCGACGGAGGAATCGTAGGCACTAAACCCTACTGCGGAAGTGCGAACTACATGCATAAAATGAGCAATTATTGTTCGAACTGTAAGTATGATAAGGATAAACGTCATGGAGAAGACGCCTGCCCGCTGAATAGCCTGTATTGGGATTTTTATTTGCGCCACCGGGATAAGTTGGAAAAGAATCCGCGAATAGGCATGATGTATGTTCTGTTGGATAAAATGGCTCCGGCAGAAAAAGAGGCGATTGTTGCCCAGGCCGGGGAATACCTGAACCGTTTGGAGAATATTTAACCGCTTAAATTAGGAATTGACTAAAAAGCAAAACCGCCCGGAAGTATTCCGAGCGGTTTCACCAAACTAAACCCTAACCCTAACGTTTTATTTCTTAATCAGCTGTGTGCTGAATACTGAATTTCCGTCTGTGATGATGATTGAATAAATACCTGAAGGCAATTGCTCAACATCCAACATATAAACACCGTTGCTTTGATTTTGGTTCAAAGCATTAACGGATTTTAACACTTTTCCTGTCATATCAGTAATCATTAATGAACCGTTTTCTCCCAACTCTGATGGAATCATCACGTTCACAAAAGATTCTGCAGGGTTTGGATAGATATCTAACTTTTCGGTAGAAACTGTTCCGTTGGCAATTCCTGCGATGTTAATTTCAGGAAGTGGAATGAATTCGCCTCCGGTGATGGG
>CAYYRB010000027.1:0-30623 GCA_964473995.1 uncultured Candidatus Competibacteraceae bacterium | reverse complement strand
ATGGCCAACTGCCTGTTTTTCCCGTGCAGAACGATTCCGTGGAGTTCCTGCGGATGAATCAGCTTCAGGTAATCGGCAGCCACAACAGTTATCGCACACGCACCTATCAGCCTATTTTTGAGTTGGTGACTACGCTGTACAGCAATGGGCTGCTTTCGGCTGATTTAAATCCGCAGGGCTGGGATTACACCCACGAAACTATCCCCAAACAACTCGGAGCATTTGGTATGCGGGCCCTGGAGTTGGATATTTATGATGATCCGCAAGGCGGGCGTTTTTATGACCGGGGCGGCTTGGTTTTGGTGGACGAACCCCGCGCATCCATGGAGCCTGAGCTGAACGAGCCCGGCTTTAAAGTACTCCACATTCCTGATTTTGACTACAACACCCATTACCTTACGTTTGAAGGTGCGCTCACCGCCATCAAATTGTGGAGTGAAGCCAATCCAAACCATGTGCCCATCATTATTCAGATAGAATCGAAAACCCAAATGGTGGGCGATCAGCTTGATTTGGATTTCTTGCAGACTTCCGTACCTTATACTTCCCAATCTGCCGATGCGCTGGATGCCGAAATCAAAGCCATTTACGGTGATGATTTAAACGGTGTGATTACCCCCGATGATCTGCGCGGAAATTTTCCCACGCTCCGGGAAGCCGTATTGGCCGGAAGTTGGCCCATGCTCAAAGATGCAAGGGGCAAGGTGATTTTCGTGATGGAGGGCGGATTGGTTCCTTTTTATAAGGAAAACCACCCGTCGCTTGCCGGTAGGGCGGCCTTTGTGTTTGCACAACCCCAGGATGATGAAGCTGCCTTTCTCCTGCTGAACAATCCCATTTCCCGGTTTGCCGATATTCAGCAGGCCGTGATGAACGGGTTTATGGTGCGCACCCGTGCAGACGGCGATACCCGGGAGGCCCGCACGGGCGATTATTCCAAAATGCTGGCTGCCTTTGAAAGTGGTGCCCAGGTTATCAGTACCGATTATTACCAGCCTGATCCCAGACACAAAACCGAACCTCAGAACTGGACCGATTTTAAAGTGGCTTTTCCCGACGGACGCACATTCCGCATTAATCCCGTTTCGGCAGGGAACCAAACTTCCCTGGGATTCGTTGGGGAATAAACCTCCCGGGTTTTTGTTTGTTTCTATGTTGTGAAAATCCGCAGACTCAATACCGACAACTCCTGGCAGATTGAATGGTCAGGCGTTAATTTTTTACTCGATCCATGGCTTTCCGGCCCGGAAATAGACGGCTTTCGGGCGTTCAATATTCAATGGCACAAAGAACCGCCCCTGGCGTATGAAGATTTGGGTAATTTTTCCCATGTGTTCGTTTCGCAACCTTATTCCGATCACTGCCACCGGGAAACTCTTGAACGCTTGGCCGGTGATTTTTCCCTTTTTGGGGTTAAGCCCGCCTGGAAACGAATCAGACGCTGGCTTCCTGAAAAGCAAGAGTTCATTATTCCCGATTGGACGGAAAATCCAATTTCTGCCGGTGATTTACAGGTTTGCAAAATGAGTCCCAACCGATGGATAGATCCTATTTATCACGCCTTAATCATCAGTTGTGGCGATGAATTCATTTTTTATTCTCCGCATGGTTTCAAACTTTCTGACAAACAATCAGAATGTTTGAAAAATAAAAAATGCCGTCTGTTGATTACCACCTCCATCCGGTTCGATTTGCCTTTCTTCTTAGGCGGTGTGATCAATCCCGGACCTGAGAATCTGAATTACCTGATTGATTTATTAAAACCTGATTTTGTCGTGAATTCGCACGATGCCCAAAAGCGGGCTGAAGGCCTGGTGATGAAGTTGGCCAAAGCGGATTATGGCACTTGGCCACCGGTCAATTTGAAACAAGCGAAAGCGGAGGATATCCGGGATTACAAGTATCGGGAATTGATCTGCTGAAAAAGAGGCTGAATAACTCGCCAAATTACGCTTGGGCATTGCTTGTTTGCGATGGGTCGATACTCCGGTAGTAGCCAAAATCATTGACCACGGTTCTCAGGAATGCTTCATTGGGTGAAAAATCCTTGTAAGGATCGATTCCGAACAGCGTCTTTACCTTCATTCCGCAGGCATTGATTACTTCATGGTTGCCATAGCGGGTATGGTAGTGTAGCGCTTCCTTAATCACCTCGATATCTTTCGAACTCAGCTGTTCTGCCTGTGGGTATATGGGAGAATAATTTTCCGTGCTGAAGGGGATGAGCGTGTCTTCCAGGGCCACTCTCTTTTTTAGTTTGGCTACCGTGGTGCCGGCAGCCAAATCGCCCAATCGCTGTCCTTTTCCGTTAATTAAAATCACGATCAGGCTTAATCCGAAAATACCGTTCATTTCGAATATGCGCGTAATCCAACGGATCACGTAGTTCCCAAGGGTGGGTTCCGTGCCGTCCGTGCGGATGACTTTTATTTTCAGCAGTTTTTTCCCGATGCTTTGGCCGTTATTGAATACCTCAAAAAGAATGTGGTAAAAACAAAGGGGAAACAGGCAGATGATTATCCCTGAAATTAATGCGGTGTCACTATCAAAGCCTATGATTTTTTCGTAGGGAAAGTACAGCAGCAGGGTGAGACCGATCATAATCAGAAAATCGGTCAGGTAAGCAAAAATTCTGTCTCCGATAGAAGCCACCTCATGCAGTAATTTTACATTCTGGGTGGTTTGAATCTGTATCTGATCGAGCTGATCCATATGGATGAAAAGTGATCTAAAGTAGTATTTCTTTCTAAATCGCAGGCATAAAAAAAGGGCTGCCCTGTTCGGACAGCCCTCGTTTTTTTGGTTTCTGTTTTAGTGTTTTACAAATCGTTGTACGGCTTTTGAGCCATCCGCAGATTCCAGGGACAGCATGTAAACTCCCGGGGCAAGATGAGTTACATCCAGCATGCGCGAGAATTCTTGGGCTACCGTTCCCAGATTTTCTACGAAGATGGTTTTACCTTGGCCGTCCACGATTTTCAGTACCATTTCTTTGGGCGAGTCAGCCTGGAAAGAAATGTTCAGAAGAGCATCCGTGGGGTTGGGGAAAATGTGCAGGTTTTCCAATCCCGACAATTCGTTAAGGTTGAATCCAAATACCACCACATCTTCTGTTTCGGTATCCGTTCCGCAGGAATTGGTTGCCGTGAGTGTCACGGTGAACGTTCCGTTTGTGGTGTAGGTATGCGTAGCCGTTGCATTCGGGTTGGCGGGAGACCCGTCACCGAAGTTCCAACTTACCCCTGTGGCATTGGTGGAAGTACTCGTAAACGTAAAGGATGGAGAAGTTCCGCTTACGGTGAAGTCGGCAACGGGAAGGGGAGCAACGGTAGTTGTTACGGCAGTTGAAGTTTCGGAAGTACAGCCGTTTTCCGTGGTAGATACTGAGAAAGTACCGGCTCCGGATACCGTAATGGTTTGGGTAGTTTCCATGGTTGACCACATGTTGCCTGATGATGCACTTGAACTCAGCGTAATGGAAGTTCCCTCACAAATGGTGGTAGATCCCGAAGGGGTAATGATTGGTGCTGCGGGAACTGCATTTACGATCACTGTGGTAGCCGCAGAGGGTGGCGAAGAACAGTTGTTTGCATCGGTATGGGTAACCGTATAAAATCCGGCATCATATACGGTTATGGACGTTGCTGTTTCTCCACCTGACCATGCATTATTTGTTGCATAGCTGGATGTGAGTATTACCGAATCTCCCTCACAAAATGTGGTGGGACCCGAGGCGGAAATTAACGGAGCGGCCGGATTCGTGTTTACCGTGAATGTTTGCGATGAGCTGAATGCACACCCGAATTCGTCGGTGTAGTCATACGTTATGGATTGACTTCCTGCTGAGGGATCAAAAACCCCGGCATTTACATTCACTCCCGAATAAGTTCCACCTGCGGGTGTTCCCTGGTCAAGTGTAACGGGACTTCCCGATTGGCAAATGGAAGGAAATGCAGCGAAGGAAATGGGATTTGCGGGGCAAGCCACTGTTAAGGAGTACGATGCGGAACCTGTGCATCCGCTCGCATCTCCAACCGTAACCGTGAAATTAAAGGTGCCTGGTGCAGTTGGTGTTCCGGATAACACACCTGCGGACGATAAGGTCATTCCAGAAGGTAAAGCCCCTGCAGTTACTGTGAATGCAGGTGTTCCTAAAGCGCCACTTTGGGATAGGTTTTGGGTGTATGCCACACCTGCCGTTGCCGAGGGCAGGCTGTTCGGAGTTAAGGAGATAGTAGGACAAACATAAGGGGTGTAAACCACGTTGTCAATACCGATATAGTCAGAATTAGCACCATTTGGCCCCCCATTGGTCACAAAATAACGAAAGGCTATGCGTCCTGATGTGGGTGCAGAAAGTCCACTTATGGTAATAGTATATAAAGTCCAAGTGGTAGGGTAAACACCTCCTAAAGACAAATTTGGATTAATGGTCAATAAGTTGGTTGTAAAATCACCAACTGTAGTTCCTGTTCCAACATTGGTACTTGCACCAGCAGTACTCAACCGCACTTCCAGACGATCTGCAAAGTCATCCATGGAGGTTTTTCTTGTGTAAAAAGTAACCACGTCCCCGTTTCTAAACGTTCTTTGGGGGGAAATGAGCCAACCGCTGATAGTACCAGTCCCGGAAGTAAAAAGATAATTAGCGAAGATGTACGAATTGGGGTTTCCATTGAATGCTGAAAATACAGAATTGTCTCCCTGAGTCCAGTTTGAACCTCCTAATGGAGAACTGGCATTGGTGGTTACCCATCCGCTACCCGCCAGTGTGGTGATGTCATCAAAGTTTTCGGTAAATCCCTGCGAGAAACTCTGGGAAGCGCCCAAGATGAGCATCCCTGCCGCAAAGAAAAACGCTCGACTTGTTTTGTGCATTTTTTTCATGGTATTAGATAATTTAATTCATCTCAAATATAAATTTAAATCATTACCACTATTTTTTTTAATGAAATTAATTGGGCTTCCATGTGATGGTCTGAAATGAAATTTGAATAATTGTGCTTTTTACATGCCAAAGCCCATTATATTCGTTGTGCCATGAAGGAAGTTGTTTTTCTGAACCGGTACAAAGAAAAATGGAAGGCATTGGAGGATGCACTCGATAAGCGCACCCTCTCCAATCCCGACCTCATATCGGAAGCCTTCGTGCAGTTGACCGATGATTTGTCCTATGCCCGCACGTTTTACCCGGAAAGCAAAACCACCGAATACCTGAACGGGCTCAGCATCCGCCTGCATCAGGAAATTTACCGCAATAAAAAAGAAAATTCTTCCCGGTTTTGGCGTTTCTGGCGCGAAGAGGTTCCCCTCACTGTAGGCAGGCATCATCCGAAACTGCTTGTTTCCTTCACCGTTTTTGTGCTCAGCTTTGCCGCCGGCTGGCTTTCCTCCTCTTTCGACGATTTTTATGTGCGGCTGGTGCTGGGCGATGAATACGTTAATCAGACATTGGCGAATATTGAGTCGGGAAAACCCATGGATATCTACGGCAGCATGGAGGAGTTTCCCATGTTCCTCTACATTGCGGCCAACAACATTTTTGTTTCATTTAAGTACTTCGTATTCGGGTTGTTTTTCTCGGTGGGTTCTCTGTTTTTTTTATCCATGGAAGGCCTGCGTATAGGGGCATTTTTTCAGCTTTTTCACTCTAAGGGAGTGATTATGCAGGCGCTCATGGCCGTGTGGATGCACGGAACCATCGAAATCTCCATCATCGTCGTGGCCTGTTCGGCGGGAGTCACTGCCGGGTATTCCTATTTGTTTCCCGGTACTTATCCGCGCGGAGTTTCCTTTGTGCGCGGCATGAAAGATGCCGTGAAAATCATCATCGGTCTGGTGCCTTGTTTTATGCTCGCCGCGTTGATTGAGGGTTTTGCCACCAGGCATTACGCGCTGCATCCGGCGTTCAGTTTACTCATTATCGGAGCATCCCTCAGTTTCGTGCTTTGGTATTTCGTGTTTTATCCGCTTTCTTTACGGAAAACAAAACGACTCTACTAATCATGGCTGACCGGCAAAAAATTGGCTTTAGGGTTGCCCGCGATACTACGCAGGTGTACAACACCGCATTCCGTTTTGTGCGCCAAAACCGCTCGGTCCTGTTCCAGTCGGTTACGCTCTACATCATACCTTTTGTCTTGGTAGCGGCATTGCTTATTTTCGGTGCATCCGCCGGATTGGTGACCACGCTTTACGGCGGATTTAAGGGCAATTGGCTATCCATCGGTTTTTCTGCAATGCAGCTGCTGTTTGGAGCGCTGATAGGTTATGTGGCCTATGCCACTTATATCACCCTTGTGTATGAATACATGCGTCTTTACCACGAAGCCGAAGATCCCTTTTCAATTACCCATCGCGATGTGTGGAAGGCCACGCGGAAACGTTTTTTCGTGGGTTTTGCCCACGTTTTGGTTTGGGGTGTTCTCGTGGGTGCGCTTACCGGTGCCGTCTTTGTCATTTTTTACATTTTTCTCATTTTGGGTGCCGTGCTGGCCATCGCACTCAGTTCGCCCTGGCTTATCGCGGTTGTCTATCTCCTGCTGTATGCCGTAGAGTTTTCACTTCTCTTATATATACAGGTGTTTTCCTTTCCCATGCTTTTTCTGAGTGCCTTTGAACGGATTGATATTTTTACCGCATTCGGCCGTAGTTTTTCAATGGTCAACAGGCGCCAGAATTTTTGGAATGCGGTTGGCGTAACGTTTCTGGGCGGTTTGATTATGTATATACTTCGTTACATCACCCTGTTCCCGTTAGGTCTGTTGGCCGGAATATTCGCCTATTTCAGCCTTTCACCCCAAGATATGTTGCCGGGAGGACTCTGGTTCAACGTGTTGTTCAAGGGAGTATTGCCTTTTCTCACACTGGTATATTTTTATACCCTTGTCTTTTATTTCGTGGCCGAAGCATTTGAAGCTACTTCACTGGATGAACGGGTACGTGCCACCGGACTTTTAGCCAAGGTGGAAAAATTGGGAACCTACCGCGACAGGGGAGCGGAATTTTATGAAGCGTCCTACTGATGAAATTTTCGCCCTTACATCGGCTTGTCTGCTGCCTTTTTTTCATGGCTTTTTTCTTTATCGCACGTGCGGATCATAGGCCCATACGTGAGGAACGGTTGGAAAAACTGAGACAGAGCGCCGATTACCGATACGAGGAAAGAGAAACCTTCCAATTGTGGGAATGGATCAACAAGTTAATGGAGCGTATCTTGCGCAAAATTTTGCAGCTGCTGAACTGGGATATGCCCATTCCCAATGCAGATACCTGGAGCGTGATGGTTTGGATATTGGCGCTTTTGGCGGCTGCCGCCGTTTTGTACATTGTATTTCGTGGAAACTGGAGCCGGCTTTTTTCCCGCAAAAAAACGACGCATCAACCCGACTATTCGGTGTTGGATGAAAACATCCATACCTTGAATTTCACGGATGAAATTGAGGCAGCCCTCCGCGAGGGGAACAGACGTAAAGCCATTCGGTTATTTTACCTACGCACACTCAAGCAACTTACGGATGCCGGCGTGTTGGAATGGCAGGTAAATAAAACCAATTCGGAATACCTTTTTGAAATGAAAAAGCCTTCACTCCGCCAGGACTTCGCCTTTCTGTGTACCGCGTTTGAATACATCTGGTATGGGGAGTTTGAACCTTCGGAAACCCTGTATGAGGAGACTTTTTCGCGCTTTCGTTCGTTCGGTGAAAAAATAGGCGCGCTAAATAAAACGGCATGAAGCGTGAAAAAACCATACCTGTTTTGTTGGTTTTGCTTTTCGGCCTGCTGGTGTTGATTCTGGTTCTGAAACCGGAGCCCATTTCCTGGAATACCACGCTTTCGGCCAGAGATAAAATTCCTTACGGAAGTCGTGCGGTCGTCGAGTGCCTGGAGGATGTGTTTCCGGGAAATCCCGTTGTTCAGCTTCGTATTCCGCCCTCGGAAGCGGAAGCGAAAATCAACAGCGTGGCGCCTGCAGATTCCATTCCGGTGAATTACATCTTCATTCAGCCCGATTTTTATTGTGACCGCTTTGATGCATTGTCTTTACTTAGCCTGACCGAAAAGGGGCATAATGTCTTCATTTCGGCCCGGTCCGTTTCGGGGCTCTTGGCCGATACGCTCGGCGTGTCCGTGGAGTCCTTACCCTTTGAACTGACCCTGCTCACAGATGACGCGGATACGCTGTTTATGTCGGTAGCAGGTACGGACACGCTGTATGCCATGAAGCCCGGCGATAATGATCTCAAGGTGGTGATGGACGATGAATCCCTATTTCGGGTCTCGGGTAAATCGGACGGTTTGCATCCGATATTCGTGAGCCGGAATTGGGGTAAGGGGCACATTTTTATCCATGCGGTGCCGATGGCGTTTACCAACTATTACATCTTCCGGCCCGGACATGCCGATTATGTGAGCCGTTGTTTATCGGTAATGCCGAACGGTCCCGTTTTGTGGGATGAATTTTACAAACAGGGCAGAGGGGAGGCGGGCACTCCGCTGCGTGTGATTCTTACCCATCCGTCCTTGCGTTATGCACTCGCCGTAGTACTGATTTTTTCCTTTCTGTTTATTTTGATTCAAGGCAAAAGAAGGCAACGGGTGATTCCCGTGATAGAGCCTTTTGCCAATACCACGTTGCAATTTGTTACCTCGGTTGCTGCGCTGTATCGGAGCCGCGCCGACCATGCGGACATCGTGAGGAAGCAGATCGGCTTTTTTTCGGATCAGGTGCGCCGGCGTTACCGCATTTCGCCCGACTTTGCCTCGTCGGCTTCCGTCGATGAATTGGCCATTGCGTCAGGAGCAGATAAGCAACTGCTGCAGACGTTGTATCGGCGGTGTATGTATTATTCCTCCGCTTCCCGGGTAACCGAAAAGGAGCTGTTGGAATTCAACCGCCTGTTGAACCGCTTTCGGGAGCAGACGTCCAAACCTACATGATGCCCATCGGCACGCGTGTGCCTATCTGACCGTTGCATTTGCGCGGAGTGGAACAACTGCTGAGGATGAACATCAGCAAAGCGGCGAATAAAATGGTTGATCTGGTTTTCATAATTGAATTAACGGGCGCCGCAGACGCACCATGTTTTCCTTAACCCTTTTTAACCCAAATTATGCAGTAGGAAGTGAAATTATCACCGAACTACCTGCATTAGTTGGGTTAACCCCGACTAAAAAAAACCAAAATGGTGAACGCAGTGAAAGCAGTTTGGATGTTTTTATTACGTCGTAATTAAGAGATTATAAAATAGTTTTGAATGCATAGCTATAGAAAAACCGTTCAACATAAAATGGCTAATGCATAAAATGGGTTTAACCCTTTCAGGATAAGGCTTCCAGATTTTCCACGGAAACATCCATCATGATGATACCAAACTGCACCTTTGCTTTGCTACCTTTTAATGTCGTCACTTTTCCGATTTCTCTTCCCCCTTTTAGCCGCACGGAGCTGCCTTCATGTATCTCCTCCAATTTGCGGGCAATGATTTTTTCACGCGTGTTTTCTTTCCGCTTTTTTTCACGCTCCCCGGCTTGTTTCGCTTTTTCGCGCCCCGCCTGTTTTACAAATTTGGCAATGACCTTTTTCTTGTCTTTTTCTTTCTCCCACTCTTCGCTCAGGGCTTTCATTTTGCGGCCCAGCTCTATCAGTTTTTGTTCTTCGTCCCGGTTGGCCTTCAGCTTTTGCCATTTTTCGTCCATCCGCTCTTTTTTCTCTTCGAATGCGGCCTTGGCTTTTTCAGCCATTTCAGCACTTTCACGTGCTTTTTTCATCTCTTCGTTCAGGCGGTTGCGGGTAAGTTGCAATGAATTCAGCAGGCCGTCCAATCGTACTTTTTCACCGCTCACTTTTTGCTTGGCTCTGGCTATAAGCGGCTTTGGAAGTCCACTTTTTTCGGCGATTACAAAGGTGTAGGAGCTTCCCGGTTTTCCGGTTTCCAGCGTGTAAAGAGGTTTCAAGGTCTCATCGTCAAAAAGCATGCAGGCGTTTTCTACCTTCTCCAGTTTTTCGCCGGCTATTTTCAGGTTGCCGTAATGGGTGGTGATTACCCCGAACGAGTCGGATGCGGCTAAATCTTCCAAAATGACCTCGGCCATCGCTCCGCCCAGTTCCGGATCGGTTCCCGTGCCGAATTCATCAATCAAAAACAGGGTTTGCTTTCCCGCCCGCTGAAGGAAATGTTTCATTTTCAACAGGCGCGAAGAGTAGGTACTCAGCTCGTATTCGATGCTTTGGTTGTCGCCTATATCGGTAAGCAGATTGCGGAAATAGCCGAACTCGCTCCGGGCATCCGCCGTTACCGGCATGCCGCTTTGCACCATGAGCTGCAAAAGGCCAAGGGTTTTCAGGGCCACTGATTTTCCGCCCGCATTGGGCCCGCTGATGATGAGTATGCTTTTACGCGAATCCAATACGACATTCAACGGAACCGTCGGTTTTCCGTTTTTTCGGTTATTGATCGAGAGTAAAGGGTGTACGGCCTGCATCAGGCGAATACCGCCGGTTTTCAGGAAGAGGGGAACCACGGCACCATGTTGTAAGGCCCATCGGGCTTTGGAACGGGTATATTCCATGTGCACCAGCAAATCAAAAAAAGCGAGAAGAATCGGTTTCCGCATGCGGATGGTATGGGTGAGTTCCCGCAGAATGCGATGTATTTCGCGCTTTTCTTCCGATTCCAACAGGGTGATTTCATTCCCGGTTTCCACGGTTTCACCGGGTTCTATAAAGGTGGCTTTTCCCGTTTTGGAATACCCGTGGATGATGCCTTTTATTTCCCGTTTATTCTCGGAAAGCAGACTCAATACGCGTCTGCCGTTGATGAAGGTTTCTCCCGTTTCTGCCAGTATGCCTGCCTTTCGGCATTTGTTTAAGGCCTGGTTGAAAATACGGTCGTGTTCCCGGCGCATTTTGGTGAGTGATGTGCGTATGGATGCCAGTTCATGGGAAGCATTCGAACGGACGATTCCGTGCATGTCCAACACGGCATCAATTTCGGAGGAAATGTATTCATCGGGCTCCAGATTTTCCACCCGTGCATATAGGGCAGGGTAAGCTTCTTTTTTGTCTTTGAGCCAGGTGGTCAGTCGGTTTGCGGCATCGGAAACGGCCTTAATGTCCATGAACATTTTTTCCTGCAGTACGCTGCCCGGAACACTCAGCAGGGCCAATTCCCGGCTGATGTCTTCACAATTCGGATCGGGAAAGGAAAGGTTGTTGGCCAGGGTACTCAGGTATTCGGAGGTTTCGGCCAGATGGGTCTCTATTTCTTTCGGGCTTGAAAGCGGCATCGTTGAAAGCATACGTGCCGCGGCTGCCGGATTTCGACACAGTTCTGTCATAGAGCGGCGTACCGCGTCAAATTCCAGTTTTTCAAGCGTATCGTGCGGATAGAGGTACATGATCAGGTTAATTCCGAATCCGGCAATATGGTTTCGTACCCGTTTTCCCGGCAATAGTCAAGTACTTGCTCCAATGCCTGAAGCGTGGCCGGACCATGGTCGTGAAAGAGGATGATGCTCCCCGGTTGTATTCTTTTCAGCACGCGTTTGCTCAATTTTTGCGGGTCACGGATCAGGGTATCGAGCGAACGGATATTCCATCCTAAAACCTGGTAATTGAACGATTCCAAAGCTTTGGCTATGTTCGGATTGGTAATGCCGTAAGGAGGCCTGAACAGACGTACTTGACGGCCGGTGGCTTTTTTAATGCTTTTTTCAGTTAATAACAGTTCTTCTTTTACCCGGTATGCGGGCAGAAAATCAAAGGTGTATCCATGGTGATAGGCATGGGAGCCTATTTCATGGCCATTTTCCGCTACACGTGCCGCCATATCGGGATGGGCATCTACCCGTTTTCCGATGAGAAAAAAAATGGCTTTGGCTCCATATTTTTCGAGTATGTCCAGTATTTGAGGAGTTCTTTCGGGGTGCGGGCCGTCGTCGAAGGTGAGCATGATTTGTTTTCCTTCGGGCGTAAATCGGCATGTGGCCGGAACAAAGAACTGCGAACGGATCTGCGTTACTCCCCAGGTTACAACCATCAGCCCTATGGCGGGAGGCAGTGCCATCCACCATTCGGAACAAAACCCTGCTTTGCTCAGCGATTGGATTATCCATAGGGAAGCAATCACCGAAAAAGCCAGGATGAGTTTAATTTTTAAGCCGTAACCCATTGAAAAACGTGTTCGCCCGAAGAGGGCTGGTCGTAAACCACTACGTGTTGCGGCAGGTTTTCAGTTCCCTGATAACGGAGTATGCCGGGCACTTTTTGATGAATGAGGATATGTGCCGCGGTCCAGAGTCCGAAGGCGTCTGAGGTGTAATAAGAGCCGCAAAGATGTTTGTAAAAAGCGATTATTGCCAAATTTCCCGCCGTCTTCTCCACTTCGTCGTAAAAGGCATCCTGCGATACATCTCCGGAGCGCCCGGTAAGCAACAGAAACGGTTCTTTCATGAGTCCGTTTTCGCGGAGAAAATCAGAAAAGGCTTGTGCGATTTCAATGGGTGAGTCGGAGTAACATTGGCTGAACGCGCCGATGCGCACGGCCTTTTTTTCGGGCTTGCGGGCAGAGAGAACAAAAAAGGTACTTCCCTCTCCGGAAAGAGTGCCTTCCGAAGGATAGTCGGGCGCGCTCAGCGTATCTGGCGTGCGGGTGTTCCATTTGTGAATGAGCCCCCTGTGTTGGTATTTTGAATCGGTCATTTCATCTATTCCGCCCACCAACACATGATTTGCTCCGTAAAGATCCATTTGAAGTTTTGCGTCGAGCAGGCAGGACATGAATGAGAAACCGCGATGTACATAGGTATAGTTATATCCCAGGCATTTCAACTGCAGGGCAATGGATCCCGCCACACTGTTGTGCGTGCTGGAAATGAAGGGTGTCGGCGCTGCGGTTTGTTCTGCATCGTCGAGCATGATGCGCAGAAATTTCTGGGTATCATCCAGACAACCGAGTCCCGTACCTACGATGATGGCATCGGGATTTTCAATTCCCGCACCAGCGAGAGCCAGCTTGGCCGATGTAATGCCCATTTTCACGATGCGCCCCATGCGCCTGATTTGCACGGGCCCGATAAACTCTTTGTAGTCCGGTTCCTGGCAAAAGAGCCGGTTTCCGGGGAAAGATACTGGCTGCTCGAAAAAGGATTTTCCGTCGTGCGTAAGTTGGGGCGATATATTTCCGTAGCCGGTGATGTACATGGTTACACGTTTTTGAACAGGAGGGACGTATTGTTGCCTCCGAATCCAAAGGAATTAGATAAAATATACTCCAGCTGTTGTTGTGTCATCAGCCGGGTTACCGGATCGCAGTTCATGTCGTCCATCCGGTTTTTATAGTTCAGGTTTGGATAAATTTCGCCGTTTTGAAGGCTCAATACCGAAATGACGGCTTCAATTCCTCCGGCCGCGGCCAGCGTATGCCCCGTGTAGGATTTGGTGCTGCTGAAGGGTGGAACGGAATCGAAGAGTGCCATCATGGCTTTGCCTTCGCTTTCATCATTGTTGGGAGTACCCGTACCATGCACGTTGATGTAACTCACCAGAGACGGAGAAATGCCGGCCATATTCAGCGCATTGCTCATGGCGGTGCGCGCGCCCGCTCCGTCGGGTGAAGATGCGGTTTGGTGAAAGGCATCGTTCACGTTGCTGTATCCGGCTAATTCGGCCAAGGGCTTGCGGCCCGTTTTTTTCAATATTGTTTCACCTTCCAATACAACGAAACCCGCACCTTCGCCCAGATTCAGGCCTTTTCTGTCTTTATCAAACGGGCGGCAGTGTTCCTGCTCCAGGAGCATGAGCGAATTAAATCCGTTGATGGTAAATTTGGAAAGTGCGTCGGCACCTCCGCAAATGGCACGATCCAGAAGTCCTGCCTTGATCATGTTGGCTCCCAGAATAATGGCATTGGCTGAAGAGGAACAGGCCGTACTGATGGTGGTTATAAATCCACGATGTCCGATATAATCAGCCACATCGCGGGAACTGTCTCCACAGTCCAGTTTGTCTATCCAATCCCGTGTTTCAGGTTGTCGGTCAAAGGCATAATAAAAGTTTTCGGTTGCGGTCATACCGCCCACCGTGGTAGAGGAAATGAAGCCTGTTTTTATCGCCTCGGACAAGTCGCCTCCGGAAGATTTCATGGCTTCTTTGACCGCTTTCATGGCCAAAAGTGATGAACGGCTGTGTTTTTTCTCGGGCAAAATGCCCAAATCCCTATACAGATCGGCATCCGAAAGGGCTACCTCTCCGCAGGGTATGGATTTTGCGTGAATGGTATCCAAACGGGTAATGGGTCCTATGCCGTGTTTTTCGGCACGCAGGGATGCAAGCATTTCCTCCGCGTTACTTCCGATGCATGAAACGGCGCCTATACCCGTGACGTATACCTTCATTTAGTTTGTTTGATTAGCCAGGATATAATCGGCCAGGGAGCTTACACTGTGAAAAATCTTTTTTCCTTCTTTCGGATCTTCGATTTTGATACCGTACTCTTTTTCCAACAGAACAATCAGTTCCAATGCATCGATACTGTCCAGACCAAGCCCGTCGCCAAATAGCGGTCCCTCCGAATCAATGTCGGAGGCCTGCATGCCTTCCAGGTTTAGCTGGACAATGATTTGTCCTTTGAGTTGTTCAATGAGTGTTGCTTTTTCCATGATCAGGTGTTTGTGTATGTTTTTTTCATGTTTTCTACCGTGAACGGGATTCCTTTCTGCGTTTGTTCCACCATAAACAAACAAGCTTCGTATTGGTTTCCCGGAAACTCGGTTATCCCGCAGATGCATGCATCGATTTCATTTTTTTGAAAGCGACGGGAGACTTGTTCAAACAAAAATTCAGGCTCAAAAGCCTCAAAGATAAAAAAAGCTGTGTAGCCTTTCACTTGGTGGCGGATGCAAATTTCGCCTGCGGCAATGTTGGGCAGGGTATACACGAATACCGAGGGTGAGGGAAAATAGACGTCCGGGTTTTCGATGCTCTGTATGTGTTTCAGATCGGTATCCAGCGAAGATGAGCTGTTTTGCAGAATCAGGCTTTTTCTTTCGTCATGGTACTTTTCTTTGAATCGGGTTCCTTTTAAGAGTAATTCTGCTGCCACAAAAGCGAGTTTGCAGAGGTGGTCCATTTTGAAAAATTTCGGATAGGGACTTTGGCACAAATCATACACCTCGCGAAAAAATGTGCCGGGCTCCTGACCCGGATTTTCCAGTACCTTTTTGCCGTTCAACGTCACCACGCCTCCGCGGATGCAAATACGTGAAGTGATATGCAGTTCCGGGTAGGTCATCGCGGTATTCTCTTTTTTTGCAGAAATCCCTTCACATAGGCGTACAGGAGTAAGAAAAAACCGGTGAAAACAGCCGTACGGCCTATGTAATCTCCGTTTTCCACGTAAAAGGTGATCCGGTCATCCGCTTTCAGGGTAGCCTGCAAGGCTGTTTTCTGCCAGTAGGGTGTGCTTGCCAGCACATCTCCGCGTTGGTTGATGAATCCCGAAATGCCCGTATTGGCCGAGCGTGCGATACTGCGTCGCGTTTCTATTGCCCTCAGACGCGCATACTGGAAGTGTTGCCGATAGCCGGGTGTGTCGCCCCACCATCCGTCATTGGTAACGATAAACAGTAATTTCGCGCCATTGCGAACGTATTCGGTCACAAATTCACCATAGACGCTTTCGTAGCAGATGATGGGGCCTATGCCCATCGTTGTATCGTCCGGAGCGGTAAATACGGTACGTTCTTTCTGCCGGCCCAGATTGCCGATCATCCCTCCCAGATTGCCGAACAATTTTTGCTGGAAAGGCATCAGGTATCGGGCAAAAGGAAAAGCCTCAGGACCGGGAACTAATTTGGATTTATGGTAAATGGGAATAAAACCGGAGGTGTCCACCTGCACCGCGGAGTTATAATCTTCATAATACTTTTCGGAATCACCGTAACGCACCGCAGATATGGGGATTTCCGAAGGATGATTCGGGGTGAACATTTCCAGATAACTCACGCCCAAAACCATTTTGGTATTCGGCAAATAATCGATTAACACTTGTCGTAAGGTGATAAATTCGGGCAGCGAGTCCTTTTGGAAATTCCAAAAACCAAATGGGAGGGCCGTCTCAGGGAATACGATATAATCGGTAGAGGAATCCGCCACATCTTCGGTAAGGGAGAGCAGCCTGAGAAATTGTTGTTCCTGGCTGTCGTTGTCGAATTTTTCGTTCCAGGGATCCACGTTGGGTTGAATCACCGCCACGGTCACCGGTTTTCCTTGCTCCTCATAGGAATAATATATGCTCAGCGAGATAATTATGGGAAACGTAATCAGCAGGAGCGACGGAATTGCCTTTTGCCAACTGAATTTTTGAACTAGCCGGAAAAGCAGTAGGTTTATGAGCAATATCCAAAGACTTCCTCCTCCCGTACCGGTATATTCATACCATTGCACCCATTCGGGAAACGCGGCGAACCCGTTGCCCAGCGTGAGCCAGGGCCAGGACAGATCCCAATTCATGTGCAGGTATTCAAACCCCAGCCAGTAAATGGGCAGGGCCCAGATGCCGGCTTTTTCACCCAGTTTTTTCCTAGTGAGGTAGGCCAGATAATAGGCCCACGACATGAATAAGGAATTGAACACGACGGCCATCACGGCTCCTTCGGGTGAACTGTTATACACCCACCAGGTGGTGAGCAGGTTCCAGATGAAAAAGGCGAGATAGGAGATAAACCAAACCTTTACCGGAACAAGAGAATCGCCTGTTTTACTGATTTTTTTCTCGGCAAAGAAGAGGGGTACAAAAGCCGTCATCAGTAACAACGGCAAACCCGATGCGGGCCAGCCGGCTGAAAAGAGCAGGCCGGAAGCGATGGAGAGCAGGAAAGGAAATACGCGTTTCACCCCGTCAATTTCCAGCGAAGGTACACTTTGCGGTTGAAAGAACATTGGGGTATCTCGGATGTTGATCCCAAGCTTTTTTAAATAGGGATGTTTGACCAATTGCTGTTATTACCCCAACACATCCGACCGGTTGCTGTCCAGCTTGATGAATACAAACAGCAGGATGGTGAAGCTGAACAGGCTCGAGCCTCCGTAGCTCACCATAGGCAACGGAATACCTATGGTGGGCATGATACCGATGGCCATACCCACATTCAGCGCAAAGTGCGCAAATAGGATGGACGCTACGCTGTAGCCGTAAATCCGGCTGAAACGTGAACGCTGTTTTTCCGCTCGCAAAACAATGCGAACCAGCAGAGTTACAAAAGCGAGAATAAGCATGCCGGCACCCAGAAATCCCCACTCTTCTCCCACGGCCGAGAAGATGAAATCGGTGTATTGCTTGGGGACGAAGCGGTACTTGGTCTGTGTTCCCTGAAGAAATCCTTTTCCTGTGAGGCCGCCTGACCCGAGGGCTATTTTGCTTTGGTTTACATTATATCCAGCCCCTTTCAGGTCTTTTTTTACGCCCATCAGCACCTCTACCCGGTTTTTTTGGTGCGGCTTGAGGTTGTCCAGAATAAGCCGGGAACCCATGATGAAGCCTACGGCTAGCAGCGTGAGCAGGGTAGTGAGTAAACCGATTTTCCAGTATCTGCGGAAAAAAAGCAGCACCGAAATGATGATTCCGATGGCTGCCACCGGGATAATGAGGTACACCTGGGCCACCACTACCGAAAGTAAAAACAAGGTGGCCATGACGATTCCGGCAACCAGTATGGCACCCGTTACTCCTTCCCGGTAGAAAACCAAAAAAAGCGCCGCGAAGGCCATGGTGGATCCGGTATCATTCTGCAATAAAATGAGCGCTGCGGGCACCAAAAACAACATCATGGAAAAGCCGCCTTCCAAAGAGTTTATCCCGATGAGACGAAAGGGCAGGAATGGCCATGATTTCATGTTATCCCCTTCAATTTTGTTCAATCGGGATGTGGTGGTGAAGGAAAAGTTTTTTTCACCCATAAATTTAGCCAGTCCGATGGCCGTGGCGAATTTGGCGAATTCAGACGGCTGGAATTTGATGGCTTCGGTGATCACAAACCAGGATTTGGAACCGGCTACTTCCTGTCCTACAACCAGAACGGCGAGCAGAAAGAAAATGCCCGTGAGGTAAATGGGGTAGGCAAAGGCGGGGAAAAATTTGCTGTCGAACAACATGATGACCAAAGCGGCAACCAGGGATATCCCGATCCAGATGGCTTGTCTTCCGTAGGCTGTGGCAAAACGGAACAATTCATCATCGTCATTTGGCCGCGTGGCTGCATACACGTTCATCCATCCGAAAACGACGATGAACAGATACAGCAGTACCAGCATCCAATCTACCTTGGCTTCTCTTTTTATGCTTCTTTCGGGCCGCATCAGTTTGGTTTATCCGGTATGATTTTAAGTTCCATGAGGTTTCCTTCGAACATGCGTTTTTCCAATTCGGGTCTTTTCACTTCGCCGGTCAGGTACTTTTCCATGATCAGGCTGGCAATCGGGCCCGCCCACGTGGCGCCGTAACCGGCGTTTTCCACGGCTACCGCTATCGCAATTTTGGGATTTTCTCTGGGGGCAAAGGCCACAAACATGGAGTGGTTTTGCAGTTTTACCCGCACGCCGTTCACCACCCGGTAATTTTCTGCGGTTCCCGTTTTGGCGCAAACTTCAATGCCTTCCATTTTGGCCACCCGGCCGGTGCCCCGATCCACCACATCCATGAGGCCCAGAATTACGCTGTTGAAGGCACTGTCGGGAATGTTGGCCACCTTCAGCTTTCGGCGGTATTTATCCAAAAGCGGGTGCTCCTGATCATTCCCGATGGATTTCACCAGATGGGGAATACAGTAATAGCCCTTGTTGGCAATCAGCGCCATCATGTTGGCCATCTGCAGGGGAGTCATCAGCAATTCGCCCTGCCCCATACCCAGAAATACCGAGGTGCAGGAATTCCAGGAGCCGCGGTACATCCGGTTGTAATACGCCGAATCGGGCATATTTCCTCCCTTTTCGTTGGGAATATCAATTCCTACCGGGTGGCCCAATCCAAAGGCATTCATGTATTCTTTCCACCGCTGTTGGCCGTACTTTACGCTTCCCCATCGCTTGGCATCTATGGAAAGCCGGTAAAGGTGGCTGAAATACGCATTGCAGGAATTGGCCATGGCTGCGCGTAGGTTGGCCGCATGTCCGCCTCCTGCGTGGGTACAACGGATGGGTCGTCCGCAAAGGTTGTATGCGCCGCCGCAGGGAAAGCCGAATGAGGGGCTGATGACACCCTCATCCAAAGCAACCAAAGCGGTTACGGGCTTGAAGGTGGAACCCGGCGGATAAACCGCCTGTATGGCCCGGTTGTAGAGCGGCAGATTCGGATCCAAAACCAGTTCGGGGTAGTTTTTCTTGATGCTGCGTCCGACCAAAAGATTCGGATCATAGGTGGGTGAAGAAACCATACAGAGAATTTCGCCCGTAGCCGGTTCTATGGCCACGATGGATCCTTTTTTGTTTTGCATGAGTTGCTCTCCGTATTCCTGAATGCGGATATCGAGCGTGCTCACCAAATTCAGGCCCGGTGTGGCGGCCGTGTCATAGGCGCCGTCCATGTAGCTGCCCCGGGGATTGTTCAGGTTGTCCACAAAAAGGTTTTTCACGCCCTTCACTCCACGTAATACAGATTCATAGGATTTTTCCAATCCGCTTTTGCCCACGTAGTCGCCCGGACGGTAATAGGGGTTTTCTTTTACCTTGGCGTCGTCTACTTCGCCTATGTAACCCAATATCCCAGCACCCACCGCTTTGGGGTATTTTCTCAAAATACGGGGCTGCAGGTAAAATCCTTCGTATTTGTACATCTTTTCTTCCAGCCCGGCCACGGCCTCTTTCGACATTTGTTTTACCAGCGGCGTCGGCTGACTTTTCGACAACTTTTTTTCTTTCACCATCTTTTGGATGGTGTTCATGGATTTTACAAAATCTTCTTTACTCAGGTCGGCCAGGCGGCAAAATTCAACGGTATCCAAATCGCCACATTCCTTCGGGGTTACCATCAGGTCGTATGACACCTCATTGTAAACCAACAATTCATAATTCCGGTCCAGGATATATCCTCTCGGCGCGTATTGCACCACGCGGCGAATGGCGTTGGAGTGTGCATAGCCTTTGTAGTCATCATCCAAAATTTGGAGCGAGGTCAGCTTTAGCAAAAAGAGAAAACCCGACAGCAGGAAAACTGATACAAAAATCCACTGCTTATTTCCTGTTTCCGTCATGTGCTTTTTTTGCGGGAGATCAGCATGTGCAACCCGGTAATCAAAACCAAAGATAACAGGCCGCTGAATAAGGTTCTCAGCAGTGTGAATAAAAAATTTCGAAAGGTGAACAGTTCAAACAGAAAAAGAAAAAAATGGTGAATGAGAATCATAAATCCGCAGTAGAGCAGAAAGTTGACCAGACCGAACCGTTCGATGGTCAGAAAATGCTCCCTACCGTACGCTTCCCTCGGTGCGAAAGCGCCCAGCAATGTTCCGCGCAGAGAGGCCATGATGAGGGTGGCTGCTGCATGCAAACCTCCCGTGCCCATAAATTGGTCAAGAATGAAACCCATCAAAAATCCCATGAAAAGAATCATATGCCTTCCCGTAACTACGGGCAGAACGATGATGAACAGAATGTATACATGCGGATTTACGTAAAAGTGGATGTTGAATTTAGCCACTATAAATACTTCCAAAAAGAGCAGAAACAGGAAGGTGACGCTGTAGCGGAGTAAGTTTCCAATCATTCCTCATCTCCTTTCTTCGCTTCGTTTTCCAAATTTTCCTGTTCATTTTTGGGTGTAAAATCAACCACATAAACCGAATTGAGCCGGCGAAATTCGGTGCTCGGTTTCACCTTGATGCGGAAATAGCCTTCATCGGAATCCACTTCATAGCTTTTTACGATTCCTATGGGTAATCCTTCCGGAAAAATCGATGAGTACGTGGTAGTTTCTACCGTGTCTCCGGGGGTAATTTTGGCGTAGGAAGGAATGTATTCGAGCATGAGGGTGTTTTCATCGGTTCCCTGCCATTGAAGCGACCCAAAAAAATCCGAGCCGCGCAGTCGTGCACTGAGCTGGGTTTTTCGGTGCAGCAGCGAAATACCTACCGCAAAATAGTCGGAAACGCTTTTCACCACCCCAACCACACCTTCGGGAGAAATGATGCCCATGTCGGGTTTCACTCCGTGAATGCGGCCGATGTTCAGCGTTACATAGTTATTCGCCTTATCTACCGAGTTGTTGATTACCTTGGCGGGAATGTATCGGTAAACCTGTTTATAGGTAGTATCGCTATTAATCCATTTAGTATAAATCTTGTATTTGTCGGCCAGTAACTGAGCCCGGAGAGCGGCATTTTCCTCTGCCAGAAGCCGGTTATTTCTGCGGAGGTACAAGTAATCATTAACATCCGCATACAGCGAATAAAAACTGCCCGCTACGCTGTTGGATGCGTTAAAAATCAATACCTTTTGGTACTGATTGTTTCGGTAAAGAAAATAAAAACTGATTCCCAGCAATAGTAGAAAAAGCATGATTTTGCTGTACTTGCGGAAGAATTCGGCAAAATTCTGCATGCTTATGCCGGGGTATTATTTCTGGGCGATTATTTCAGCAGGAAGGTAAACCGGTCAATGTTTTTCAGCGCGATTCCTGTTCCGCGCGCCACGGCGCGAAGGGGATCTTCGGCTACGTGCACCGGCAATTTTGTTTTGAGGCTGATGCGCTTATCCAATCCGCGCAGCAGGGCTCCTCCTCCCGTGAGATAAATACCGGTTTTGTAAATATCTGCCGAAAGTTCCGGAGGCGTCATTTCTAGAGCGCTCAAAACGGCTGCCTCAATCTTTGAAAGGGATTTATCCAAAGCGTAAGCAATTTCTGAATAGCTGATGGCTTGTTCTTTAGGAATTCCCGTCATCAGGTCGCGGCCATGCACTTTAAACTCGGCCGGCGGATTGTCTAACTCGGTCAATGCGGCACCCACTTCGATTTTAATGCGTTCTGCCGTGCGCGTTCCCACCATCATGTTGTGTTGCCTGCGCATGTATTCTTCGATGTCGCTGTTGAAATCATCACCCGCTACGCGGATGGATTTGTCACATACGATACCTCCCAGGGAAATAACGGCGATTTCGCTCGTGCCACCTCCTATGTCAATCACCATGTTGCCGTTTGGCTCTTCCACATCAATACCTATCCCGATGGCAGCTGCCATGGGTTCATGAATCAGGTATACTTCTTTTCCGCCCGCATGCTCGGCGCTGTCCTTTACCGCACGTTTTTCCACCTCCGTAATGCCGGATGGGATGCAGATGACCATGCGCAATGAAGGCTTGATCAAGTTTTTTTTGTTGGTAATTTTTTTGATCATGCCCCGGATCATTTCCTCGGCGGCATAAAAGTCGGCGATAACACCGTCTTTCAAGGGCCGTATGGTTTCTATGCGGGACGGGGTTTTGCCTTCCATGAGCAGGGCTTCCTTGCCGATGGCGATTACTTTGCCCGATTTTACATCCATCGCCACGATGGAGGGCTCATCTACCACTACCTTGTCGTTGTGGATGATGAGCGTGTTGGCGGTGCCAAGATCAATGGCAATTTCTTGCGTTAAAAAGTCGAATAAACCCACGGTTGATTATCTTTTTCGATTACGGAATCAAGTACTTAAATTTCTTTTGAGATCTTCACGAACCCGTGCGCAAAAATATATGTTTTTCGCCCTCAAAAACAAATAAATAATCGGAAATACCTGTTATTGGCCTTTTTTATTTTCCGCCATGTGTTTTGTCGCGGAAATTTATTAGTGCTTAAAGTGCCTGATTCCCGTTACCACCATGGCTATCCCGTGGGCATTGCAGTATTCGATCGAATCTTTGTCGCGCACGGAACCGCCGGGTTGCACAACCGCACCGATTCCCGCTTCGTGGGCAATCTGCACACAATCGGGAAAGGGGAAAAAGGCATCGCTCGCCATAACAGCTCCTTTAATGGAAAGGCCGGCTTCCGCCGCTTTGGAAATGGCGTGCCTCAAGGCATCCACGCGGGAGGTATGCCCCGTGCCGATACCCACCAATTGCCCCTCTTTGGCCAATACGATGGCATTCGACTTGGTATGTTTTACCAATTTTACCGCAAGCAACAGGTCGGAGAGCTGGTGTTGGTCAGGGGTTTTTTCCGTCACGGATCTCAGGCTGTCGGCACTTTCGGAGGCGCTGTCACGGTCCTGAACCAGGTATCCGTTGAGTGCGGTACGCACCACGGTATTGGCCGCATGTATTTTTTTCTGAAGCAAAATCACCCGGTTTGTTTTGGATTTCAGCAATTCCAGGGCTGCAGGTTCATATTCTGGAGCAATGATGACCTCAAAAAATAATTTATTCATTTCTTCCGCAGTGGCCAAATCCACGGTTCGGTTGGTTATCAGAACGCCGCCGAATGCGGAAACCGGATCGCCGGCCAAAGCTTTCAAATAAGCCTGTTTTAATTCTTGATCTACTGCCATTCCGCAGGCATTGTTGTGCTTCAGAATGGCGAATGCCGTTTCCTCAAAATCGGCCATCAGGTTTACCGCCGCATCGATATCCAGCAGATTGTTGTAGGAAACTTCTTTACCGTTCAGCTGGTCAAAAGCGTCTTCAAAGTGGCCGAAAAAGTATCCCTGCTGGTGCGGATTTTCACCGTAGCGGAGGGTTTTACAGCGGCTTTCGCTGATCTTCAGTGCGGGCAGATGTTCATCCTGGTTAAACCAGTTAAAAATGGCGGAGTCATAATGCGAAGAAACCTCGAATGCCTTCGCGGCAAATCGTCGTCTTTGGGCCGTCGTGGTTTCTCCATTTCCGGCCTGCAGCAATTCAAAAAATGATCCGTACCAATCTACGCAGGGAACAATAAGCACATCCTGAAAATTTTTAGCCGCCGCGCGGATGAGCGAAATGCCTCCGATATCAATTTTTTCAATGATTTCCTGAGCCACCGAGGAGGAAGAAACGGTTTTTTCGAAGGGATATAAATCTACGATCACCAGATCTATGGAGGGAATGTCAAATTGCTCCAATTCGGACTTGTCGGATGGATTTTCGGAGCGGGCCAGAATACCTCCGAATACTTTGGGATGCAAGGTTTTTACGCGCCCGCCGAGTATGGAAGGATAGTCGGTAAGGTCTTCCACGGCAATCACCGGAATACTCCTATTTTCCAAAAATTCCCGGGTGCCGCCAGTGGATAAAATCTCAACTCCCTGGCGATGCAATTCTTCGGCAATCGGGGCAAGACCTGTTTTATCAAAAACGGAAATCAAGGCCCGTTTTATTTTTTTTCTTCCTTCGGTATTCATTTTGGGTGTCCGTGCTGTTACTTGGTGGATAAATATCGGCTTATTGTCTAATCAGGCAGCAAAAGTGAAAAAAATGGCCGTACTTTGGAGGGCGCAATTTTTAAATATTTCAAAAGATACTCACATGCTTTTCAGGCAGATTCAGGAAAGTTTTTTGTTCGCTCTTTTGGCTCTTTGGGCCAACAAGTTGCGTTCGGTACTTTCGCTGCTGGGCATCGTCATCGGTATATTTTCCATTATTTCCGTGCTCTCGGCGGTGGATTCACTGCGGAAAAGCGTGGAGGACAGCATCACGTCGCTGGGAAGTGATGTGATTTTCATCGGTAAATGGGCCTGGGAAGATATGGGTCCCGATTATCCCTGGTGGAAATTTCTGAGGCGGCCCAATCCCGACTTTGCCGATCTGGAAATGGTGAGATCACGTTCCACCACGGTAGGTGCAATGGCTTTCCGCGCTCAATCCATGGGATTGGTTAAGTCGCACAACGAATACAGGGAAAGCATTTCCGTGTATGGCATTTCTAAAGAGTTTAATGAGGTCTGGAGTTTCCCGCTGGGGGAGGGCCGTTATTTTTCAGAAAGTGAGGCCCGCATGGGTATGCCGGTGGCGGTTTTGGGTGCAAACATTGCTGAGGATCTTTTTCCCGGATCGCGCGCCATAGACCGGGATGTGGTGTTTAAAGGCGCCAAAATCCGTGTCATCGGGGTACTCAAGAAAGAAGGGAAAGGTCTTTTCGGCGGGTTTAACGATGATGCCGTTTTTGTTCCCATCACTTTTTTCCGTACGCTCATCAACCTGAAAAATCCGGACATGTTCACCGAAATTTTGGTGAAAGCCAAACCGGGCATTACCATGGAGGCCATGAAAGACGAACTCACCGGTATCATGCGCGGAAGTCGTAAATTAAAGCCGATTGACGAAAACAATTTTTCCTTGAACGAAATCACCATCCTGGCTAATCAGACGAATGCTATTTTCGGGGTGCTTAATGTCGTGGGTTGGCTCATCGGTATGTTTTCCATCTTCATCGGCGGTTTCGGTATCGCCAACATCATGTTTGTTTCCGTGAAGGAACGTACGCAGATGATCGGCATTCAAAAAGCGTTAGGAGCCAAGCGTCACTTTATACTCATTCAGTTTCTTACCGAGGCGGTTGTGCTCTCTTTGGTAGGCTGCATGGTGGGACTGTTGCTGGTATTTCTGGCTACGCTTGTTGCGGCTAAACTGCTTGATTTTCCCATGCTGCTCAGTCCCATGAACGCACTCATCGGCGTCAGCATTTCGGTGATTACCGGATTGGTTTCGGGCATCATTCCCGCTTATTCGGCTTCCCGCCTCGATCCGGTAGAGGCTATCCGCAGCAAGTAAGATGTTATTGCCAGGTGGGGTAAATTCCCCGTACGCCCATATCCACGGGCACTTCTCCCTTGTCGGGTTGAAACCAACCGTCCTGCACCACTTCGTTCCATTCAAAACTGCGGTTGATGGAAATGGACACCGTCACGGTAATATCTTTTGTTTCGTTTCCGCTGATGATCAAAGGTTCATTGAATGCGGCCGTTACCACACAGGAACCGGATGGAATGGGTGAGGTGCTGAAAATCGGATTGGGTACCGTGATCGCACCCGGAGGAGCTTGTCCTGTAGTGGTGTAGGGAGTACCCAAAACGGTAGTTTCAAAGCCCCAATAGCCCTGCAATTTCGGACCGTTTACGGGGATGGTTTCGTTCTTTATCCGGTAATCAGTGATGTAGGTGTTATATCCGATAAACGAGGCAACCGTGCCATCCGCATACAGCGTCTGGCTTTGATTCAACGGATTTGTGAAGGCATATTTGATGTCGTAGTTTTGATAAGCCAACGACACCCGGAGCCATTCGTACGTGCCCGCCGGCACGTTTTTCAAAGGCATGGAGAAAAAGGTTTCCCCGTTGCCTACGGGACGGCATTTGTTATGGTCTATCGCTCGGCTGAATTGCCCGTTCGGAGCATTCACTTCGTCTGCCAGATAGAGCACGGTGCCTGTTCCCAAAGCGGTGAAGGCCGTAGGTGCCAATTCGATGTAATGTCCGCTGAGCAGATTGAATTTCGGTGTCTGCGCCGCATTCCCGGATGGCACCGTGGAGGGTTGACCCACATTGTTCAGGCGGGCCAGGGTGGAGTCGAACTGAAATTTAAAAATCAACTCCGGGCCTTTGTCCTGGTCTTTTTTGCAGGAAAACAAAAGTGCGCCGCACACAAAAAGCGGCAGATAGGCGAATAGGTAATTTTTGGAATGTCGCATGCTTCAAAAGTAAAAAAAATACTCAGGCGGACAGGACGATTTCCTCGTAAGTGTAAACTGGATTAAAGCCTTTGTTGCGGAAGTAGTCCGCCGCTTGTTCGGTATCCTCGGCCATGGCAAGGAAAAAATCGCCACCCCAGGCACCCATGGATTTTACGGTGCCCTCAAAATCGGGAAAGCGCGACCGGAGTGTGGGTTGCTCCAAAATTTCCCCCAGCATCTGTTCGTGTTCCGTCATCAGTCCGGTAAAGTCTTTCAGGTTGTCGGCGGCGGCCGCGGTGCGCGTAATTTCCGTCATGCGCTGAATCAGGGCCTCATCCACGGGTATTGTCCCGAACTTTTTCACTTCGCCCGAGGAAATCATTTTGTTTCCGCTGTAAACAAACAGCAGATGTTGCGTCACGTTGGTGGAAAGACTGACGGGTTTAACGGTGGGTTTATGGTCTTTCAGTGTATAGATGATGGGGCATTGGGCAAACGCACAGGCCAGATCGTACCCCGAACCGCCGAATGTGGTCTGCAACACGGGAAACGGGTCTACTCCCGCGGCATCGCAAAGGAGTGCCAAAAACGTGCTGCTGCTCCCCATACCGAAGGCCGGATCAAAATCCAGGTCGCTGCGCACCCACCGTCCGCCCCGGGTCCAAAAGTCGGGGTTTTGTTTTCTGATTTCACGGATGACGTCTGCCAGCCGTTCCGCCTTGGCTACATCCTCACCGGCCAACTTTTGCAGGCTCGGTGCATGCAGGGCTGCTTCCATCCATTTTCCGCCGGGGGCGAAGCTTTCCCAGTAAATGGAATCTCCGTCGTTGGGCACGGCCAGCATGCTTTGGCCCAGACTTAGGGGAACGGCCAATGCCTCCGCGCCTTTAAGCACGAGGTATTCGCCCGTGAGCAAAAATTTTCCGTGTGCTTTTCTGCTGTATTCCCCGTTCATGCCGCAATGGTAACAAAATCCCGCGGATAACCCGGGAATGGCGCTTTATGCAATCGGTTTACAGGTCGGTTTTTACTTCCTCGGCTTTCTTCACGCCCGTTTTAATCAACTCTTCCCGATAGGCAATGAGAAAACTCCGTGCGGAATTGAACGACACTTTGTGTGTTTTGAAGTATTCCACCGCGGCTTCTTTTTCCGTGTCGGTGGCTTCAAAATGGTTCAGGATATTCAGCAGGTGCATTTTCATGTGTCCTTTCTGAATGCCCGTGGTGGTGAGCGATTTCAGGGCCCCGAAGTTATTGGCCATACCTACTGCCGCGGCAATCATCATCAGTTCGGGTGCTGTCGGATTGCCCAACATTTCGATGGATCTGCGCGCCAGCGGATGCAGCGCCGTAAGGCCTCCGACTACGCCGAGGGCCATGGGCACGGTGATGGAATAACGGAATTTTCCGTCGGATAGGTCAATGTCACTCAGGCTGCTGTATTTCCCGTTGCGCGAGGCATAGGTGTGTCCGCAGGCTTCCACCGCGCGGAAATCGTTTCCGGTGGCGAGTACTATGGCATCAATTCCGTTGTAGATGCCTTTGTTGTGCGTGGTGGCGCGGTAAGTATCCACCTGGGCCACTTTTACGGCTTTGGCAAATTTTTGGGCAAATTCGTCGGCCGTCAGTCCGTCATCAAAAGTGCCCAAATCGCGGATGGGGCATTCCACCCATGTTTTCACGAGGCATTGCGGAGTAAAGTTGGACAGGATGGACATGATCACCGTAACGGGATGTTCGTTTCCCAGGGATTCGTGTTCTCCCACGAAATCTTTTAAAATGAGGGCAAACTCTTCCAGGCAGGAGTTGATGAAATTGGCGCCCATGGAGTCGCAGGTTTCAAAGGAGGCCTTGAGTTGGTAGTAGCCGGGTTCAAACTCGGTCATGTCCACCAGCTCGATATCCAGAATGCCTCCGCCTCTTTTTTCCATGTTGGAGGTGATGTGCTTGGTCTGGGTGAGCAGGGCATGTTTGAGTTCGGGGAAATGGCCATACAGTGCTTCTTTGGAGCCGTTCCAAAGGAAATGCACCTGACCTATTTTTACGGTAGAGATTACTTCGGCGCGAAAGCCTCCGCGATCGGCCCAGAATTTGGCGCTTTTAGAGGCTGCCGCCACTACGGAGCTCTCTTCAATCACCATGGGAATCATCAGATTTTTTCCGTTGAGCAGGAAGTTGGGCACCACGCCGAAGGGAAAGTAAAAATTGGTAATCGTATTTTCCGAAAATTCATCAAATACCTTTTGTTTGTCGGGATTTGCGTGCCAGTACGACATAAGTTCCGCCTTCACTGCCTCGGCGTCGGCAAATTGTCCGGCTACGGCTTCCAGTTTTTGTACTTTGGAGAGTTTCGAAAATCCGTTTGGAATTGGTTTCATTCTGTGTTTCAATTTAGCCCCACGTTGAAACGTGGTGTGGGCGGTTTTTGTTTTACGTTAGGTGATTATTTTGCGGATATGCTTAAACAAGCCGGAATCATTCCTTGATGCGCAACAGGGCTTTGGCCACCCGAAGTCCGTCAATCTGGGCCTGCACGAATGCGGCCAGGGTTTCGTAGTCGCCTGTGGCATGTTTCAGGAAAGCGGAGGCCTGACCGTAGATGGCGGGAATCTGCAATTTTTCCGTGTGGTAGTAGCCATCCAGGAAAGAGGCGATACCTCCCGATACAATGACCGAGCGGCATTCTATTTTGCTGCCTTCTTCCTGCACGATGCGGTTTACGAAGTCCGTCATTTCGGTGGCCGTGTGGCCCACGTTGATGAGCGGTTCAAACTGGGTGGCCCGGCCGTTTTTGTCGCGGAGCATTTCCAGTTTGGAAAAATTGGTACCTCCGAAAGCACCGAAATCGAGCGCGGCGATGGGCAATTTCAGGAAAGCGCGGATGGTTTCCGGTCCCATGCCCTGTCCTACTTCTTTTACGATGACGGGAAAGGGAACCGTGCGGAGCACTTCTTCGGTGATGTCAAGGGGCGAGCGGAAATAGCGGTCGCCTTCGGGCTGAAACCATTCCTGCAGGGGGTTGATGTGGATGATGAGTCCGTCGGCCTGTATGGATTCCACCAGGCGGAGGATGCGTTCTCCCTGCCCCGCGGCGAAGAGTTCTTCCAGCTGGGCTACGCCCAGATTGGCGTAAAAGGGCCTGTCGTTGCCCAGGATGGGGCGCAGGTTGAAATCGTCGAAGCGTTCGTTTCCTTCCAAGAGGGGGCGGCAGGAACCCAGCCCCATGCCCAGGCCGAATTCGGCGCAGGCGCGTGCCAGGTTGCGGTTGATGTGCCTTGCCATTTCGGTGCCTCCCGTCATGCTGGAGATCCAGATGGGGGCGTGCACTAGTTTGCCCAGGAATTCGAAGGGGACGAGTGAATTTTTGGGGTGCCCGGAAAGGCCGGGTTCATAGAAAAACCGGGGGTCTGATTGAACGGCGTCTGTTTGGGAGGCAAACGCGAGGTCAATATGGGCCGATTTTCTTTCTTCCAAGTGTTGTGCGTGGGGTCCGTTTGATGTTGATGTAAACGCGACCATGCCGCAAAGGTAAATCAATTTTGCGGATGTGCCCAAATTTTTGCCGTTTCCTTTATTTTTTCTCTTTGAAATACAGGGAATTATCGGTTTTTGTTAATTTTTTTTCCTGAGTGTTTTGCAGAGTGCCCAAAGGTTTCTACATTTGCCCTCCGTTTTCGAAGAGATTCGGTTCGGTTTCGGGAGCATAGCTCAGCTGGTTCAGAGCATCTGCCTTACAAGCAGAGGGTCACAGGTTCGAATCCTGTTGCTCCCACAAATGCAAACACACACGCCCTCACCTTCAGGTGGGGGCGTTTTTATTTTCGTACCGAGGGGCAGTATGCATCCGAGGGGAAGAAAATAAAAAGCGCAAGCGAAGCGCGGCGTGTGTGTTTGTTGACGTTGTTCAAACAGGATCACGGAGTAATCCTGTTGGGCCATGAATTGAAAATGTTCCTCACCTTCAGGTGGGGGCGTTTTTATTTTCGTACCGAGGGGCAGTATGCATCC
>CAYYRB010000026.1:16642-31256 GCA_964473995.1 uncultured Candidatus Competibacteraceae bacterium | reverse complement strand
TATCACATTTTCAAATTCATCCTGGCTCCTGGCTCTTGGCTCTGTTATTGGTTATTAGGCAATAGGCAGAAGGCAATAGGCAATAGGCAATAGTAGGGCTTGTTCAATTGTTTGGTTGTTATCGGTTATCGGTTATTGGGCAAAAGGCAGTAGGCAAAAGGCGGTAGTTTATGGTATTGATACCTGCTACTTGATACTTGCTTCAATTACTGATATCCTGGCTCTTGGCCTTAAAATTTTTCAGCCCAGCGGCGAATCGGGTTCCTTGGCCATGTGGTTGTATACCATTTTATCCATAAAACTTGGAAACCACTTATTGAGGAGTACGGTAAGTTTTCCCTGCCGGGTGAGCACGAGCGTAGATTTTCGTTTTTGTACGGCACGCAAAATATGATCGGCCACTTCCTCCGGCTGCATCATGGAGGCCTCATCCCTCGGCGATTCGCCCTGCACCCTGCCGTCGCCTTTAAGCGCGGTGTTGCGTATGTTGGAAGCGGTAAATCCGGGGCAGGCAATCAACACATGCAGCCCGGTTTTCAGGTTCTCGATGCGCAGACTTTCCAAAAAACCCTGCATGGCAAACTTAGAAGCCGAATAGCCCGTTCTTGCCGGCAACCCCTTATACCCCGCGATGGATGAAACACCCACCACCGAGCCTTTTGACTTCAACAAAAACGGCAGCGCAAAACGCGTGCAATACACGGTACCCCAAAAGTTGATGTCCATCACTTGTTTAAGCACTGCCGGTTCGGTATGTATAAAGAGTTCACGCATGGATATGCCTGCGTTGTTAATAAGCAGATCAACGGTGCCGAAACGTTCTACGGTTTGCTCGATGAGCCGGCGGCAATCCTCTTCTTTACTCACGTCGCAGGGAACGGCCACTACATTTCCGGTTCCGTTATCCAAGTCCAGAGCCAATTCGCGGATGGTTTTTTCGGTCCGTGCGGCAAGCACCACGTTGGCACCGGCGGCAGACAATTTTTCGGCTAGGGCACGGCCTATTCCCGAGCCGGCACCCGTCACTATGGCGGTTTTATTCTGAAAACTCAACTTCATGAAACAAAGTAAAGCAATCCTCCCCGAAAAGAACATGAATTGTTTTTTATACATTCGTTACCACTTTTAGAAACAGTGTTATGCAGATTATTCCCGTTAACGATGCACGAACGAACCATGAATTTTTCAAAGTAGAAAGGGTAATTTATTCGGGTGATCCCTACTTCGTTCCGCACCTGCGCCAGGATATCGAGAAAATTTTTGATCCCAAGCGAAACAAATTATTCAACGGAGGATTCGCTCAGCGTTGGATTCTGAAAGATAACGAAGGGAAATTGTTGGGGCGCATTGCCGCCTTCGTGAACCCGAAAACTGCCAATACATTTAAGCAGCCAACGGGCGGTGTAGGCTTTTTTGAATGTGTGAATGACCAAAAAGCGGCGAATCTGCTTTTTGATACAGGAAAGGATTGGCTGAAAGAACAAGGGATGGAAGCCATGGACGGCCCGGTCAATTTCGGGGAGAAACTTCAATTCTGGGGTTTGCTGGTCAAGAATTTCAGTCAGCCGGCCAGCTATGCCATGAACTACAATCCCGAGTATTACATGTCCCTTTTTGAGAATTACGGATTTCAGGTATATTATAACCAACTTATGTTTCACCGGGACCTGCTGATGCCCGCCCAGGAAGTATTCGTGAAAAAAGCCGAAATGCTGCAACAGGATCCGGAAATCCGCATAACCAACGTAGTGGGCTGGAAAGACACCTATTTTGCCGAATGTTTTCTGGAAGTGTATAACAGCGCCTGGGGCGGACATGAAGGTTTCAAGCTCATGAACTATGAAACCGCCATGAAAACCATAAAAGCCATGAAACCCGTGTATGATCCGCGCATCGTGGTTTTTGCATTTAAGAAAGACAAACCCATCGGATTTTATGTAAATCTTCCCGAGCTGAACCAAATTTTCAAATACGTAAACGGCAGTTTAAATTTTTGGGGGAAATTGAAATTCGTCTGGCACCGAAAGGTGCATCCCGCCACTACCATGTTCGGTGTTATATTCGGCGTGGTAAAGGAATATCACGGGAAAGGGGTGGAAGGAGCCATGATTAAATTTGCAGAACAACATATTGCCCATAAAACGCCCTATCTGGATACCATCCTGGGCTGGATCGGAGACTTTAATCCAAAAATGTTGAAAGTGTGCGAAAATCTAGGAGCCTCCAACTACCGCACCTACACCACCTACCGCTATCTGTTTGACCGTAGTTTGCCCTTTGAACGAGCTCCGATCATCGGAGGGGAGAAAAAAGAAGAAGAAACGCTTTCGTGAACATTCTCTTTATAACGCCCTATCCGCACGCCGCCGCACCGAGTCAGCGATTTCGGTTTGAGCAGTATTACGGCTACCTGAAGGAGAAGGGTATCGAATATGAAACGCGGGCTTTCTGGAGCGAAAATGCGTGGAAAATCTTATACACAAAAGGCCATTTTATTCCGAAATTGGCGCGGCTGTTCCACGGTTGGTTAAAACGATTGTGGTTGTTATTTTCATTGGGTAAATATGATTTCATATTCATACACAGAGAGATCGACCCATTGGGACTTTCTCTTTTTCCCTGGCTTTACGCCAAAATGGCTCCCAAAAAAATCATTTACGATTTTGATGATGCCATCTGGATTCCCAATGCCAGTGAGAGCAACCGGGCTTTCATGCGATTCAAGAATTGGAACAACACCCGGTATCTGTCGCAATTGGCTTACCGGGTATCGGCCGGAAATCATTTCCTCTGTGAGTATGCCGCGGAGGTAAATTCGCAGGTATTTTACAATCCCACCACGATTGATACCAAAAACCTGCACAACCGCATCAAAAATCAGGATACGGAAGATTTTGTTGTAGGCTGGACGGGTACCCACAGTACCATCCGATACCTGGAGGACCTTGTTCCCGCTCTTTGTCAGGCTTGGGGAAAAACACCGTTTACGCTAGCTGTTATTTGCGACAAAGAACCCGAATTTCACCTGCCGTTTATGCGATTCATCCCCTGGAATAAAACCACCGAGATTGAAGATTTACTTCAGTTCAACATCGGGCTCATGCCCCTTACGGAAGATAAATGGAGTAATGGAAAATGCGGTTTTAAGGCCCTACAATACATGGCTCTGGGCATTCCGGCGCTGGTTTCACCGGTGGGAGTAAATACGCGCATCGTGGATGAGGGGATTAACGGATTTATCTGCCGTGATGAGGCCGATTGGGTTACAGCCATATACCATCCTGCGGAAGACCGGGAATTGCTGAAAAAGCTGTCGGCACGCACCCGCGAAAAAATAGAACAGCATTTTTCGGTAAAATCAAACAAGGAAAATTTTCTGAATTTGTTTAGCTGAAAACAGGGAGAGGAGCAGCTATTGAAAAAGATGGTGGTCTCGCCAAGAATCGAACTTGGATCTAAAGTTTAGGAAACTTCTATTCTATCCATTGAACTACGAGACCCTAAAAAACGAAAGGCCAAAATTATAAAAAGAAAATTTGGGGAATGCCGCAGCTATGTCAATTTATTTATATTTGGCCCAACAAAGAGATGCAAACGGTTCACCTTTTTAACTTTCAATAATTTACATACTTAAAAAAATATATAAGCAGCTTTAAGTTGTCTAATTTACTTTACGTAAATAAGCAACTAATCACGAACAAACCTCCTTCCATGAATTCACTTCTAAAAAAGTTAGTCATCACCGGTATTTTTTCTTTCCCCGTGTGGAATGTTACCGGGCAAACCGGTTGCAACATCGCACAAATCAACTCCGCCATGGCCGCCGCCGGTTTTCAGCCGTTGACCGTTCCGGGTTATCCTTGTGCCCTTTATTTCTACAACCCAGCCACCACCAATAACTGGAATACCGCCCAAAGTCAGGCGGCTGCGGTAGGCGCATCCCTGCTTTCTGTTTGCAATCAGGCGGAAAACGATGCCGTATGGCAGGCTGCCCTCAACGCAGGTGTCTCAGGTGGTTTATGGATTGGATATAATGACGCAAACTCAGAGGGGAACTGGGTTTGGACGGACGGAAGTCCGTGCAATTTCACCAACTGGAACAGCGGTGAACCGAACAACACCACAGATCCCTGCTCATTCACGGGCGAGGATGCCGCCATCATTCAGATGAGCAACGGAAAATGGAACGATGTGTATGCTGCTTCCGTATGCGGATCACAAGCCTATGCATCGCTCATCAAGGTAAACCTCTGTCCACAAGTAACGCCCACCGCCAGTGCTTCCAACGTATGTGTGGGCAGCTCCATTCAACTTTCTGCAAGCACGGTTACCGGTTCGGCCCCATACACTTACACGTGGTTCGACGGTTCTTCCAACCAAATTGGTACAGGAATTCCATTCAGCTACACAGCCAATTCCAACACCACGCTTTCCGTAAATGTTGTAGATCAATATGGTTGTACGGATTCATCCCCCATTTCCATTACCACCCAAGCCTGTGCTTTCTCCAGTTGCAATATACCCGCCATCAACGCAGCCATGGCTGGAGCCAACTTTTCTCCTTTGGCGGTCAATCCCGCCGACTTCCCATGTGCACGGTATTACTACAGCAACAACGCAACAAACTCCTGGTTTACCGCGCAAAACTGGGCATCTAACGCCGGGGTCACCTTACTTACGGTATCCAGCCTGGCGGAAAATAATGCAGTGTGGCAGGCCGGCGTAGCGGCAGGACTCACCGGAGGCTTTTGGATAGGCTACAATGACAATGCCACCGAAGGTCAATGGGTTTGGACCGACGGAACGCCCACGGGATTCACCAATTGGAACAATGGGGAACCGAGTAATTCCAGTTGTTTCCCATCGAACGACGGAGAGGATGCGGCCATTATGCAGATGAGCAACGGAAAATGGAACGACGTATACGACTCCCCGCAGGGTTTCTGCACACCGGGAAACTACCGCGCCCTGATTAAGGTAAACCTTTGCCCTCAGACTACGCCCGTGGCAACCAACAGCAACATTTGCCTGGGTGCCTCTTCACAACTTACTTCCTCTACCCTGTTCGGTTCAAGCCCCTACACCTACACCTGGTTTGATGCGGGGTCAAATCAACTGGGTACAGGATCTCCGTTCACCTTCACCCCCTCGGCCACCACTACAGTTACCGTTGTGGCAACAGACCAGTTCGGATGCACGGATGCCGAGCCCATAACGGTTACCGTGAGTCCTCCCGTAACCTTGGCCAGCGTGGATTCCGCCTCCATCTGTTCGGGAGGAACCGTAAACATTGATTTCATTTCCAATCCCACCGGAGCCACCTTTTCTTGGGTAGCCGCTCCCAATGCCAATGTTACGGGTGAGTCAACCTCGGCCCAAAATACAGCTACATTAAATAACACGCTCACCAATACCGGAACAGCCTTAGAAACCGTTACCTACACGGTTACCCCATCCCTCAACGGATGTACCGGAACCGCTCAAACGATTGAGGTGCTTGTGACTCCCTCACCCGCCATGACAAATCCAAACACGGCCAGTATTTGTTCGGGAAATCCCGTTGGGCTCAGCCTTACCTCTTCTCCTCCGGGAGCTTCTTTATCCTGGATCGCTACCGACAACGCCAATGTAACGGGAGAATCGCTCACGGCGCAGACCGGCAGCAACCTGAACGATGTTTTGGTAAATACCACACCAAGTGCTCAAACGGTTACCTACACCGTGACTCCGAGCTTGAACGGATGCACGGGAAACCCGCAGCCGGTTAACGTGACGGTAAATACGACCCCAATTTATTCAGGGTCCACTTCGGGATCTACCTGCTCAGGCAACCCCGTCATATTTCCTTTAGCCGCGATTCCCGCTGGTGCCTCATTCAACTGGGTAGCTACCGATAATGCCCAGGTCATAGGAGAGTCACTCACTCCCCAAAATACGGGTACCATTTCAGACCTGCTCAGCATCTCCGGCACAAATACAGAAACGGTTGTTTACGCGGTGGTTCCTTCATTAGGTACATGTCAGGGTCCGGCTCAAAACATCAGTATTACCGTTAACCCAAATCCGCTGGTGACGATTTCAGGCAACAGTGAACTATGCGCAGGCGAAAATGTAACGCTGGCAGCAAATGCCGACGTGGCAGGCACCACTTTTGAATGGCTTCCCGGAAATGAGACTACGGCCACAATTACCGTAAGTCCGAACACAAATACCACTTACACGGTGGTGGGAACTTCCGGACCGGGCTGTACCTCAGGCAATGTTACTTTTCAGGTAACCGTAAAACCAAAACCGGTGGCATCCATAAGCGGACCTGTTCAGGCCTGTGCAGGCGATACCCTTACATTAACGGCATCTTCTGATATTAACGGGTCTACTTTTTCCTGGCTTCCGGGAGGAAATCCGGCCACTCAACTAATCGTGTCGCCGACAGAAGACATAACCTATGGGTTGGTGGCCAAAGCAAATGATTGTTATTCAGATACGGTCTATTTCAGTGTAGAGGTTGATCCCCTCCCTTCCCTGAACGTTCCAGACAGTGCGATCATTTGCCCCGGTGAACAAATCACGATAAACGCCACATCGGATGATCCGGGTGCCGTATTTAATTGGAATAACGGCGAATTTACCGGAAATCCCTACATTCTCTCACCTTCGGAGACAATCGAAATAGCGGTGTATGCCGCCGGGACTATTTGCACCTCTGATGTAAAAATAGTGGTTGCTGAAGTGTTGGAAAACTGCAACTGCCAAGTTACCATACCCAATATTTTTACACCCAACGGAGACGGAGTGAATGACGAGTTTTCGGTTCAGGATCCGCAAAACTGCGCGTTTACACAGTACAAAATGGTTATATACAACCGATGGGGCAATGTGGTATGGACTTCGGAAGACGTAAGCCAGGTGTGGAACGGAAAATCTCTTTTCGGAAATGCTCCCGACGGTACCTACTATTATGTTCTCAATTTCTCCTACAAACCGGGCAGCAACGCACCGAAACAAAGCGTGGAGAAAGGCACATTGGTTATTACAAGATAAATTAAGGCAGGCCTTTCGATTTTCAAGGTCGGGAATTAACACTTCTTTGCAAAAAAGAAGTTATTTCTACTTTTGTAAAGTATGAAACTCAAACTTCCCCACCTTACTAACCGAACATCACTCGTTCTTGTTTTTTTATTATTGCCCTTAAGTAAAGCCGGATTACATGCTCAATCCTTCAATTTTGCTGAATTGCAGGGCCAACCCGTTATGAATACCACCGGCTGGAATTTGACGGGAAATGCTGCCGTGGGTGACACACCCGGTGATGCGGATAATTTTAACAATGAACTTATTTTGACCAACCCATCAGGGAACCAAAGCGGTGGCGTATTTTTTAACCAACCGATCAACCTGAGCATATGCACCGAATGGGTGGTTACCTTCGATTTTCGCATATTTGACGGAAATGGCGCAGACGGGATTGCATTCTGTTTTTTAGACATTCCCCCTGCGGGTTTCGTACCGGGCGGAGGAGTAGGCATTCCGGGTACAGCAAATGGACTTAAAATTGTGTTCGACAGCTGGGACAACGGATGTGGAACTAATCCGGAAATTCAGGTGGGCTATGGACTGGGTTATAACGAATGTCCACAACCGAATTTTAATATCACTAAAGTAAATAACAGTGGCGGGAATCTGAGTTTTATCCGGTCAAACGGATACAATTCGGCTCAAATCACCTACAACAACGGAGTCATCAACGTAACCGTAAATGGAACACTTTGGCTTACGGCAAACTACACGGCCAACTTTACCGGCTATATGGGATTCACAGCCAGTACGGGAGGCAGTACTGACCGCCACTCCATACGTAATGTAACTATTTTTACGCCCGTTCCGCCCTCCGATGCAGGAGCTGATGTGGCCTTCTGCAGCGGAGGAAATGCCCAATTGGGAACTACCCCAAATCCATTATTTGTCTATTCATGGTCACCGGCTACCGGCTTATCCCAAAGCAACGTATCCAATCCCACCATTTCCCTGACAAATCCGGGAGGTACTCCACAGCAAATAATCTATACGGTAACTACCGCCCTGGCCGCTAATCCATCAGCATGTTCAAGCTCTGATCAGGTGGTGGTGACCGTTAATCCCGCCCCTCTTTCGTCATTCACGCTGTCCGATACGATAATCTGCGAAAACGAACCCGTTACGGTTACTTACACCGGCAATATGCCACCTCTGGCGGGATATACCTGGAATTTCGGGTCTGCCAACATCCTTTCAGGAACCAACCCATCCCAAGGCCCGTTCGTGCTTTCCTGGCCAACAAGCGGCTCTTACGATATTAGCCTTTTCGTAGCCCAGTTCGGATGTTTTTCGCCACAGACCACCCACAGTGTTTCGGTAAATCCCTACCCGCAGGTTTCCATATCAGGCCCGAACGAAATCTGCAGCGGAGAAACGGCCACCTTTACCGTGAACTCAGATCTAAACGGCACCGGTTTTCTGTGGCTTCCCGGAAATGAAACCACCGGTCAAATTACCGTAAGTCCATCATCAAGCACCTTGTTCCAAGCAATCGGAACAAGTACGATGGGCTGTGTTTCTGATACGGCATCTTCTCTGCTTACGGTTAAACCGACTCCGGTTGCCTCGATTGCGGGGCCAACGCAAATTTGCGCCGGAGATACCGTCGTGCTTACGGGTTCATCTACCGTAAACGGGGCCGCATTTACCTGGACACCCGACGGTGAAACCACTTCAACTATCACTGTTTCTCCTGTTTCCGATGTATCATACGGATTACACCTGGAAGCCGACGGCTGTTTATCCGATACGGTATCCATCGAAATTGCCGTAGATCCCGTTCCGGAATTTTCCATTCAGGACAGCACCCAAATCTGTCCGGGAGATCCGGTCTCCCTCACGGCACAATCCAACACACCCGGAGTTAATTTTGATTGGAATACCGGCGAATTTACGGGCAACCCCTATCTTTCCTCGCCTTCCGAAACCATCTCCATTCCTGTATTCGCCTTCGGCGAAAATTGTACTTCAGCCGTAAAAACCACGGTGGTGAAAGTGCTCGAGAATTGCAACTGCGAAGTAATCATTCCCAATATTTTCACACCCAACGGGGACGGCGTAAACGATTTATTCTCCCTCGCCGATCCGCAAAATTGCGTGTTTACAGGGTACTCATTCATCATGTATAATCGCTGGGGAAATGCGGTTTGGCAGGCAGATGACATCACAGATGTATGGGATGGAAAATCCCTTTTCGGCGAAGCTCCGGACGGCACTTATTACTTTGTGTTCATCTATTCGTATAAACCCGGTAATGATCCTTCCGTTGAAGTGGTGGAAAAAGGAATCGTGGTGATTGCCCGTTAATCACCCTAATTTAGGACAGTTGCGGCAATGCAAGCCCTTGCGCTTGTATTTCTTACAGCATTTCTTTTTACATTCCATCCCGCCATTTTCTCCTATGCGGGCGTTTTCTCCACAAAAACCCATTCGCTCCGGCAAATCGGCTATTTGGTTGCTTAAATATTTATTTACCGCTTTATCCACGGAAGCGAAATTAATGGACTGCCCGTTGCCGAAAAAAACTTCGGATAAAAATCACCTGAACAGGGGATGGCAAATGGACTTGGTCATTCCGAAAAAAAAGAATACCTTGGATGGAGCCGAATGGCAAAAATTATGGCGGCGAACTACTTGACTTTATCGCAACTGATGGGCGCCGTGGAAGACACGGTGGCAGGGGTATTCAGCGGACATGAATTCACTTTCATTGCCGAAACGGGCGACATCAAAAACTACCCGGACAGGCAATATTGTTTTTTTAATCTGGTAGAAAAGAAAAACGGAGAAACCCTGGCCAAAGCGGATGCCGTAATCTGGAAGAGCCACTACCCCCTGATTCGCCGGTTTGAGACGGTCACCGGTAAAAAGTTTGAAAAAAGCATGCAGGTTCTGTTCCGTGGGGAAATTACCTTTCATTCCGTTTTCGGACTAAGGATTCGTATTACTCATATAGACGAAAGTTATACGCTGGGGCTCATCGAAAAAGAACGGCATGAAGTACTCAACCGCCTGTTGACTGAATATGCCCGCTGGGTTCAACTGGAAAACGGAGAATACATCAGCGCAAACCGACGCCTTCCGCTTCCCACGGTCATACAACGTATCGCGCTCATTACCGCTCCGGATTCCGACGGTCTGCGCGATTTCATGCATGAATTGGAAAATAATTCTTTCGGCTATCGCTTTCACGTCACCCCCTTTCTGACCCGGGTTCAGGGAAAAGAAGCCGAAAAAGAAATAGAAAACGCATTACAACTGGCAGCAGCCCAGGCAAACCGTTTTGATGCAGCCGTACTGGTGCGTGGAGGTGGAAGCGGGCTGGACTTGGGTCCGTTCGACTGCCTGGAGCCTGCCACATCCATCGCTTCCTTTCCGATTCCGGTTATTACGGGCATAGGTCATGAGCGAAACGTGAGCGTGGCCGATCTGATGAGCCATACCCGCGTAAAAACACCCACCAAAGCCGCATCCTTTATCATAGAACATAATGCAGAATTTGAAAACCGGTTGGAAGAGTCTGGTCGTATGATCATGCACGAGAGCCGAAGACAGCTTCAACACAACCAAAGGAGTTTAGACAAACTTGGGATACACCTGTTTTCAAAAGCTGAACAACACTTGCTGAAACAAAATTATGTTCTCGATTCCCTAGAACAGCAGATCAAATCCAGGGATCCCCATTGGATACTTTCCTTGGGATACAGCCTTGTGCGGCGCAGCGGAAAGCTTATCAGTTCCGCCGATATGCTGAGCACCGGCGAACAAGTTGACATTGAGTTTAAAGACGGAACGGTTTCCGCAAAAATTACACCAACAGAATAACACATTGACATGAAAAAAGCATTGACCTATTCGCAAGCGCTCAAAGAATTGGAAGGATTATCCGCCCAGATTGAGGGAGGACTGGCCGATCCCGATACGCTCACAGACAAAATCAAACGGGCACTTGAACTAATTTCGTACTGCCGCCAAAAACTACGTGAAACGGAAACCGAAATCGAAAAACTAAGTCCTCAGACGGGCAATTAAATGAGCAAAAAAACGAAGGATATTTGAATAAAATCCTTATTATTGCATTCAAATTGCCCACACGCAACTATTCAGCGATGTAAAGGCAGAAGTGAATTCAACCATTCCTTTTTATGCAATACAATACCCAGCGAAGCAAACTGATTATTTCTGAATACGGCAGAAACATCCAAATCATGGCCGAATTGGCCTGCGAAATAAAAGACAGGGAAGAACGTAACCGGGCCGCAAAGTCCATCATTCAGCTCATGGGCATCATGAAACCGCAGGTTCGGGAAGAAGAAGATTACCAACGAAAATTATGGGATCATCTGCACATCATTGCACATTTTGAGTTAGACGTTGACAGCCCTTATCCCATGCCGGATCCGGCTCAGAAAAAAGCCGAACCCAAAAAACCGGCTTACCCTAAACGCAAGATGCGTTTTGCCCATTACGGAAATCTGGTAGAGCGTTACATCAAAGCGGGGAGCGAACTGCCCGAAGGCGAAGAGAAAGAGGCCCTGACCAAGATTGTGGCCAACCTGATGAAGAGAAATTACCTGAACTTCAACCGCGATTCAGTCAATGATGAGATGATCAAACAGCAACTCCAGGATTTATCCGCAGGAAAGATGACTGTTTCGGAAGAATTCAAATTGGCTTCCACGGGAGAAATACTTCAATTGAACAAAGTCAACAGCCAGGTTGGAGTGGTATCCCAAAACAATTCCAACAAAGGAGGGGGAATGGCCAAAAAGAAGAAAAAGAAGAAAAAGAAAATGTAACTCGGAGAAAAGGCATCATTCGCCTTCCCTCACCACCGTTTCTCCGCCTGCAATTTCACAGGCTACCTTCCAACTTTGAAAATAGGAGCCCGAGTACTGGGCATCATCCGTACAGATAACATTGACGGTATCTTTTTCCTGTGTTCCCTCCTCAGTTACGATACAATCATAACATTTGGGGTTGCACCCTGCGGATAAAAAAATAAGCAAAAGGAAAAGTCCTATGAGTCGTGCTGAAAAAAGGGAACGATATGTAGAACAACTTCTGCCCACGCGCCTAATCAGGATGATAATTTTTCTACAATTTCCGGCGCTATGCCCATGTTGCTGAAACCTCCGTCGTGGTAGAGGTTTTGCATTGTAATCATGCGGGAGAGGTCGGAAAACATAAACACACAAAAATCGGCACAGGCTTCCGCCGATGCGTTGCCCAGCGGTGACATGGTATCCGCGTAATTGAAGAACGCATCAAAACCTCCTACCCCGCTGCCTGCCGTAGTTTTGGTGGGCGATTGCGAAATGGTATTCACCCTGACTTTTTTGGATTTACCGTAATGGTATCCCCAGCCCCGGGCTATGCTCTCCAGCAACGATTTGGCATCCGCCATATCTCCGTAATCCGGAAAAATACGCTGAGCCGCAATGTAGGTGAGACCCAGAAAACTGCCCCAATCATTCACGGCATCCATTTTAAATGCCGTTTGAATCATTTTGTGGAAAGAACCTGCTGAAATATCTAAGGTCTTTTGATAAAAATCATAATTAAGATCGGTGTATGGCTTGCCTTTACGCACATTGGGCGACATGCCGATGCTGTGCAGCACGAAATCCACTTTCCCTCCCAAAAAATCAACACTTTCCGAATAGAGTTTTTCCAAGTCCTCCAGCGAAGTGGCATCGGCCGGAATCACTTTGGTACCGCACTCCTCGGCCAGGCGGTTTATGGCACCCATACGCATGGCTACGGGAGCATTGGTGAGCGTAAATACAGCGCCCTGTTCCTTGCATTTTTGGGCTACCTTCCATGCTATGGAATTTTCATCCAATGCACCGCTGATAATCCCTTTCTTCCCCGCCAAAAGCTGATTTGCCATAACTACGATTTATTCAATTTTATAATGTCAAAATTACAAATAATCAACGACTTTACTCAGCATGCACCGATCAGGCATTCCGGCGAAATATCCGGGCTAAAACGGCCATTCCCGTACCGATTACCATGAGAATGCAACCCAGCCAGAGGAAATTAATTCCCGGAAATACGATTGCCTTCATGATGATAAAATCATTTCCGCCGTTCTCCTCTTTCTGCAGTACCGAAACCTCCACTTTTCGCGCTTCCGCATTGATGGATACCAATTCTATCTTTACGCCGGTTTCCTCGTTGAATGCCGGGAAAGACTCATACGCATTGTTCACCACGGATATCAATGGTTTCATCGTATATTGATTTCCCTTAAGATCAGAAATGATGAAAGTGCCCTGCAGATCCAAACGCACTTTGTCGGCTGGAAGATTGGTATCAATGGGCGCGAGCGATTTCAGCCCCATGTACACGATATAACAATTGGTGGCATAAAGCGTATCCCCGTCTGCAATTTCATAATGCATGATTTCGCGAAAACGATCCGTCGCATTTTCGGCGGGGAGAGAATCTCCTGCGAGCAGGCGGTTCACTTTCTCCGGATCCACGAAAGTGAGGTGCGTATACAAATCACGGCCTAAAAAATGTTTGGTAGATGGCTCCGCTACGTTGCCAAACCTAGGATTGGTCTGCAATACCGGATACAGCGTAAATGCCTTGGTAAATTCGCCGGATGCGTTCTTTTTCAGATAATCCACCGCAAAAAACAGGTTGATGCCACTCACCGAGTCGGCTCTGTAAGTAATGTGGTATTCCCCCATGGGCAGCGTATCACCCTTGTGCAGCAATATGTTTTCATTGTTTTTAAAATCCTTGCTCAGGGCTTCCAGATTGACGGATTTGGCCGTATTTTCAGAAATTACCTTTTTATGCCCGGCGGAAATCAGCGCCCCCGCCATAATGAGAGCAAAACCGATATGCGCCACGGAAGGACCGGCAAAACGCCATTTCCCTTTCACAAAAGCAATCAGGTAGTGCAGATTGGCCGTGATGGCAAACAGCGAGGCAAAAAACAACAAAAAGTAAAAAGGTCGCGAAAACATGCCCGTGAATTGGGAAATAAGAAAAGAAGCCGTTAAAGAAAATACAAAAGCAAAAGCGATGTTTCGCAGCCAGACTTTCCATTCCGTTTCGCGGTAACGGAAAAATTGCCCTACCGCCATCAACAAAGCCACCAAAAAACCGAACGGAATCTGCCAGGCATTGTAAATCTCAATAGCTTCGGAGGATGAGGTAATGTTGGAAGGAAACAGACTGCCCAACCCGGGGACCTGTCCAAAGGCTTTTCCCAAGGCAGGCAGGGATGTTTCAACGCTGATTTGAAACGCCGAGAGCAGCAGCACAAGCGCCCCCATGAACATCCAAAACTCGCGCGAAGAAAAAGCATCTTCCTTTTCCTCCTTTGGAAAATACTGCCGATAATTGAGATACACCAAAAATAGGGAGAACAGGGCAAACACCAGATAACCGACCGTGATGTAAGTGGTAAATCCGAGTACGAGAGTCAACACAAACAGGCAGAGCGTTACCAACACATAATTCAGTCTTACTTTTTGGTTGTAGGTAAAAATCACCACCGGCAACCAGGCAAAGAAAA
>CAYYRB010000026.1:0-16542 GCA_964473995.1 uncultured Candidatus Competibacteraceae bacterium | reverse complement strand
AGTCTTACTTTTTGGTTGTAGGTAAAAATCACCACCGGCAACCAGGCAAAGAAAAGGAGATAGAAAAGCAGCTGACCGCTCATGCCCAAATCGGTAAATGCATGCACACTGGATTCGCCCAAAACACCGCTCCGGGTAAGAAAAGTAGAGTATAAAATGAGGATGAACGTGAGGAGAATGAGAATAAAGGCCCAAAGAAGCGAGGTGCCCTTATTGCGGAAAACCAACATGAGGTGGGCTCCGCCTACCAAGGTAAGCCAGGGCACCAAGGACGCATTTTCTACGGGATCCCAAGCCCAAAATCCACCGAAACTGAGCGCTTCATAAGCCCAGGCACCGCCCATGAGGATGCCGAGTCCCAAAATCATCACCCCGAAAAAGGCCCAGGGAAGTGCGGGGCTGAGCCACTCGGTAAATCGACGGCGCCATAACCCGGAAACCGCAAACGCAAAAGGAATCAAGGTAGATGCAAAGCCCAAGAACAACGTGGGCGGATGTATCGTCATCCAGTAATTCTGCAGAAGCGGATTCAATCCCCTGCCGTCAAGCGACGCCAAATAATCGGGAAGCTTCACGAAAGGCATGTTGCGCATGGTTTCATGTTCGCGAAGGAGTATAAACGGATTGCTGCCTATTTTATACTCGGAGGCCGGCAACTCAATCACAATGCCCAAAATCATGGAAACCAGGAATACCTGCACCAGCATCACGGTAAACATGACGGGTGCACGCCATTCCTTAGCGGTAAAAAGCAGCACCGAGGCGAGAACCACATGCCAGAACATCCAAAGCAGGAAACTTCCCTCCTGCCCTTCCCAGAGGCAGGAAAGAATATATTTCATCTGCATGGACGTATTGCTGTGCTGCCATACGTAATGGTATTCGAACCGGTGATTAAAGAGCAGAAAAAGAAGCAGACCGATGATGGACAACACCGAAACGGCATGGATCCAAAACGAAAAAACACCTGCTTTCTCCCATGAGAACCACCCTTCGCGCATGTTTTTTTCGGCAAAAAACCAGGAAAAAACACTGAAAAGGGCCGAAGAAAAGGCAAGTGCCGTAAGCATATTTCCCAGTGTGCCCGCCCAAAGCCATTCACCCGTGTATTGTATTTCAGCCATATTTCCTAACATCTTAATTCATCGACACTTCCTTAAACTCGCTACCCGAATCGTTATATTTAGAGGGGCATTTCATCAGAATTTTATGAGCCAAAAACACATTGCCCTCCATCTTACCGTGGATAACCACTTCTTCTGAACGTTCAAAATCCTGTGGTTTGGAACCTTTGTAACTTACTTTGCATTCGTTGCCCTTTTTATCCACCATGTAAAAGGTAAACAGGTCGGTATTTACCGTGGGATCATACACCATTTCCTTGTCTTTGTTGAGCACGCCGGCCACTTGAAATTCCTTCCCCGGTGCTTCGCCGGCTTCTTCAAACGAAGCAAAACTTCCTGCATTGCTTACAGACCAGTAAATGATGCCTACGGCGGCAATTAAAATGGCCGCCAAAACGATATACGACTTTTTCATATTGCTACAACAATCATTTGGAATCCCGGTTCGGAAGCATCGTCTCTATTTTTCGCTGCCTGCGATCCAAAAGAATCAGATACCCGATCAACACAAAAAAAAGCACCAGAGAAACGGCCACCACCACATAAATTTTCCCTTCTTTTCTAAAGCCTGTGGCCATATCAATTTTGTCAGAGACGGTGTTTACCAAAACTGTATTTCCTTTGCGGGAAATTTTCACGCTAACCAGATAAACCTCCTCATCGGAAGCCACGGCTTTCAATTCGAAGGCATAAGAATCCGCTTTCAGCAATGAGGGTGTCCGCAGAATGATAAGTCCTTCGGGTGTAACGGTTACAGCCTGCGGAATAATCGTCTCCTTGGCGATGACCAACTCTTTCAAACCACCGAGCGACCGATTCAAATCCAACAGGGTATCGGGCGTTTCCACAACCGCCGGAATGGAATCCCGGGTGGCATGGGCTGTCAAAAGCCATCCAAAGACGGCAAATACGAAGACTAAAACTCGTTTGTGTATCATAGATGAGACCCGTTTTCCTCCTGAATGTGATATTGAGCCAGTTTAATGCGGGATTTAATTCCGGCAATCCAAAAGCCGATTAAAATCCATCCCAAAACAGAGGGGTAAAAAACTGCTTTCATGGTATTTTTTAAATCATACCCGCCGAAACCGGGATTACCCCCGTTACCCGGATGCAGGCTATCGGTGAGACGAGGCATCAATCCGATCAAAAGCAGCAGCATAATGAAAGAAAACAGATTATATACTGCGGCGGTTTTGAACCGTCTCACGGGGTCAGAAATGGAACCTCGCAGCACAAAATAAGCGAGATAAATCATCAGACTCACGGCTGATCCGTTCAGTTTGGGATCATTGACCCAGGGAGCACCCCAGGTAAATTTGGCCCATATCATACCGGTGACAATTCCGATAAAGCCGAAAATCATACCCGTCTGGGCATATTGTTCCGCACGGATATCATGTATACGACTTCCGGACCGCAGGGCTTTTACCGAATAGGTCACAGATCCGGCGAACACGGCAATCATGGCAAACCACATCGTCACGTGAAAATAAAGGTTGCGGATGGTTTCGTGCAAAATTACCTGAATGGAAACCTCAGACAGCCAAGCCTGAGGAATGCAGAAAAGAAGAAGCATGACACCCGCCATCTTCCAACCGTTACGAATCAAAAACGCTCCCATATTCATGCAGTCGAAGGCCTGCTTTTTAATCGCGCCAAAGGTAGGGAAATAATAAGTAGGACAAAACCACCAGAATCAGGTTGAACGCCCCTAAAACCACGGGTAAATCCCAATACATGGAGAGGCTCATGCCCGCTGCGGCATTGCCTGATGCTTTCACGGCCACCATGAGCAAAGGGAGGATTACGGGAAAACCCAACACGGGCGTCAACCCGGCGGCGTGTGTGGTTTTTGCGGCCAATGCAGAAACTAAAGTAAGGCAGGCAGAAACGGCGCCGGCAGCCAAAAAAACCACCAAAAGAAAAACAAACGGGCTCTTAAGCGGACTACCCAAAAGCAGGAAAAAAACGGGCAAAGTCCCCACCACCAAAAGCAGCGTTAAAATGTAGTTAAATGTTATTTTAGCCAGAATCAACTCCCCCGGCTTCAGGGTTTGGTACAGGTAAAGCGCATTCCCCTTATTTTCGCGCTGAAAAGAACGCAACACGGCATTGGTGCAGGAAAAAAGTACCACAAGCCAAAAAAGGGCGTTCCACACGGCAGGGCTCTCCACAGATTCAAAAGCCCTGTAGCAGACAAACACCGTAGAAATGACATACACGAACAAGGAACCGGTGAGAGCCTTATTCCTGAATTCCATCAGCGCCTCAAACCTTACCAAAGCAAGAATACGCGAAACCATGGCACAAAGCTAAACCAAAAAAATCAAGACCGCTTTACTTAAAAAATACCAACTCCCACGGGAAGGAAATACGCACCCTATTTTGGTTTATTACCTTTACGGCGGAAAAAACGAAACTCATGAAACGACTGGTGTTGCTCAGGCACGGACAAAGCGAGTGGAACAAAGAAAACCGGTTTACCGGATGGACCGACGTTGCCCTGTCCCCTAAAGGCGTTGAAGAAGCGCGTGAGGCCGGAAAATCGCTCAAAGAAGCCGGATTCCTTTTCGATATTGCCCATACCTCTTATTTGAAGCGTGCCATTAAAACACTTTGGCTGGCGTTGGAAGAAATGGATCTGATGTATCTGCCGATAAAAAATTCGTGGAGGCTCAATGAAAAGCACTACGGCATGCTCACCGGACTGAACAAAAGCGAAACGGCACAAAAATATGGCGACGAGCAGGTACTCCTCTGGAGACGAGGATTTGCCGTAGCACCCCCGCCACTTGACGAAAATAATCCATACAGTTCCACCGGAGATGCCAGATACCGCAAACTCGATAAAAAAGATATTCCGCTCACCGAATCGCTCAAAGATTGCATACAACGCCTGATGCCCTACTGGGAAAATGAAATCCGCCCGAGTCTGCTCGAAAACAACGACGTGTTGGTAGCGGCCCACGGAAACAGCCTGCGTGGCATCGTCATGGTGCTCAAAGGCATGAGCGAAGAAGAAATTCTGAAGCTGAATATTCCTACGGGCATTCCATATGTGTTCGAATTCGATGATCAGCTGAAACTGCAGAAAGATTATTTTCTGGCCGATGAGGAAACATTGGCCAAACTGATGGCCGAGGTGGCCGAACAAGGAAAAAAATAACCATGTCGAACCGCTTTATTGCGATAGGAGATATTCACGGCTGCGCACGCACCCTCCGACGCCTGATTGAGGATGAAATTCACCCGCAGACTACGGACACACTTCTGTTTGTGGGCGACTACATCGACCGAGGCCCTGATTCCAAAGGGGTAATCGAATACTTGATGGCGTTGGAAAAAAAACAACCAAATTGCCTTTTCCTTCGAGGAAATCACGAGCAGACCCTGCTGGACTGTTTTGAGGCCGAAAAAACAAAAAAACGTTCCTTTTTCAGCACGCCCAAAAACAAAACCTTTGAAGCCTGGTACGAAGCCTACGGCGGAAAACAAACCTTTGAATCATACGGAATAAAGGAACTTGCCCAGTTCCCGTCCGAACATCTGGAGTGGATGGCCAAAACACGCCTGTATTTAGAAACGGACACCCACCTGTTTTCCCACGCCGGATTCAATTTTGAGCAGGATGATATTTTTGCGGACACCCATGCCATGCTATGGATACGCGACTTTGAATACGACCGGGAAAAAGCAAAAGGAAAAACAGTGATTCACGGACATGTTCCCGTAACGATCGATTTTTTCCATCTATGCCTGAGCAAACCCGAATTGGGATTCATTCCGCTGGATACCGGCTGTGTGTATTCCCAAATTACGGCAAAGGGCTATCTCACTGCCTTAGATGTAAATACCCTAGAAGTGTTCAGCACAAAAAATAGCGATTGTTTATAATCTGCTGAACATTTTTCATTTCAGTTTTTTTCTTCTAAGTATAAAAACTGAAAAAATGAAACAATCTATTTTCTATCTATTTCTGTCAAGCCTGTCTTTGATCTTTGCTTTCCTAACTTCGGATGCACAGGCACAACGCCGCTATCGCCATATTAAGAAAGCGAGAACGGAGGAAGGTTTTGTTCAAAAGGCAGATCCGTCGGAGAAAAAAAATACTGAAAAGGAAATCATGAATCCACTCATGGAGACCCCTTCGGTTGAACGTTTCGTCACATCCCCTGAGCCGGTTGTTGCTGATGCGGAAAAAGCACCGGCGTCCTTGGAAATGGCTTCCGCAGACAACGCCCCGACCATTGCACCGAGAAAAGTAGGCAACCGGGAAAAATCAATTCGGGAAAAACATTCCCCTGCTTCAACAAACAGGTTGCTCTATTCTGAAAAAGCCATGTCAACCGTGGGACTCAACAAAATGGCAAGTCCCGAAAAAGCGCAGGGCAAACCGGGTCTGGCTTTTATCATCATGGGATCAGTATTTCTGGGATTAGGATTTATCTTCATGATCATCAGCATCGTTCTTTTAGGAATTGGTAGCTTTTTAGGCTTTATCGGCTTACTGGTTTTAAGTATCATTTTACTTTCTTTAGGCACTTCATTCCTGCCCATCGGAATCGTTAAATTGATAAAATTCAAAAGGGGGAGGTAATTAAACTCCTTAGATTTCAAAAAGGTTTTTCCGGGTTCGGAAAAACCTTTTTTGTTTTACGAAAATCCCCGATTACCTTTAGGGCTTCAAAACAGTGCGATGAAATTTGCAAAGCCTTTTAGTGCAGAAGAAGTAGCCAGCCTGCTTGGAGCACGTGTAGTGGGAGATCCGGAAACAAAAATTTTCGGATTGAATGAAATTCACATGGTGGAGGATGGTGATATTTCCTTTACCGACCACCCCAAATATTATAAAAAAAGCCTGCAATCAAAAGCTTCCGTGGTGCTTATCAACGGCATTCCCGAAGAAACCTACGGAAAAACCCTGATTGTTTCGGATCAACCGTTTGATGATTTCAACAAACTGATACATCATAACTGGAGCTTGTCCCATGTATCATCTGCCATTCCCGAGAGTTGCAGCATCGGAAAAAACGTTCATATCGGTCCCAATGTTTACCTCGGAGAGCGCACGGTAATCGGCGACAATTGCGTCATTCATCCCAACGTGGTCATTTATGGAGACGTGATCATAGGGCAAGATGTCACCATACATTCAGGATGCGTCATCGGTGCCGATGCCTTCTACTTCAAACGGAAACCGGATGGCTATGAAAAATTCACCACCTGCGGCAGGGTAATCATCGGAAACAAGGTTGAGATTGGTGCACTCTGTACCATTGACCGCGGAGTAACCGGTGATACCGTAATCGGAGACGGATCCAAATTTGACAATCAGGTGCATATCGGGCATGACAGCTACATCGGAAAAAATGTACTGATGGCTGCCCAATGTGCCGTGGCCGGCGTTGTTGTAATTGAGGATGATGTGATACTCTGGGGACAGGTAGGAGTAACCAAGGAAGTACATATAGGAAAAGGCGCCCAGGTATTGGCCAAGTCAGGCGTACTTCAAAGCTTGGAGGCCGGCAAGCGCTACCTGGGCAATCCCACATCAGAAGCGTTTACCAAAAACAGGGAATGGGCCCTGCTGAAAAAACTTCCCGAATTATTCAGAAAAAACGGATTATAACCATTGAACCAAAACCAAACGCCATACGATGAAGATGAACTGCGCCATGAAAAATGGAAGGTGAAATCCCTTTTGCAGTTAACCCAAGCCATCAATAACAATTTTTCCAGAAGTCAATTACTGCACATTTATGAAACCATCCTCAAAAATCGCCCTTCCATAGGCAGGTTTTTACTTTTTACGGTTTCGGGAGATTATCAAAAAGCAGAATTTTCGCAGGGCCTTAGCCCCGATGAAATAAAGTCGGCAACCAACGGAAATCTGTTCTACTTGGGAAATTTTTCAGATGAAGTACGTTATGTACCGCAAAGCGATTCCCTTTTTTACAACTTAATCATTCCATCGCATCACAAAGGAAAAACACTGGCCTTATTGCTCACGGAAACCACCTTTTCAAGATACGAATCAGGCGAACCGACCGAAGAAGAAAAAGCAGAAGCAGATTTCCTGCAGACGCTCACCAACGTGGTATTTGTAGCCTTGGAAAATAAACAACTGGCCAGGGAAAATCTACAACAGGAAATCCTGAAAAAAGAAATGGAATTGGCCTCGGAACTGCAAGCCATGCTCTTTCCGCCTGATTGGCCCGCCACAAAGGGTGGAATGGAAATAAGCGCCTTTCACAAAACATTTACCGATGTAGGCGGTGATTATTACGACTTCTTTCCTATTTCTGATTCGGAAACGGCGTTTTGCATCGCGGATGTTTCGGGAAAAGGAGTATCGGCCGCACTGCTCATGTCGAATTTTCAAGCTGCATTGCGCACCCTTTTCCGGTTTGAACAGGACTTGGGGAATCTGATTTCCCAACTAAACAGACAGGTGGACAGTGCATCCAAAGGTGAAAAATTCATTACTGTCTTTTTAGGAAAATATAACAAAGAAACCCGTAAATTATGTTATATCAATTGTGGTCATAATCCGCCGCTTTTAGTTCAAAACAAACACTGTCTTTGGCTTAGCGAAGGCGTTCCGGGTTTAGGCATGTTGCCTGAATTATTAAATGCAAAACAAGCCGAAATAGACATCATTCCCGATTCACTTTTGGTGTGTTATACCGATGGAATAACCGAATGCGAAAGCAAGCCCGGAGTATACTTCGGTCAAGAAAACCTGAAAGACATCGTACTGAATAACCAAACGCTCGGCCCCGAAGAACTAAACCGCGAAATCATGATGAAATTAAACTCGTTTGCCGGAGACAAGAACAAGTTTCAGGATGATGCCGCCCTGCTTACCTGTCGTTTTTATTGAACGCCGGAATGCTCAATAGCCGCATTCCGGGAATGATGCAGCTGAATGGCCACCAAAATAGCCGTAAAACCCCAATAGGGAACAGCTGCCTTATCCAATTCCAAAAAATTATTGAGTAAGCCGTGAATCCAATACGTAACCAAACCCAAACCCAGCCATAAACCGATTCTGCGCAGCCGTATATCAGCAGCGCCGTAATATACTTTACCCAAAGTCCACACGGTAAACCCGATGATGAGTAAAACCCAGACAGGTCCCAAAAATCCCTGCTCGGAAAGCGGACCCAGGTATTCGCTGTGAGCTGTACCCCGATTTCCGGCATTGGTGGTAATGACCGTTTTATCTTTTGCCCGTTGATAGCCGGCATATTCAAACTTGTATGTACCCGGTCCGAAACCCACCAAGGGCCTTTCTTCGAACATGCGCAGAGCGCTGTTCCATCGGTTTATCCGCTCCAGATTACTGGCATCCGTACGGATGTTGGACATGGATTGCAGATGCTCTTCCAAATTTTCGGATGAATCCTGCTTGTTACGGCTCAGGTTGATAAAAAGCTGCTCCTGGATCAGCAAAAATCCGGAAACGGAAACAAGACCGGCCAGCACCACCAAATACCAACGGATGCGAAAGCGATAGAGGAAATAAACGCCCATGGACAGAATCAGACTGAGCCAAGCCGCTCTGGAATTGGACAACCTGAACCCGATGAGAAATATAACAAACATGCCGAACAGCAAAATCTTCGTAAACAGACTCAGGCGATTGAAAAAAGTAAAACCCGCAATCACCGGCAGAAAAAGTGCCAAAATCATCCCATACGCAGTATGATCGTGATAAAACGGGTCCATTACCCAATGCCCGGGGTCTTTTTCAAAATTCCAGGTCCAATGAACATAGGTGGTATAAATGACTACGCAGAATAAACCAAAAATATGAGCCCACAAAAACCGGGTGATGTTTTCCTTTTTCTTGAAAATTTCAATGCCCAGAAAAAAGAAGGTAAGCACAAACCAAAGACGGGAAATAAAAAATTTCAATGAAACCAAAGGGTTTGAGGACACCACCGAGGTAAAAAACATCCAACCGAGTTGAAGAAGAATAGCCCAGGTGAGCGGATGCCGGAATACAGGCCAATGGTATTTTCCTTCAAAAAGTACCTTGATGACAAACAGCATCATGGCTGTTATAATCATCGGCTCGGAAGGAAGACTCAATGCGGCACCGAGGCCTTTATCTTCTAAGTTTACCGAAAGCGGGGTAAGGAAAGCAATTAATATAACAAACTGGTCCAAAGATAGAATGGCCAAAAGCAAAACTCCGATAAGCACGGGAAGGGCAGGAAGCCAAAAAAATTCCTGCCAGATCAAAACCCCGTTCAATGTGGCAAAAAGCCCGAGAAGCAGCCAAAAGACAACCGGAACCTTATGAACTCCCCGGGTTTCCGTCACGCTTTTTCAGATGTGTTTAAGGTGGCTTTATAGGCCCTCCAGTTTTCAATGCCGATGATCACGAAAAGAGAAAGCAGAAAAGCACCGAGTGCGGAACCTAACACAATCAGACTTCTCCGTGGATAGGTCTTGCGCTCGGCAGGAAAGGCATGATTCACCACAAATTTGTGCGATATCGGCTGCGTGGCGTCTACGGTAGCCTCATTCAACTTCACTTTAAGCAGACTCAGCTGCTCCCGATACAGCTCCAGACCTTCTTTCAATGCCACATATTCCCCTCCATATTCCGACAAGATCTGTAATTTATCCTCAAGCGCTTTTACCGCCCGCTGATCGCCTTTGGCCAATGCGGTAGCATATTCCTTATTCAATACCTCGGCCTGCGATTCATAATCGTTGATTCCCTTACGGCGGATTACCTTGATGGAATCTTCCATGGCCTTGATGAAGGCTGCCTGCTCATTAAATTCCTGCTGTACGATGTATAAACCCTGAATGGCCCGCTCCTTCTGCATTCTATTTTTCACCGTATCCAGCTGCGCGGCAATTTCATTCGCGATATCGGCGGCCATCTGCGGACTCTCATCCATTACATCTACCCGTACTGAAAGGTATTCCGTTCGCTTAAAGTTGATATTCCCTTCATACTCCTTGCGCAGCTTGGTCTGGGCCAATTTAGAAGAAGCATCGATCCGATAATGATTCATCAAATCAAACTTCTTCACGATTTTCTGAAAAATCTCATCCGAATTTAAAATCTGCACCATCTGGTCTGCATCTTCCTCCATACCGAATTCAAGAATGTCCGCCTTGGAAACGCCCTGCACATCAATCAATGCTTTGGATATGGAATGCGTGGTGGAGGGAAACATGATCACGGTAGATTGGTACTTATTCGGAATGAACAGCGATACCGCAGCGGAGAGCACTGCCGCCCCGAAACTCACCAGCGTGATGGGCTTCCACCACTTTGCGACGAATCCGATGATTTTTACCGAACTGAACTCAAAACCTTGTGATGCCTGATTTTCGGACATAGGGATATTACGTATTGGTATGCAAAAATATATATTTATCCTTCCTGAGAGGGGATTAGCCGGGAATGAACCAGATGAAACAAAAAGGAAAAAAACGTGACCGAGGCCTGGGTTTCAAAAATATCTTCATTCAAAGACGCTAAAAACAGAATGCCTACCGCAACCCAGCTGAGCCAGTTTTTTCGATTTTCAGCATACGCAAGGGGCGAAAAAATACAGATCAGCATCCACAAAAAACCACAGGTGCCCAAAGCCATCCAGGTAGCCAAAAATTGATTATGCGGCCCGAACTGACCGAAATACACCAATGGGCTTTCCGCACCACGCAGGGCATGCTTAAGCGCAGTGCGCACATCACCCGTACCGTAACCCGACCAGGGAGAATGAACGACAGCTGCAACGGATGCTTTCCACAGTTCCACCCTTGCCGACAGCGATTTTCCATTGGGATCTCCCGTTCCCCGGTAAACCTCCCACTCCCAAAGCGTCTCATAAATTCGACCGCGCAGGTTAAACGGACGGGCGTACAGGTAATTGGGAATGCCGTTCTCAATCAGATGAATTTCTTTATCCGAAAGCGTCCATATACCCTCCGCATCCCGTGGAAGATTTTTAGAAGCGAGGTAACGGCAAAGCGTTGCCTTTAACACATTTCCTTTTTTATCGGTCCCGTCAAAAGGTAAATCACTCCGTTTCTCCCAATCCCTTTTTAACTCATCCAATTGGAGATAGCGCCAAATGTAGTTGCCATTTTCCACCGATTTCAAAGTAGTGTCGTGCAGATAGGCATTGCCTTCCCGGGTGTATTTAGGCAGCGAGGCATACGGCTCTTCATTAACGCGGTAAAAATGCCAGACCGCAACAGCCAGATAAACCGACCCAAGGCCGACAAAAAAACCAAAAGCCAAACGCAGACGCGGCCTCCCTGATAAAAAGAAAATGAAGATAATGAGGGAAAACAACACCGTAAAGAGGATGATACCCGTAAAACTCTTCAGAAAAAATAACCATGCCCCCATAAAGAGGCCGAGTGCAAGATAGACCCAACGGGGCAAAAGAGATTTTTTACGGGAAAAATAAAGCAAAATAAACAAAGAAAACACCAAATAAATGCCGAGCCGTATGTGCGAAACCATGGGCGATAAAGCACGAAAATCGGTCACCTTGCCCGTACTGAACATTACCAAACCGGCGAGTGAAGCCACCAGGCAACCCGCCACAAAAAAATGAAGCACAAGATTCCATTGTCTTTCGGAAAGCGGAGGCATGAGAGCCAAGGCCGCAGGAATAACCCATAAAGGCATTTTAACGCGGATGTCTTTCAGAAAATAAGAAATATCATCCGAGGCTAAACCACCCGCCAAAAAAAGAACATACAACCCGATCCAAAACAGAGCGAACGGATTTCTCAGCAGTCTGTTGATTTTCGTGCGGTAATCAGGCACCATAAAAACAGCGGCACCGAAACCGAATTGGGCCACGCTCATCAGAACGGTAGAAGTGGGAATTCCAAAAGCCAGCACACATAGCGAAACCAAAAACAATCGATCAAAAAATCGCCGGTAGGAATCGGTTATGTGCATCATGGGCATTGAGCCGGTAAAATTGCACATTGAAACGCGGAAATCCATTTCTTTGTGCACGAAAGCCGAAAAAAAGTGCATATCGCCGCAAACACCCGCCTTTTCCGCCACGGTCCTACCGACGGCATCGGTTTGTTCACCCGCGAAATCATGACCCGTCTGCCGAAAATAATGGCACAGGATTCATTCACCTTTCTTTTCGATAAGCCATTTTCGGATGTACATTCCCTACCAAAAAATGTAAACACAAAAAGACTCTACCCCCCTACCCGACTGCCCCTGCTTATGGATTTGTTTTTTGAATGGAGCGTTCCCCATGTACTGAAAACCATTCAACCCGAAGTCTTCTTTTCGCCCGACGGCTGGGTTTCACTCCATGCCAAAACGCCTGTTGTTTCCGTAGTGCATGACCTCAACTTTCTGCACCATCCGGAATTTATCGCCCCACGCTGGCGCAACTATTACCTCCGCAAGTTTCCCGCCTTTATCCGCAAAGCCGATCACCTGATTACCGTTTCCCAATTTTCGAAAAACGACCTGATGCAGGCGCTGCACATACCGCCCGAAAAAATAACCGTGGTGTATAACAGCACAGCCGAAGGTTTTCGGCCTGTTTCGTCAACGAATGAAAAAGAAAAAATACAACGGGAATTTGCCGACGGAATTCCTTATTTTCTGCATGTGGGCAGCATTCACGAACGCAAGAATACGGTAGGACTGATGAAGGCTTTCGGCCAATTCAGAAAAATAAATCCCGGGCCTTTCCGGTTGCTTTTTGCCGGCGCAAAACAATGGTGGACCGATTCCATGCAGCAAACCTGGGAAAATCACCCGTTTCGGAATGATATTCTTTTCCTTGGCAAGGTATCCGACGATGCACTTCCTCGCATTTACCGAGGTGCCGAAGCACTCGTGTTTCCTTCATTTTACGAGGGATTCGGAATACCTGTAGTGGAAGCATTCAAAAGCGGAATACCGGTGATTACCTCAGACTGCACCGCTCTTCCGGAAATAGCAGCAGGTGCGGCTTGGCTTATCGATCCGCATAAACCCGAACAAATAGCCGAAGCCATGCACCGTATTACTTCGGATTTCGCATTGCGTGAAGAGCTGATTGGCAAGGGTTCACATCGTGCGCACGATTTCTCCTGGGATCTGGCTGCGGAACAAATCGCCCAAATTCTGAAAACCTATGCCTGAAGCAAAAGGCACTGAATTACTTCCCTTTTTGCATCACGGACTCTCCGAAGCAGGATGCGACGAGGCAGGCCGGGGATGCCTGGCGGGGCCCGTGGTGGCAGCCGCCGTGATTTTACCGCCCGACTTTTTTCATCCCCTGCTCAACGACTCCAAAAAACTGACCGAAGCCCAACGCCTTCTCTTGCGGGAAGTGTTGGAAAAGGAAGCCCTTGCCTGGAGCATCGCCGAGTGTTCCCCACGTGAAATCGACAAACTGAACATTCTCTGGGCTTCGGTAGCCGCCATGCACAAGGCCCTGCACACCCTGAAAACAAAGCCCGAACATATTCTGGTAGATGGAAACCGGTTTCGTAAATTTGAAAAAATCGCCCATACCTGCATAATTAAAGGCGATGGAAAATATGCCTCCATTGCGGCGGCATCCATATTTGCCAAAACCGAGCGCGACCGAAAAATGCAGGAACTGCATAAAAAATTTCCTCAATACGGTTGGGACCGAAACAAAGGATACGGCACTGCCGAACACCGTTCCGCCATCAATACATTCGGTATCTGTGTGCATCACCGACGCAGCTTCAGCCTAACTGAAAACCAGTTGAGGTTGGAATTTAAAAAATAAATTATATTTGATGAACCAAAACCCAAATCATGAACAAACTAAAAATATGCCTTTTCCTTGCGGGCTCAGCCCTGTTAGTCTCTGCCAGCCTATCGGCTCAGGATTTTATCGGCTTCACCACGAGCAACTATGCCGGAGTAAACAAAGTGCACTACAACCCGGCTTCCATTGCCGACAGCCGTTTCAAAGTAGATATAAGCCTCTTCGGACTAAGCACCTCTGTTGGTAACAACTACATCGGGTTGGATCGTACGGCGCTTTTTAATCCCGACCGTTTTCAGGATCCCGATTTTGCCGATAAATACTTGATGAGGGCTAATAACAAAAAAGCGTATAATGCCTACGTGGGGTTAAACCTGCAATTGCCCTCCTTTATGGTGACACTCACACCTAAGGATGCGATTGCTTTCACGGCCCGACTACGATCTATTACCAACGTAAACGGATTAGAACAGCCCTTCTTGGATCTTGCCTGGGAATCGTTTAAACTGCAACCAAACTGGAACCGCAATTTTTCCCAGAAAAGACTGGAGGCTCAAACCAATACATGGGCAGAGTATGGATTTTCCTACGGACGGGTAATCCTCGATAAAAAAGAACATTTCCTGAAAGGCGGCATCACCATTAAAATACTTCAGGGACTTGGCTCAGCGTATCTGTTCGGAAAAGATGTGGAATACAATTTTACCAATTCGGATACGCTCTCCATTTTCAACGCCGATATCAGTTATGGTCACTCCAGTAACTTTACCATGGACGGCCTGAACAATTTCTCTTACAACTTTGTGGCTAACCCCACCGTAGGATTCGACTTCGGATTTGAGTACGAATGGAGACCCAAATATGCCAATTATCAGTACGAAATGGACGGCAAGTCGGAACTCTGGCGGCGCGATAAAAATAAATACAAACTCAAGGCCGGCTTTGCCATTACAGATTTGGGCGGAACTCGCTACGAAAAAGGCGGACAGAGCAACAATTTCACTGCCAACGTAAACAACATGCCCACCAGCGTTTTCAACAACGTAAAAGACGTGGAAACGCTCGACAGCACCTTTAATTCCATCTTCACCTTAAGCGCCGATGACAACCGGAGATTCCGTATGGGCCTGCCCACCATGCTGAGCCTTCAGATTGATTATAACGTATGGAAAGGCTTTTACCTAAATTTCTCTCCCTTCATTTCACTCACTTCCGGTCGCCGTGACGATACCAAAACACGCATGTGGAACAACTATGCACTCACGCCCCGCTACGAAATGAAATGGTTCGGAGTCTATCTGCCGAATTCCTACAACACGCTCACCGGCTACAACTCGGGAATATCCCTGCGATTGGGACCTCTTGTTTTAGGCTCCGGCACCATCTTCAGCAGCCTGGGTAAAAAAGCTATACGCGAGGTAGATTTTCACATGTTGCTGAAAATTCCGGTACCTTACGGCAAGCCGAAAGACCGCGATAAAGACAAAGTTTCCGACAGGCGGGATAAATGCCGCGATATGGCCGGCGTTTGGGAATTCAAGGGTTGCCCAGATACCGATGGTGACGGACTGCAGGATACGGAAGATGACTGCCCGACAGATCCGGGTCCCAAGGAATTGCGCGGATGCCCAGACCGTGACGGAGACGGCATCACCGACAAAACCGACGGATGCCCCGATGAAGCGGGTCCAGCCGACCTGAACGGCTGTCCCGACCGCGACAGCGACGGCATCATCGACAATAAAGACGATTGCCCGGACGAACGTGGTTTGGAGCAATTTAACGGTTGCCCCGATACAGACGGTGACGGTGTGATGGATAAACTGGATCAGTGTCCCACATTACCCGGACCGCCCGAAAAATTCGGCTGCCCCGACCGTGACGGAGATGGAGTGAACGACGACAAAGACGCCTGCCCCGATGAACCGGGATTACCCGAAAACAGCGGCTGTCCGTTTAAGGATACCGACAGGGACGGCATACGCGACACCGATGATAAATGTCCCACACAGCCCGGCCCAATGGAAAACAACGGCTGCCCTTATGCCGATACCGATGCAGACGGCATCATTGATTTGGAAGATAAGTGCCCGAACACGCCCGGCGTAAAAGAAAACTTCGGTTGCCCGCCCATTGCCAAAGAGGAGCAGGAAGTGATCCAGGCCGCGTTCGACAACCTGGAGTTTGCCACCGGCAAAGCCATCATCCGCACCACCTCTTATCCTTCGTTGGACGGACTGGCCGAATTGCTGAAAAAGAAAACGGATTACATGCTGCTCATTGAGGGCCATACGGACAATGTAGGTCAGCGGCAGAGCAACATCACCCTTTCCAAAAACCGGGCGAACGCGGTAAAAACTTATCTGATGAAGAAAGGCGTACCCGCAAGCCGATTGCTGACCAAGTGGTATGGCCCCGACAAGCCGATAGATTCTAACGATACGGAGGAGGGCCGTCAGCGGAACCGCCGTGTGGAGATGACCATCGTGTTTGAATAGAGAGAATATTGATTTGACGAGGAAAAGGCCGCCTTTGGGCGGCTTTTTCATTTCGGGTGCAGAAAAATAGTATCTTTGCGGCCTGAAAAAGGTTCCGTAGCTCAGCTGGATAGAGCAACAGCCTTCTAAGCTGTGGGTCACAGGTTCGAATCCTGTCGGAATCAC
>CAYYRB010000025.1:20531-32478 GCA_964473995.1 uncultured Candidatus Competibacteraceae bacterium | reverse complement strand
ACCGCTACCGGCCCCTCAGGGGTTTGCGTAAATTCACCCATATCCCTCACGGGTACCCTCGCGGGGTCGGCCACTTCAGGAACCTGGACTGCCAGCGTTGCCGGAGGTTCATTCACTCCGAATGCCACTACCCTTAATGCCACCTACAACCCACCCAACAACTACACAGGCCCGGTAACACTCACCCTCACCACCAATAATCCTGCGGGTCCCTGTCCTGCAGCTACCGCTCAGGTAACCGTGCAAATAGACCAACAGGCCACGGTAAGTATCAACACTGTTTCAAACTCCTGCCAGGACAGCCCGATTAACATTACGGCCGTGTTGGGCGGAGCAGCCAATTCAGTTACCTGGACCTCCTCCGTAGGCGGAACATTTGCCAACCCCAATGCCGCAAGCACCACCTTTACCCCTCCGGCCGGATTTGTAGGTTCGGTTACCCTTACGGCCACCACCAATGATCCCGCAGGTCCATGTCTTCCGGCTACAACCACAAGAACATTTCAGATCATCACCCTGCCCACGGTGAATGCCGGATCGGACCAACCCATGTGTCAGGGAGCGAACATTGCCCTTTCGGGAAGTTTCGGGGGCTCTGCAACAGGGGCAACATGGAGCTCCAGCGCCGGGGGAACATTCACCCCTTCCGCAGCATCACCTACTGCCACCTGGACCCCACCGGCCAACTATACAGGAACTGCCACACTCACGCTTACCACCACAGGCATGGCTCCCTGTGCGGCAGTTACCGATCAAGTGCTGATCACTGTAGCTCCTAAAGCATTCATCGCCAACACCACACTTACCGTTTGTTCAGGCCAATCCTTTAACTTTTCACCTTCAGGTACGTCACCCAATTCCATTCCGGCTGGTACGTTATACACGTGGACTGTTTCAACCAATGCCAACATACAGGGTCAAAGTGCCTCGGCAAGCCCTCAAGCATCCATACAACAGACACTCACAAATACCGCTACAACTCCCCAGACGATCACGTATCAAATAACACCGCTGTCCGGAACCAACCCGGTTTGCCCTGGTAACCCCTTCAACCTCACCATTACGGTAAATCCGAATCCGGTGGTGCAACCGGTTAATCCGCCACCCGTTTGCAACGGCAATACGGCTTCCATACCATTTACGGGGGTGGCCACAAGCTATTCATGGACCAACTCCAATACCACAATCGGACTTGGAGCTTCCGGAACGGGAAACATCAACTTTACCGCCGTGAATGCGGGTACAACACCGGTAACTTCCACGGTGCAGGTTACTCCCCAATTCAACAATGCCGGAGCAAACTGTCCGGGTTCACCCATCTCCTTTACCATTACTGTAAATCCAACACCCACGGTAAGTCCAACTACCGGTCAGGCCGTATGCAATGGTCAAAGCACCAATGCGGTTAACTTTACGGGTGGCGTGTCCGGAACTGTCTTTAACTGGACCAATAGCAACACCAACATCGGACTTAATGTGGCTTCGGGCAGCGGAAATATTGCCGCTTTTCAAGGAGTAAATACGGGGAATACAGCCCAAACAACTACCATCACGGTTACACCCAATGCAGCTGGATGTAACGGACCAACCAATACATTCACTATTCAGGTAAATCCAACCCCTTCCATTACAAACGCTTCACTGAATCAATCCATTTGCAGCGGCCAAAATAGTATCGCGGTAAACTGGACATCTTCGGTAACAGGTGCGCCAACCACTTACGCGTGGTCTTTCGTATCTGCGGGATCCAACCTATCAGGATTCAACTCGGCAGGCGGATCCGGGTCATTGCCTCAGATGACCATCACCAACAGCGGAACCACTTCCCAACAAGTGGTTTATTCTGTTGTACCCACCTCTTCCAATTGTCCCGGAGCTGCCGTCAATTATACCATCACCGTAAATCCGGTTCCCAATGTCATTCTTCCTCAAACCCAAACCGTTTGTTCCGGGCAAGGCACCACAGCCGCAAACCTCACCTCTTCGGTAACCGGCACCGCATTTAATTGGACCGTCAGTTCATCTTCACCATCTGTTACGGGATTTCCGGCAAGCCCCGGTTCCGGAAACATTCCAAGCTTTACGCCCCAAAACGGAACAACGGCCAACCAAACCATCACCTTTCAGATAACCCCTACGGTAAACGGATGTCCGGGAACTCCCGTACCCTACGTATTCACCGTATTGCCGGTGCCACTCACCACCTTCAGCCCGACTCCGCAGACCATATGTTTCGACGGAACTTCGCAGGCCGTGAATCTTTCCTCAACAACCCCCGGCGTAACCTTCAGTTGGACGGCCACCGTACCTCCCGGAATTACGGGCGTAAGCCAGACTTCCGGTAACACCGCCAGCATTCCCGCATTCACCAATCTGCAGAACTCCACCTCCGCACCCCTCTCCGTCACCTTCAGCGCATCGGCTCAAAACCCCGGCGCTACATGTCCGGTATCCCCTCAGCAGTATTCCATTACCGTATTACCCAATCCGCAGGTGACCGTACCCCAGAGTTTCACGCTCTGCCGTAATCAGAACAACGCCGCCATTCCTTTCTCAGGAACGGCCACCTCCTATAACTGGACGAACGACAACACCGCCACGGGCATAGCCGCCTCCGCTACTGGCGTGTCTTCATTCGCCGCATTCACCTCCGCCAACACCGGTAACGCTCCCCTCACCTCCACCGTGAACGTCACGCCCGTTTACACCCTCAACGGAGTAAACTGCCCCGGAACTCCCGGCTCCTTCTCCGTGACCGTGAACCCCGCCGCACAGGTGAATGCCGTGAACTCTCCGGAAGTGTGCAACGGAGCCGCCGTGAACGGATTCGCCTTCTCCTCCGCCAATACCGGGGGAACCGCCGCCTTCGCCTGGACAAACTCACTCCCCTCCGTGGGAATCGCCGGACCGGGTAACGGAAACATCCCCCCGTTCACCGCCGTGAACGCCTCCGGAGCTCCCGTGACCGCCGCCTTCACCGTCACTCCATCCTTCACCAACAACGGCATCACCTGCCCCGGACCCGCACAGAACTTCACCCTCACCGTGAACCCAACCCCCAATATCGCAGCCGTGGGTAACCAGACGCTCTGCAACGGCTTCCTCACCACCGCCGTAAACTTCGCCGGCTCCGGGTTCAACACCGTTTCCTGGTCCAACTCCGCCACTTCCATAGGAGTGGGCGCGACAGGTAACGGAAACATCCTCCCATTCAGTGCCGTGAACACCTCCGCCGTCCCCGTCACGGCAAACTTCACAGCTTCCTCTTTCTTCAACACGTCGGCCGTGTCATGCCCGGGTAATACGCAGAACTTCAGCATTACCGTGAACCCCACCCCGAACGTGAACCCCGTGGTCAACCAGACCGTATGCGCCGGTGACCTGACCGCTGCAGTCAGCTTCTCCGGAAACGTAAACGGTACATCTTTCGCCTGGACCGCTTCCAACACCGCCGTGGGCATCTCACCCGCCACGGGAACGGACGTGGTGCCTGCCTTCACCGGGGTGAACGCCACCGACAACACGGTGTCCTCCACGTTCAACGTCATTCCTTCCGCGGCCAACTGTACCGGTACGGCCGGCTCCTTCACCGTTACCGTGAACCCCAGACCTTCGATCACCAACGCCTCGGCACAGCAGGCCATCTGCCCCGGGCCATCCCAGCCCGTGACATGGACTTCCTCCCTGGCTCCCGCACTCACCACGAACTACGCCTGGACTCTCGTTTCCGCGGGACCGGACATCAACGGACAGCTGCCTTCGGGAACGGGCAATCTGCCCGCCATGAACTTCACCAACTCCGGCGTCAACGCGCAGGACGTCGTCTACTCTGTCACGCCGAGTTACCTCGGATGTGAAGGAACACCCTTCACCTATACCATCACCGTGAACCCCGGGCCTTCCATGAATCCCGTAACCCCCCAGCAGATCTGCAGCGGACAGGCTTTCAACACCACCGCGTTCTCCTCCGTCGTCAACGGGGTTTCCTACTCCTGGACCCTCACCTCTCAGAACATCCCCGCCACGCTTACCGGCTATCCCGCGGGACCCGGCACCGGAAACATCTCCGGTACCGCCGTCACCAACTCAGGCACGCAGCCCTTTACACTCGTTTATCAGGTGACGCCCAACATTCCCGGACTCTGCACGGGAGCACCCCAGAACTTTAACCTCACCGTATTGCCGGTGCCACTCACCACCTTCAGCCCGACTCCGCAGACCATATGTTTCGACGGAACTTCGCAGGCCGTGAATCTTTCCTCAACAACCCCCGGCGTAACCTTCAGTTGGACGGCCACCGTACCTCCCGGAATTACGGGCGTAAGCCAGACTTCCGGTAACACCGCCAGCATTCCCGCATTCACCAATCTGCAGAACTCCACCTCCGCACCCCTCTCCGTCACCTTCAGCGCATCGGCTCAAAACCCCGGCGCTACATGTCCGGTATCCCCTCAGCAGTATTCCATTACCGTATTACCCAATCCGCAGGTGACCGTACCCCAGAGTTTCACGCTCTGCCGTAATCAGAACAACGCCGCCATTCCTTTCTCAGGAACGGCCACCTCCTATAACTGGACGAACGACAACACCGCCACGGGCATAGCCGCCTCCGCTACTGGCGTGTCTTCATTCGCCGCATTCACCTCCGCCAACACCGGTAACGCTCCCCTCACCTCCACCGTGAACGTCACGCCCGTTTACACCCTCAACGGAGTAAACTGCCCCGGAACTCCCGGCTCCTTCTCCGTGACCGTGAACCCCGCCGCACAGGTGAATGCCGTGAACTCTCCGGAAGTGTGCAACGGAGCCGCCGTGAACGGATTCGCCTTCTCCTCCGCCAATACCGGGGGAACCGCCGCCTTCGCCTGGACAAACTCACTCCCCTCCGTGGGAATCGCCGGACCGGGTAACGGAAACATCCCCCCGTTCACCGCCGTGAACGCCTCCGGAGCTCCCGTGACCGCCGCCTTCACCGTCACTCCATCCTTCACCAACAACGGCATCACCTGCCCCGGACCCGCACAGAACTTCACCCTCACCGTGAACCCAACCCCCAATATCGCAGCCGTGGGTAACCAGACGCTCTGCAACGGCTTCCTCACCACCGCCGTAAACTTCGCCGGCTCCGGGTTCAACACCGTTTCCTGGTCCAACTCCGCCACTTCCATAGGAGTGGGCGCGACAGGTAACGGAAACATCCTCCCATTCAGTGCCGTGAACACCTCCGCCGTCCCCGTCACGGCAAACTTCACAGCTTCCTCTTTCTTCAACACGTCGGCCGTGTCATGCCCGGGTAATACGCAGAACTTCAGCATTACCGTGAACCCCACCCCGAACGTGAACCCCGTGGTCAACCAGACCGTATGCGCCGGTGACCTGACCGCTGCAGTCAGCTTCTCCGGAAACGTAAACGGTACATCTTTCGCCTGGACCGCTTCCAACACCGCCGTGGGCATCTCACCCGCCACGGGAACGGACGTGGTGCCTGCCTTCACCGGGGTGAACGCCACCGACAACACGGTGTCCTCCACGTTCAACGTCATTCCTTCCGCGGCCAACTGTACCGGTACGGCCGGCTCCTTCACCGTTACCGTGAACCCCAGACCTTCGATCACCAACGCCTCGGCACAGCAGGCCATCTGCCCCGGGCCATCCCAGCCCGTGACATGGACTTCCTCCCTGGCTCCCGCACTCACCACGAACTACGCCTGGACTCTCGTTTCCGCGGGACCGGACATCAACGGACAGCTGCCTTCGGGAACGGGCAATCTGCCCGCCATGAACTTCACCAACTCCGGCGTCAACGCGCAGGACGTCGTCTACTCTGTCACGCCGAGTTACCTCGGATGTGAAGGAACACCCTTCACCTATACCATCACCGTGAACCCCGGGCCTTCCATGAATCCCGTAACCCCCCAGCAGATCTGCAGCGGACAGGCTTTCAACACCACCGCGTTCTCCTCCGTCGTCAACGGGGTTTCCTACTCCTGGACCCTCACCTCTCAGAACATCCCCGCCACGCTTACCGGCTATCCCGCGGGACCCGGCACCGGAAACATCTCCGGTACCGCCGTCACCAACTCAGGCACGCAGCCCTTTACACTCGTTTATCAGGTGACGCCCCAGATCGGCAACCTTTGTTCCGGCAATCCCGAATTATTTCAGCTGACGGTACAGCCGGCACCAACGGTAAGCCTAAGCAACGATCAGCAGAGCATCTGCAACCAAACGGCAAGTCAGGCGGTAACCATCACTTCTCCGACGATTGGTGCCACTTTCTCATGGACACTGGTCAGTGGAGGAGGGATCAATGGTCTCTTGCCGTCGGGAACCCAAAATCCAATTCCGGCATTCAATTTATCCAATCCCGGATTCAATACCCTTACCGCGTTGTATGTGGTGAATGCTATCTCCGGAGGTTGCCCCGGGCCTGCCGATACTTTAATCATTAATGTGTACCCGACTCCCGATGCAACTGCTACACCGACACCCGCGGCAATATGCAGCGAAGACACAACAAATATCCTACTTACATCTTCTACTGCAGGAGCCACGTTTAGCTGGAACCCGCTACCAAATGGCAATATTTCAGGAGCTACTGCAGGCACGGGTAACGTAATCGGAAACGTTCTGATAAACCTTACACAGCAGAACCAGAATCAACAATATACGGTAACCCCTTCTTTCAACAACTGCCCGGGACTACCCATAACGGCAGATATCCAGGTAAACCCTGCACCCTTTACCTCAGCAACCCATGACACGTTGAGCTGTATAAACACTCCCGTGACGTTTACCAATACTTCTGTGGGAGCAGTGAGTTATGTATGGAGTTTCGGAGACGGTAACCAATCTGTTCAATCGGATCCAACCCACACTTATCTGCAACCTGCATTATATAGCGTTACACTTACCGCCACTGGAGCCAACGGGTGCAGCTCAGATTACACGGGACCAATAAGAATCACCACACCGCCGATAGCCGCTTTTGCCGCGCAACCTCCATCCGGTTGTGCTCCTTTCACAACCACGTTTATCAATCAGTCGCAGGCTTATGCCGCCTCATTTACGTGGAATTTCGGGAACGGACAAACTTCCAGTGCTGCCAACCCCGCACCTGTGTTCTATCCGGGAAGCATTTTAGCTGATACCGCATATGGAATAAGCCTTACGGCAGTAAACCTCTGTGGAACCAACACGATTATTGATTCAGTGACGGTATTTTCCACACCGACTGCCTTTTTTGGCACAAGTGTAAGTGTCGGCTGCAGCCCACTTGCCATTCAGGTGAGTCAAAACTCATTCGGATTGCCCACTTCCTTTTTCTGGGATTTCGGCAACGGCACGACTTCAACACAGGCTCTGCCTCCCGGTACTACACTCATCAACAACGGAACCACGGACAGCATTTTCACCATTACGCTCGTAGCCATAAATGCATGCGGTACAGATACCTTTACCCAAAACGTGCTGGTAAAACCCAATACCATCATTCCTTTTGTGAATGCCTCGCCCCTTGCCGGTTGTGCTCCGCTTACCGTTACCTTCCAAAACTTTACGATGGACGCTACCACGTACAGCTGGAATTTCGGAGACGGCAATCTCAGTAACCAGGCCAGTCCGAGCCACACTTATCTGCAACCCGGGAATTATACTGCCTTCATGCAAGCCTCCAACGGTTGTTCGGTAGATACACTTTCTATCCCCGTTCAGGTATTCTCTCCGCCGCAGGTGTCATTTTCAGTACAGAACGACTCTCTTTGCTTAGGCAGCACGTTCCAATTTATCAACACATCAGTGAATTTGAACAATACAGTATGGAATTTTGGAAATGGGCAAACCAGCCTATTGACTAATCCGAGCATCGTATTCACCACTTCGGGAACTCAACAGGTAAGCTTAATCGGATCTGACCAAACCACCGGGTGCACGGATACTGCCTTCGGAGCCGTTTGGGTAAGCCCCTTGCCGAGCGTGTCGCCCACGGCAAGTTCAGGATTCGGTTGTATTCCCCACACCGTCACCTTTTCGGATCAGGGATCGGGAAGCCTTTTCTATACCTGGAATTTTGCAGACGGTTCTACATCTGTATTTATGCCCGCCACGCATACATTCACTTCTGCAGGAACCTACCCCGTTTCGCTGATCGGAGAAAATATATTTGGCTGTCGGGATACGGGAATCGTTAGTATTACAGCTCATCCTCTGCCAATTGCTGCTTTTGATTCGTTGAGCGAAACCATTTGTAATGTACCTGTAACAATAGCCTTCAACAACACGTCGCAAAACGCCGTAGCCTATGAATGGAGTTTCGGCAATAATCAAACCTCCACACAGATTAATCCGAATGCACAGTACGTTGCACCCGGAACATACACCATTGAATTGATTGCCTACAACCAATTTGGCTGCACCGATACGGCTACACAATCCGTAACCATCTTTGATGCAGCTTTGATTCCCGATTTCTCTGTAACGCCGCTAAGCGGATGTTCTCCTCTTACGGTTCAGGTTACGGATGCCAGTACAGGTGCACAGTCATATCTATGGAATTTTGGCGATGGAAACACATCAACCCAAATAAATCCGACACACACTTACACGATATCTGGGAATTTTATCATTACACTCACGGTTGGAAATAATGTGGGATGCACGGAAACGCTGAATGCCGACAATGCCATTTCCGTTTACCCGACACCGGTAGCTGGTTTTACGGCAACGCCCGATCCGGTATCTTTCCTTTCTCCTGTTATTCTCATTACCGATGAAAGTATAGGTGGATCATCCATAACATATACCTCAGATCCTGATTGGTTGGTACCCGTAACGGATAATTACTTCTTCATCAATGCAGACGGTCCGGGATTCTTGGAAATAACCCAGATAGTTACAAGCACTTTCGGATGTAGTGATACGGCTGTCAATATAGTTCAGGTTTACCTGGATGAAAGTACGTTCTATGTGCCCAATGCGTTCAGCCCCGACGGAAACATCACCAACGAGGTATTTAAACCGGTGGCCAATTTTGTCACGGATTACACCATGCAGATATTCACCCGCTGGGGAGAGCTCATCTTTGAAACAAATAACATTGATGAAGGCTGGGACGGAACGTACATGAACAAAGGAGGTAAACGCAAGGTGGATGTGTATGTCTACAAAATTGCCTTCCGCGATGTACTAGGAAACCCAAATAAGAGAACGGGCAGGGTAACTCTGCTAGGTTCAGATGAGTTGAAATAAGACGGGTTTTTTAGGTCTTTAATTGCTTTCGTTCTATTTTAAAATAGCATGTAGGTTGAACTTTGTCCTTCAGCAAAACACAGCTTTGTAGAGTTGGGTAAAGAAATAACAGATAAATGAGGGCATTGGAACATCTCCAAATCAACCCTTGCTCCTATATTTACACCTATGGAATTTAAAACAGACAAAGCCTACCAATTTGACGAAATCATGCCTTACGGATTTTTTAAAGGACTCGGACATGTTTTGGCCGACTGCCACCTTTACTTTGGGGAAAATTCATTTGAAGCCATGATCAAACTATCCATCCCGGAATTTGAATTCCTCATAACCCATACTGATGAAAAATCAGGCAGTTTCGCATCTGCCTGCCTCGAGTGGCTTAACTCCGAAAAGGATGAACTTTTCCTGCCCGATTTATTTCCGGAGCCCGTGCATGGTAAAATACGTTCGATGAGCTTCCGCTATGAAAAAACAGAAACCGTGGAGGACGAACTGGGTGCCGACCGCATTTTTCACTTCCGCTCCGAATCGCTGAATTCATGAGTGTGTTAAACATATACCGGGCCTCGGCAGGATCGGGAAAAACGTTTACACTCACCCGCCGATATTTGGAGAAGGCCTTGGCCGATCCCCAACATTTTTCGCGTATAGCCGCCCTTACGTTCACCAACAAGGCTACCGCCGAAATGAAGGCGCGTATTTTTGAAACTCTTACTCAGCTTGCAAAAGGAGAAGAAAAAAAACATGCCGACTATCTGACGGAAAAACTGAACCTGCATCCGGAAGAGCTCCAATTTCGGGCAGAATACCTGCGCAAAAGACTCCTTTCGGAATACAAGGATTTTACGGTAACCACCCTGGACAAATTTTTTCAGCGCATCTTACGTGCTTTTGCCCGCGAAATAAATGTGGACAGCGGCTTTGAACCTGAGTTGGATTACGGACTTGTACTGGATGAAATCATCCGAAGCCTCACCGACGAACTCTCGGCAGAAAGTCCGGTAACCCACTGGATAACGCAGTTTCTGCTGGAGCAGACAGAAGAAGGCAAATCAAGGGATTACGCCGCGGCGGTTCGAGGATTGGGAAACCGTATTTTTCAAGAAGATTTTCGGGCCATATCCCACCGTCTTTCCGACATGGAAAACCCTTTTGATACGATGGGTGCCTTCAAAAGCAGCCTGCGGGCAAAACAGGATGCACTGACCGATACGCTTCGTGAAATCGGGACGGAAGGATTGAAAATCATGCAGCACCATCATCTGACTCCATCTGATTTTAAAGGGGGAAGCAGAGGTGCAATGCATCACTTTGAAACCTGGGCAAAAGGAACATTAAAAAAACCTACCGATACCTTCCTGAAAATTGCCGACAACACCGAAGAAGCTTATACGAAAACATCAGACCGCAAAGACGACATTCTCGCCTGTTACCAAAACGGATTAGGAGAGTGCATGAACCGTGCGGTAAATTTTTTCGGTGCTCCCTACCGGGAATTTCTTTCGTTGGAGGCAGCGGAAAAAAATCTGTTCGTGTTCGGTATTTTCAGCGAGTTGCTGAAGAAATTGCAGCAATACCGGGAGGAAAACAACGTGCTTCTACTTTCTGATGCGGTGGACATTTTGCGCGGACTCACCCAAAGCGATGATACCCCCTTTGTGTATGAGAAAACAGGAACACGCTACGACACGTATCTGCTGGATGAATTTCAAGACACTTCGGCCTTTCAGTGGGATTGCACGGCTCCCCTCATCACCGATTCGCTGGCTAATGGAAACGACAACCTGATCGTGGGCGATCCTAAACAGGCCATCTACCGGTGGCGGGGCGGTGACCGGGAACTTATCAATACCAAGGTGCCGAATTCATTCCCTAACCACCGCATCCACAACCTCGATGTCAATTGGCGCAGCCGGCGGAATATCATCCGTTTCAATAATACCATCTTCACCCTTCTTCTGGGTCAGATCCAAAGTGGACTGAATGCAGAATTTCCGGACAACCCCGAAATTGACACATCCATACGGATGCTTCGTCAAACGTATTCCGATGTGATTCAACATTGGTCAGGTGCGGAAGATGGCGGGTTTGTGCAGATGCGCTTTTTGGATCCGCCTAAAAATGAGGAAGAAGGTGAGGACGCCCCCGATGTGGAAAAACACCTGATTGAAACGATAAAATCACTACAAGATAGGGGTTTCCGTGCCCGTGATATTGCCATTCTGGTACGCAAAAATGCACAAGCGAAGGAAGCTGCTGACATGCTGCATTCCGAAGCGATCCGCAATCCCGGTTCGCCATACGTATTCGATGTCATCTCTGATGAAGCCTCTTATCTTTCGAACTCACATGCCCTAAACTTGCTTATCAGCGCCGCCCGGTTTTTAGTAAGGCCGGAAGACATCATAAACAACACCACGCTACTCTTGGAATTTAACCGGCTGAGCGATTCCCCCGTAAATCCGGAAATGGTATTTGAAGCCGCCAAGTCGCCCGATAAAGTATGGGAGTTGCTACCCAAATCTTTTGTTCAGGAGCGGGGCTCGCTCTTTCGCGAACCGCCTGGAACGCTTTTCGACCGGCTCATCTATCTTTTCGGGTTGGATAAGCGAAGCGAAGAATTTTCCTATCTGGCCGCTTTCCGCGATTTGGTCACGGAATACTCTTTCCGACATGAAGCCGACCTGAACGGATTTCT
>CAYYRB010000025.1:17118-20431 GCA_964473995.1 uncultured Candidatus Competibacteraceae bacterium | reverse complement strand
TTTGCGGCTGATTATTTCCGCGAACGTACCGAGGCATTCTCCGATGCACTCAACTTGGCTTATGTAGCATTCACACGGGCTAAATCGGAAATGCATATTTTCGGTCTGAAGCCCGACGAAAACGGAAAACCCAAATCACCACTCTCTACGCTTAACCTCCTGCTTTATTATCTGGCGGTTAACCGACCCCCGATTCCGGAGGGAGAAAATTACATTCCCGTTTTCACCGATGAAGAGAAGCCCGAACTGTTAGCGGGCACACCATTGAGAAAAAAAGAGGCTGCTGAACCGGATTCCGGAAAATACCATACACACACCTTCCTTACCCATCCGCCCGGATCACGAATACGCCTGGCTCCGAAAGAATGGAAAGGCGATTACTCAGAAGAACGGCGCAGAGGCATCGCCCTGCATCAGGTATTGAGCCGGCTGAACGGCTTGGATACGGCAAAAACCATGCTAAAACAAATGGCTGAAGCGGGCAGGCTCGAACCCCGGGATTTAGACTATCTGCAATCTGCATTATCCCGTTTTTCGGTGAACCCCGATGTGCAAAAATTATTCTCAACCCAAGCGGAAATACTGACCGAAACCGCGTTGATCGGAGACAACGGAAACATCAGCATCCCCGACCGGATTGCTCTTCTTGAAGGAGAGGTGTGGATCGGCGACTTTAAAACCGGAGCAGAAGATCCGAATCACGAAACCCAAGTACGGCATTATATGCACCTGATGCAGGAAATGGGTTATAATCGCGTTACCGGCCTGATTCTTTACACATCCACAGGAAACATTAAAGCGATACACCCGTGAAGTCATTTCTGCATTTAACCGCCGCACATATCTTGTCAGAGCAGGACCTACGGAAAACGTTGGTCTTGCTGCCTAACCGCACGGGAATTCACTTTTTCAGGAAAGCGCTTGCCGAGGAAGCGGGAAAAACCATCTGGGCTCCCGAGTGCCTCACCCCCGGCATGCATATGGAAAACGTATCGGGATTGGTTACGGGAAACCGTATACGCCTGGCTGCGGAACTTCACCGGGTATATGGGCAAATCCTGCAGCGGGAACCCGAACCTTTTGAAAAGTTTTTCCCTTGGGCTGAGCTGCTCCTGAATGATTTCGACGATATAGATAAATACTTAGCCGATGCCCGGGTATTGTATGCCAATCTTTCCGGGTTGCAGGAAATAAGGGAGCGTTTTCAATACCTTACTGAAGAACAGATTGCCCTCATCCGCCGATTTTGGCGCGCGTATGAACTTCCCGGAATTACGGAACCGAAAGCACGTTTCCTGCGCATCTGGGAACGCCTGCAGGACGTGTATTCGGCTTACCGCGAATCGCTGCTGAGCAAAGGATTCGGCTACGAAGGACTACTCCATCGCACCGCCATAGAAAACAAGGGAACGCTCATGAACGGATTGCATGAATATAAAGCGGCTTACGTAATCGGCTTCAACCGACTGAATGCCTGTGAAAAAGTATTCTTCAAAACCCTGCGCGAAACCATACCCACCGCGTTTTTTTATGATGTGCACCCCATGGCGGCAGCCGATGAACTGCACGAAGGAGGCCGTTTTTTCCGCGAAACATCTGCCCTTTTTCCGGGGGCCCTGCTTCCTGTAGAAGAAAGTAAAACCAAGCCCGAAGTAAAATTGATTCAGGTGACCGGACAGACCACGGCCGTGAAATTAGCTGCAGGAGAAATTCAAAACGCCCTACGCTCAGGCACACCCGAACGGCAGATACTGCTGATGCTGCCCGACGAAAAACAACTGGGTCCCCTCTTGTATTCACTTCCCGAAGAGTTAAACGAAATCAATATCACCTCAGGACTGAGCCTGGGCGAAACGCCCGTGATTGCCCTGCTGAAAGGATTGTATCACCTGAGAAAATTTTCAAGGGAGAAAAATGGAAACGGCTATTTCAGGGTGTCGGATGTACTGCTCCTGCTCAACCATCCCTACCTGAATTTCAGGCATGAAACCGAAAACCGCAAATTAGCGGCTGACCTCATAAAAGAAAATCGGATAAGACCCGAACGGAACCAGTTAGTAATTCACCCGCTTGCCCGCGTGCTATTTGCCCTGCCTTCGGAAAGTACGTTTACCGCCTACGTGGAACAGGTATTTCTCGCCATTCTTGAGGAAACCGAAACCATGAACGATTATGAGCGCGTTGTATTAGAATTTACGGCTGACACCATACGCTCGGTAAAACAAATCAGCGAAGAAGAGGCCCTTCCTGCGGAAGACGGATCCGCCCTGAGATTGTTGCTCAATGTTTTACGAAGTGCCCGTATTCCTTTTGAAAGTGACCCGCTGAACGGAATGCAGATTATGGGACCTCTGGAAACAAGAAATTTGGATTTCAGTCAGGTATTCATACCGGCCATGACGGACGATCAGTTTCCGGGAGGCGGAAATACACAAACCTACATTCCCTATACGCTTCGAAAGGCATTCGGGCTTCCCCTGCCCGAAGACAGAGCAGCTGAGCTTTGCCATATCTTTTTCCGTCTATTTCAGCGCAGCGAAAAAATCTTCCTTTATTACAACACGGCTTCAGGGGCCATGACAACGGGTGAACCCAGCCGCTTCATCCTCCGCCTGCTTGCCGAAACGGAATATTACCGAACGCTGGATCAAAAGATTCTCTCTGAGAACGTGTCATTCATCCATTCGGAACCTATTACCATAAAGAAAGAAGGAAAAACCGCCGAAGCGCTGAAGGCTTTTGTGGGAGAAAATCCACGTGCTTTATATCCCACCGCGTTGAATACCTATTTATCCTGCGGACTCCGTTTTTATTTCCGCTATCTGGCCGGCCTGAAGGAACCTGATGAAATTTCGGAAACTGCCGACCATGCCGACTTCGGAAACATGTTTCACCAAATTATGGAACACGCCTACGCGCCCTTCGTAGACCGGGAAATTACCGCGGCGGACTTGTCCGAAATTGAGGCACAATTTGACCAACTGGCTTTGCCCGTTTTCAAAAAGCAATACGGCTACCGGGATCATGAATCATTTGAATACGAAGGCGAGGCTCTGCTGCACCGGGAAGTACTGCGCAAGTACTTTCAGGGCGTGCTGGCGCGGGACAGGGAAATGGCTCCCTTCTTCATCCGCGGGCTTGAATTGGAAGGAGAATACATGATGATGCCACTCACTTTTGAATCGGCCGGGAAAACCTTTACGGCCATGCTGGCGGGAAAAATAGACCGCGTGGATGAAAAAGACGGCGTGACACGGATTTTGGATTACAAAACCGGTGCCGATGAAATGAAATACACCGACCTGCCCTCCCT
>CAYYRB010000025.1:15767-17018 GCA_964473995.1 uncultured Candidatus Competibacteraceae bacterium | reverse complement strand
CTTTGAGGAATTACTGCGAAAACTGCTGGGCGATTTATTTGATGAGGGTAAAAACTTCACCCAGACGGAAGATACCGAACGCTGCCGCACATGCCCTTACAATGGAATCTGCAAAAGATGACGCCAGGTTGAAAAGATTCCGAGTGTCGGAAGAAAACAACTAATCCATGGAATCCAATGATTCCGGCGCCATACCGAAAGCCTCGGCATAGGTGTTACGCTCAGTGTCGCTCAAAGCGGCAAATCCGGAAGGACTCAGATGCTGCTTTATTTTCCCCTTGGAAAATCCGGTATAATCTGACAGTAACTTAGTATCCATCTGGGCTTTCTGCATGTGATAGTGCAAAGGCGAATAATTGCCCGCCTGCACGTCAGCCTTAGCCTGTTCAATATGTTCATTAATGTCCTCCCAAGCCTGCTGCAAAACGGTTGTTTTAGGATCCCATCCTTGGCTCAAAGCCTGCACATAATTGCCATTTTCGTCAAGTACGTAATATAGGTCACGGGTTTTCCCATCCAACATTTTTCCATCATCCTGTGGAACCTCATCTTTCCGCATGGCTTTTTTTTACAAAGTTAGTGAGCAGATCGATACATGGCAAAATACACCACCCACAGAAAAGTTGAAGGAATAGAAGCTCCCGTTCTTCAACCATTACAACCTACTCTTGCCGTTTGCACAGAAAAAATGCACCTTTACCGCCTGATGAAACCGATACCCGTTTTCGTAAAAAACTGGAATGCGTTCACTCCGCTCGGGGAACATATCGATTTGCTGTTCCCTGCCATGACCGAAGGCCGGAGCGGCGTGAAATCGACAGATTTCCGTTTTGCGGAACCTGCATGGGCTTCCTTTTTTGACCACGAAGATTACCTTATCGGGGGCTTTACACGCCTGGAATCTATGATTATCCGCTGCCTTAATCCGATTTTAGAAAGAGAAACAACCGAATCGGAACGGACCATTTTCATCTTTTCCTCCACCAAAGGAAATATAGATCTGCTAAACAGTACGGGCCAAATTCCGGATGCCGCATTTTTATGGCACACGGCTGCTAAAATAGCCCGCCATTACGGAAATACCAACCGAACCGTCACTGTTTCCACGGCCTGTGTTTCCGGTGTGGTTGCTCAGAATACAGGATTTGAACTCATCATATCAGGGCGGTACGACCATGCCGTGGTTTTCGGAGCCGATTTGCTGACTCCGTTTGTAATTTCCGGCTTCGGCAGTTTTAAGGCACTCGCTTC
>CAYYRB010000025.1:2284-15667 GCA_964473995.1 uncultured Candidatus Competibacteraceae bacterium | reverse complement strand
CAAAAAATACGATCAATAAAGCACTGAAAACAGCTTCCGGATTTGGGGGTAGCAACGCCGCCACCATATTTGAAACGGGGACGGATTAAACCACGATTATTGGAGAGCTACGCTTTCGCCGCCGGCATAATCCCCGTCAATGAAAATTTCAAATTTATACATACCGGGGTAAAACATCTCCTGATCCCAATTCACTTCCCTGACTGCGGCAGTTCCATCATAGTCAAACGAGAAGGTTCGAGAAAAGGTAAGTTCTTTCCCTTCGCGGGTGGTAAATCTTTTAATGGATTCGCTCACATCAGCCAACACAAGTCCCTGAGGATTGATGATGCGGATATACGCGGTTTTCGGACCCAATGCCGAAAGCTTGTTGGGAAGTACGGTAAACTTGATGGATATACGGTCGGCCTTGCTGGCTTTCTCCACTTCCTTCTGCTTTCCCTTACTTAACAATTTATAAGGAGTGAGGCGTACATTTTGAATTTTCAATGCGGAAGCATAGCTCACTTTTTCACTCAAATCTGCCTTTTCTTCACTGAGTCTGTCCACCTTTACCGATAAGGCATTATTCTGATATTTCAGTTCTTTATTCTCAGCCGTGAGGCGCTCAATTTCCTGCAGGTAAGTATTTTTCAGGTTTTGGAGGTCGGCATAATGGGCCTGAAGAATTTGATAATCTTTTTTCTGCTCGATGAGCGAGGCGATCTGGGCACGTTGGGTTTCAATCTTGGCATCTGCTTCTGCCAACAGCGAATCCAATTCTTGAGAGCGACCGCGGAACATATCCAATTCGGCAGTGATTTTATTCACTTCCGATTCCAATTCTATTTTGCGGGCGGACAGCGTATCTCGCTCAATGACCATTTTCTCGGAAGCCACGACGACTTGGCGGTTATTCAGGAACTGCCAAATATTTCCGGCTAAAGAAATACACAATAAAACCAGTAAAATAACGACTCCCGTTTTCGAATTTCCTTTTTTCTGTTCTTTGTTCATATAAGTTCAAATTACGATATCAACGCAAAAAATAACCGATTTAATATACGCCTCGGGCAATTTGGGCGGTTTGTTCGCTTTTTCCCATGGTATAAAAATGAATGCTGGGCACTCCAAAATTTACCAGTTCCCGGCATTGGGTTATAGCCCAATCCTTGCCCACCGCCGAGGCTTCCTGATCGGTTTTACATTTCAATAACTCCGTAGTGAGTGCTTCGGGTAAATCCACATGAAAAAACTTGGGCATGAAGGTAAGATGTGACAGGCGGGATATCGGTTTTATGCCCGGCACGATGGGTACCTGAATCCCGGCTTCCCGACACCTTGCCACAAAATCAAAGAACTTCTGGTTGTCAAAGAAAAGTTGGGTTACGATGTACTCAGCCCCCGCCTCAATTTTCTTTTTCAAAAAATGAATATCGGTAGCGAGATTGGGTGATTCAAAATGCTTTTCCGGATAACCCGCTACTCCGACGCAAAGATCTAAAGGTTCGGGGTTTTTCACATCTTCATCCAGATAAATCCCGTTGCGCAGGCGCATAATCTGCTCCACCAATTCCAGGGCATTTCGGTTGCCTCCGTCGGAAGGTGTAAACATTTGCTCAGTCTTTATAGGATCACCACGAAGGGCAAGCACGTTGCTGATGCCCAAAAATTGAAGGTCGATGAGCGCATTTTCAGTTTCATCTTTGGTAAACCCGCCGCAAATGAGGTGCGGAACCGTATCAATGTTGTACTTGTACTTGATGGCGGCACATATTCCCACGGTGCCCGGACGTTTGCGCACGGCCACTTTTTCCAAAAAACCCTTTTCGCGCTTTTTGTAAATATATTCCTGTCTGTGGTAAGTGACATTAATGTATGAAGGTTCGAACTCAAGCAGAGGATCAATTGCCTCGTAAATGGAATTGATGCTGCTCCCCTTCTGAGGTGGTAAAATCTCGAAAGAAAAAAGCGTTTTTCCCGGTTGAAATTTGTCTAAAACTTTCATGTATGCTTTAATAATCAACCATCAGATAATCGAATGTAGAATCTGATTTTACTTCGCGCACATTCAGATTTTTGATACGAAGCAATCGGATAAAAAAGCGGTTGGTATCCTGCGTTGAATAAAGAAAAAGAGAGTCAAGGTCTTCGTTAAGCATCCAAGAACCGCTGCGCGTGCGCAACGTGTCGTTCACCAGTGCGCTTTGTACAAAGCTCATGTCCTCGTAAAACTGAAGTGTAAAATTTTTATTTCGCTCTTTAAATTCGGCCGTTTTATCCTCATTGTTCTCGTAGTATTTATTAACCTGCCAAGCTTTGGCTATCTTCTGGATCACGTCAGACTCAGAGGGCTTACAGGATTGTAAACCAACCATCAGCGACAAACCGGATAAAAACAAAAAGGAAAGCGCTCTTTTCATGGTTCAAAGATAGGAAAAATCGAGTTCAAGGGTTACGGGACAATGGTCGGAGTGTTTCGCTTCGGGCATCAGTCCGGCACTTTTCAGGTGAGGCCTCAACGGTTCGGAAGCCAAGGCATAGTCAATTCGCCAACCTTTGTTTCGCTCCCGGGAAGCCGCCCGAAAACTCCACCATGAATACTGATGCGGTTCTTTGTGAAACTCCCGGTAGGTGTCTACCATGCCTGATTTGATGAACCCATCCAGCCAAGCTCTTTCTTCAGGCAAAAATCCTGTTGAATTTTTATTGCTGACGGGATCGTGAATATCGATGGGCATGTGGCAGATGTTTACATCGCCCATGATGATTAAATTCGGAATGGTTTTTCGCAACAAATCCACATAGCGTCGAAAATCATCCATGAACCTGAATTTCACGTTTTGGCGCTCCTCCCCCGTGGTGCCCGATGGAAAATAAACGCTCATCACGGAAAATCCTTCAAAATCGGCCCGGATAATACGGCCTTCGTAATCATACTCCTCCATTCCACAACCAAACTCCACCTGTTTCGGCGGAATCTTAGTGAAAATAGCCGTTCCGCTATAACCCTTCTTTTTGGCAGGAAACCAGTAGGTTTCATAACCCATATCATGAAATATCCGCTCGTCCAATTGTTCGGGTTCTGCTTTTATTTCCTGCAGACACAAGATTTCCGGATCGGCTTTTTCCAACCAATCCCTCAAACCCTTGTTCAAAGCGGATCGGATACCGTTTACGTTGTAAGATATCAATCGGATCATGGCACGAATTTACACAAACGGGCAACCTTACAACTACTAATTGATTTCATAATTAGATAAAATAACAAATAATGCCTGAAAAAAACAGAGACCGCATGCTCATTCAAAAAATATACCTTCATGATTAGGCAGGAAAACAAAACGAAAGCTGATTTTTGCAGGGGTTACATCTATGGGGTAATTCCACGGCAATTTTTCAAACCGGATAGAGTAAAAAAGTATAATTACCTTTGTGAACAGAGAAACACACCTTGAATAAAGAAGTCTACATTACCCGCCTCGCACGCTTTTTACCAGGAAACCCCGTTCCTAATGAGGAGATGGAAGACTATTTGGGTATGGTAGGCGGGAAACCGAGCCGCTCGAAAAACATCATCTTACGCAACAATGGTATTACACAACGCTACTATGCCATAGATAAGCAGGGGAATACGCTGTTCACCAATGCAGAGCTTACCGCAAAGGCCGTAATGGGTGTTTTTGATGAGGTATTTCAGGCCGACCAGATGGAACTGCTTTCCTGCGGAACCACATCGGCAGACCAGCTACTTCCCGCGCACAGCAGCATGGTTCATGGATTGGTGGGCGGTTCGGGAGTGGAAACCATAGGCAGTACGGGTTCCTGTCTGGCCGGATTTCATGCCTTGAAAAATGCATTCCTTCATGTGAAAGCAGGGTTAAAAAACAATGCCGTAGCCACGGGAAGCGAATTTTTTTCCAAAGCATTCCGCGCGGAAAATTTTGAAGAGGAACACCGAAAATTGGCGGAGTTGGATGAACAGCCCTACATTGCCTTTGAACGTGATTTTTTGCGCTGGATGCTCAGCGACGGTGCATGCGCTGCCCGTTTGGAATCTTCGCCATGTGAACGACTCAACCTGCGGATTGACTGGATGGAATCGCTTTCCTATGCGCACGAGTTGAAAACATGTATGTTCATCGGAGCAGAAAAAAATGAACAGGGAGACCTGACGGGATACCGGCAATTAGATCCCAAAACATGGGCCGAAAAGTCTATGTTTTCAATAAACCAGGATACCCGTATTTTAGGCGATAACATCATTACTTACGGAGGCTATTTCTCCAAAAAAATGAAGGAAAAATACGGAATGGATCACCGGGAAATAGATTGGTTTCTACCCCATATTTCCAGTATGTTTTTCATGGAAAAAACCTATCAGGACATGATTAAAATAGGCTTTCCCATAGAACGTGAGAAATACTTCACCAACCTGACCACCGTCGGAAACTTGGGATCGGCTGCGTTCTTGCTGATTTTGGAAGAATTATTCAACGGGGGCAAACTCAAAAAGGGACAGCGCATTCTGTGCATGGTTCCCGAAAGCGCCCGTTTTGCTTATGGATATATTCACCTTACGGTTGTTTGATGGAACAAGCATTGCCTATAACCGGAACAGAAGTGGAAGCCCTCATCCCTCAGCGCCATCCCTTCGTGGCAGTGGACACCCTCTACCATTGCACGGATAGCAGCTGCGAAAGCGGTTTCACTCCACCCGATAATCATCTTCTATCCCGCGAGGGATTCTTTACCGAATTCGGCCTCACCGAAAACATGGCACAGACCGGAGCGCTTCATTCCGGCTACCTTTCCAAATTGAACGGTACCCCACCTGCAGTCGGTTTTATAGGCCAAATCAAAAATCTGAAGATTCATTTTTTACCCAAAACGAAAGAATCTATTCGCACACGTATCGAACATCTGCACAAAGTGGCCAATGTATCGGTAATACAAGCAGAAGTAAGGGCCGGTGATCAGATTTGCGCCGAGTGCGAAATGAAAATTTTTCTGCAAACTCCCTCCGGAGCAGAATAAGTCCGATTGCAGAGCCGGTCAACTTGAAAACCCATGAATTAGCCAATCCTTGGGTCTTTTGCCGATTCAGGAATTATCTTTGCTCCTAAAATTAATTGCGCATGTTGGATTTAAACAAGGTGTACGACCCCACATCCGTTGAAGAAAGGCGTTATGCCGATTGGATGAACAAGGGATTCTTCCGCTCCGAACCGGACGAACGGGAGCCTTTCACTATTGTGATTCCGCCGCCCAATGTGACAGGTGTGCTTCACATGGGACACATGCTCAACAATACCATTCAGGATGTACTCATCCGCAGGGCTCGCATGCTGGGCAAAAATGCCTGCTGGGTGCCGGGTACGGATCACGCTTCCATAGCCACCGAGGCCAAAGTGGTGCAGATGCTGAGAACAAAAGGCATCAAAAAATCAGACCTTACCCGGGATGAATTCATGAAGTATGCATGGGAATGGAAAGAAAAGCACGGCGGTATCATTCTGGAACAACTGAAGAAATTGGGCGCCTCCTGCGACTGGGATCGCACATCCTTCACCATGGATCCGGATTATTACGACGCCGTTATTGATGTATTTATCGACCTCTACGAAAAGGGACTTATTTATCGGGGTTGGAGAATGATTCACTGGGATCCGGCGGCAAAAACCACCATCAGCAACGAAGAAGTGATCTACAAAGAGGTAGACTCCGCCCTATATCACATTGCCTATGCCCTTTGTGATGCAGAAGGAAATGAATCGGGTGAAAAAATTACTATCGCCACCACCCGCCCGGAAACCATTCCCGCCGATACTGCCATCTGTGTAAACCCTTCAGATTCAAGATTTACCCAACTGCACGGCCAATTTGCCAAGATTCCGCTCATAGGCCGGGTTATTCCGGTTATCACAGATGAATATGTAGATCCCGAATTCGGAACAGGCTGCCTGAAAGTTACTCCCGCGCACGACGTAAATGATTATGAATTGGGCAAGAAGCATGGTTTGCCGATACTGAATATCATGCACGAAGACGGCACACTGAATGCCGATTCCATTCTGTTTGAAGGCAAGGACAGGTTTGAGGCCAGGAAAGAAATCGTTCGCATGTTCAGGGAAAGCGGACATTTAATCAAGCAGGAAAACCTCAAAAACAAAGTAGGCTTCAGCGAAAGAACCGATGCCGTAGTAGAACCCCGGCTTTCACTGCAATGGTTCCTGGAAATGAAAAAACTGGCCGGACCCGCCCTGGAAGTGGTGAACAACGGTACCGTAAAATTTTGGCCTCCGAAATTTTCGAATACCTACCGCCATTGGATGGAAAACGTAACCGACTGGTGCCTGAGCCGTCAACTTTGGTGGGGTCACCGCATTCCGGCCTGGTACCTGAAATCCGATTCGGAAATAGTGGCCGTGGCCAAAACGGCAGAAGAGGCGGCCCTAAAATTAGCCGAAAAGGTTCCCGGAGTTACGGCGGCCGATCTGCGCCAGGAGGATGATGTGCTGGATACATGGGCATCATCCTGGCTTTGGCCCATTGCCGTTTTTGACGGTTTCAAAAATCCGGATAACCGTGAAATCAACTATTACTATCCCACAAACGACCTGGTTACCGCACCCGAAATCATGTTTTTCTGGGTGGCACGGATGATTATGGCAGGCTTGGAATATCGCGGGGAGGTGCCCTTCCGGAATGTGTATTACACCGGCATCGTGCGCGACAAATCGGGCCGTAAAATGAGTAAATCGCTTGGAAATTCGCCCGATCCGCTCGATTTAATCAAAAAGTACGGGGCTGACGGTGTACGCGTAGGTATGCTGCTGAGTTCGCCCGCAGGGAATGACCTGCTTTTTGATGAATCGCTTTGCGAACAGGGCCGTAATTTCACCAACAAAATCTGGAACTCTTACCGACTGATCGCCGGCTGGAACACTACACAGGAAGAACCGGAGGCCGCTGCGGTGCAGGCTATGGATTGGTTCAGTTGCCGGTTGGCTTCTGCGATTCAGGATATCAATGAGCATTATGCCCAATTCCGGGTTTCGGATGCCCTGATGGCCACCTATAAACTTTTTTGGGACGATTTCTGTGCGGTATACCTGGAACTCATCAAACCCAAGGGGGGAAATATTTCCGATCGCGTCATGGAAAACACGCTCGGATTTTTCGAAGACCTGCTGAAACTGCTCCATCCCTTCGTGCCGTTTATCTCGGAGGAATTATGGCATGAGTTGCGTACGCGCGATGAAAAAGAATACCTCATTTGCGCACCTTGGCCCTCCTGCCCTTCCACGGTTGAAGCCGCATCTTCGGATATGGATTTTGCCCTGGAATTGGTAACTGCCCTACGTAATTTCCGCAACGAAAAAGGCATTCCCTTCCGCGAAGCACTTGCCCTTTGGGCTCCCCAAATTCCCGCATTCAGTGCATCAGCGTCCAAACTGGCCAATATCGCCGATTTTCAAACATGCACCGAAAAACCCGCCGGATCATTTACCCTGCTCGTAAAAGCCATGGAATTTTACATTCCTGCCGGGGAGCATATCAATCCGGAAGAAGAAGCCCAAAAAATCAGGAAAGATTTGGAATACTACAGGGGTTTTGAAGCAAGTGTGCAACGAAAACTGTCCAACGAGCGTTTTGTACAACAAGCCAAACCGGAAGTGGTGGAAACAGAACGCCGCAAACTGGCCGAAGCAGAGGCCAAAATTAAATCACTGGAAGAACAGCTGGCTGCGATTGGCCATTAGCCCAATCACTCTGAAAGTAACTGAGCCGAAACGAAACGACAATCAGCGGCGACGCATATTCGGATTGAAATAACCGCCGGGTATGTTTACTTTCTTCATTTGTTGTTTCATCATCTTGATCTGGTCTTCCACCATACCCGCCTTATCCAATTTTTTGGCCTCGGCGAGCAAACGCTCCGCCTCCTGCTTACGGCCTTTGGCCAAAGCGGCTGCCGCTAAATTCAGGGTGGCAATGGCTTTGTCATGATCAAAGCGGAGCCCGAGGCTCAGGGCTTTTTTCATCAATTGTTCCGACTTGCTTATGTTGCGTTGCCCTTCCAAAATACCGCACAGATAATAGTAATAGCCTTGCTGCTTCTTTACAATCTGCCCGTCGGGAGAAGTGATTTTATTCAACCATTTCTCGGCACCTTCCAAATCCTGCTTACGCAGTCGCCAAAGAGCCAACAGCACATATTCATTGATGAAAAAAAGAAGAATGGGAAGCGCGGCCATCAGTATGGAAAATATCCCCCAGCCTATATAATCGAATACGATGAGAGCAATCCCGCCCACAATCATGAGCGCTGCCAGAAATGGTTTGATCAGTTTATGCATTGTTCTAAAATCAAAAGCGGAAAAGCCCGCAGTTCAGGGTGCAAAGTTACCTCATTTATGGAATAAATCATGTGGTTTTTCTCACAGGTTTTTCGAACCAGTTGATTCTCTTTATCCCATTTTGTCAAAAAAGATTTTGCGGTCCGTCCCGAATTCAATTTCCGATCTATTGACCATATTCCATTAAAATTTCCAAATTAGGCCTACCTTAGCCGTTCGAAAACCATCCCGAAAACGCCTTGAGCCGAATACAAAAACTAATGGGTCAGACAGCCGTATACGGCTTGCCATCCATTGTCGGGCGTTTGGTCAGTTTTTTACTTACCCCTCTGCTGACAGGTATTTTGGATACTTCGTCTTTCGGGATTATGACCAATCTCTTTGTTTACATTGCCTTCTTTTTGGCCTTGCTCACCTGGGGTATGGAAACAGCCGTTTTTCACTTCTCCAATCGTTTTTCTGAGAACGACAAGGTATTTTCCACCGCTTTTCTCTTTAATTCCTTTTTGGGGCTGTTGTTTCTGACTGTTTCCCTGCTCTTTGCAGCCCCGCTGGCGGTTTGGCTGAAATACCCGGGTCATGGGGAATACATTGTTTACATGGCCCTGATCATCGCCTTCGACGTACTCACGGCCATCCCGATGGCCAAACTGCGCCATACTTCACAACCCATCCGCTTTTCACTGATTAACCTGGCCGGCATTCTGCTCAATATCTCCCTGGTCATTTTTTTCCTGGTTTATTGCAAAAACATCTATCGGGCCTCACACGGGAATCCGCCTTTATGGCTCGAGTGGATTTACAATGACAATATCGGAGTAGGGTATGTTTTTGTTGCCAATATCGCGTCCAGTGCCTTTAAATTCCTGCTGGCCTTTCCCGTTTTGAAACTCCGTTCCATGGAATACGACAGGGAACTGCTCCGTCAAATGCTCGCCTATTCCACGCCTTTGGCCGTAGCTTCCATCTGCTTTATCATCAATGAGAAAGCAGATACCGTCATCATGAAATTCCTGCTGCCGGAAAAAGAAGCCGATGCCACCGTGGGTATTTACGGTGCGGTGTATAAACTGGCCATTATCATGAACATTTTTATTCAGGCATTCCGGTTTGCCGCGGAACCTTTTTTCTTCTCTATGCGCAGCGAAGGAGATGCCCGCATGGTGTATGCCCGGGTGCTGAATTATTTCACGGGACTTTGTCTTCTCATTTTTTTATTGGTAAGCTTATTTATCAATCAATTCAAGTATTTTCTGCAAAACCCGGATTATTGGGCGGGTCTGGGCATCGTACCCGTTTTACTTCTGGCTAATCTGTTCAGCGGCATTTACCAAAACCTGAGCATGTGGTATAAACTTTCGGGAAAGACATTCTTTGGCATGCTGTTCTCCATTTTGGGAGCCGCCATCACCATCGGACTTAATCTTTTGTTCATTCCCCTATTCGGATATGTAGGCTCTGCCTGGGCTACCCTTATTTGTTACCTGTCCATGTGCCTGATTTCCTATGCGGCGGGACAAAAAAATTACCCCATTCCTTATCAACCGTTTAAAGTCCTATTCTATATCGTGACGGCCCTGCTTATTTTTTGGACGCATCAATTCATCCCCAAATACTCCCTGGCGGGAGAATTTTTTGCAGGCATAGCCGGATTGATCATCTTCAGCGTACTATTTATCCGATCTGAAAAAGACCTGAAAAATGCGCTGCTAAAATGGATTTCTTTGAAACGTTAAATTTTTGCCAAACATGGAACAAGTACATGTATCGGTGGTAAACAAAAGCCATCATTCCCTACCCCATTATGCTACGCCGCTGAGTGCCGGCATGGACATACGCGCCTTTCTGAACGAACCCGTAAAACTGGCGCCGGGAGAAAGAGCCCTGATTCCCACCGGAATTTTTCTGGAACTTCCGGGAGGTTGGGAGGCCCAGGTAAGACCGAGAAGCGGACTTGCTTTCAAATACGGAATTACGGTATTGAATGCGCCCGGTACAATTGATGCCGACTATCGCGGTGAAGTTGGCGTGATTTTAATCAACCTCGGAAATGAACATGTTGAAATACAAGACGGAGAACGTATTGCCCAGCTTGTTTTTGCTCCCTGCTCAAAGGCCGTTTGGGTGGAAGTTAATCAGCTCACGGACACCTCGAGAGGAACGGGCGGATTCGGATCAACGGGAAAAAGCTGACCGTCCGTCAGTTGAAAACATTCACCACAAAACCGTCGAAAGTAGTCTGGTACTGAAGCAAAGGAAAAGCAGCAGGTCCCTGTATCTGTTGCCCGTTCAGAATCTGCCAACGGCTGCCGCATTTTCCGCAGTTCAAAAACAACAGAGATGCATCCGTTGACGTACGGCCCTCCGGCACGTTGGCGTCGCGGGTACACTGCATGTCAAAGGCAAAAACCTGGTCACCCGTGGCCCGGACCACAATAATGCCTCCGTATCCTTCACTTGGGAGAATCACAAACCCGCCCACTCCGTTGAGTGCACTAAACTGAGGATTTGCCAAGGTTATGGTCCGGTTTACCGGCACATAAGGAATCGGAGGAGACTGATCGTCATTGCACGACGGTGATAAAAGAACCATCAAGAGCGCAAGCCAACTGACCGTAAAGAGATTTTTTTTCTGTGGTGACAATCCTATGCTGTTTTTGCGTTTACATTTGGCAAAGTTCCAGAATAAAACGCAATGGCCCGTTTATTTTTTATCTCGATCCTGATTTTCTTTTTTTCTGCCCGGATGATGCTGCATGGGCAAAACGCAAAACAGATCAAGCGGGAAGTGGAAAAACAGCGGAAAGAAAATGCCAAAGCCGCTAAGCGGGCCCAGAAGTATGGAAAGGCCCGTCATCTTTCCATTCAGGATAAGGCAACCCGAAAACGAATAAAACGGAATCTGCGTAACTCCAACCGGCAAAACAAGGCCAGGCCCAGGTAAACAGCCTATTTTCTTTCCCGATTTCGGTGGCTGATTTGCGTACACATGGCAAAAAATGTCTTTTTGAAAGCGGATTTATCTTCGGAAATTTGAACCGTACAATTCTCTGAAGGGATATGAATGCAAGAAAAACACGGATTTCTCCGACAGCCCGGTCACATTTCTGCCGATGGTCCGAAAAACGCAAATACGGATGCTTTTCAAAAAGAGGAACACCCTTTTTAAAACGACAAGCAGTTTAATTTTGGGGACAAACCGAAAAAAATGTTCGAATAATGAAAAAAAAGAGGGCGTATCTTTGACTTTCGAAGATAAATACGGGCTCAGGCAGGGCGATCAAAGACGAAGAAAATTTTAAATGATTGATTATCATAATGAATTAAAAAAAAGTCAAGGGTTTGTTAAAGTTTAGCAAATAACTATTTTTACGCCCTTGTAGAAATGTGTGTTCACAACAAACGCAAAACAGTATGATGAAAAGACTACTTACAGCGCTGATAGGAGGAGTTCTCACCATAGGAGCATCCTACGGCCAAGGTAACACGGGAGAATTAAAAGGAACCGTGAAGGATGCAGCCGGAAAACCGGTTCCATTTGCCAACGTGGTTGTGCTGAGCGGAACCCAACAGGTTGCCGGTGGCGCATCCGACTTGGACGGTAATTATTACATTAAACCCATTCTGGTGGGAACCTACACCGTAAAGGTTACCTCGGTGGGCTATCCGGCCAAAACCTATTCGGGCGTAAACATCCAAGGAAATAAGATTCAGTTCCTGGATGTGGTCATGGTAAAAGAAGATATTAATCTGGGCGTGGTTGAAGTGGAAGTTTTCCGCGAGAAGTTGGTAGATAAGGACCAGACGGTACAACAACAAGTTTGGGGCCGCGAAGAAATCAACAAACTCCCCGGCGGGTCGGCCCTCGGTGCCATACAGCTCACGGGCGGTGTAAACTCACGGGATGGGGAACTCTCCATCCGCGGTTCTCGGGGAGATGCCCTTTACTTTATAGATGGTGTGAAAATCCGCGGGCGGGCTGGTCTACCGCTCCGTGCCGTACAGGAAGTTTCCGTTATCCTCGGGGGTGTTCCTGCCGATATCGGTGATGCCACAGGAGGTATCGTTCAGCTTCAAACACGGGGTATTTCTCCCGAATGGTTCGGAAGTGCGGAAGCAAGAACCTCCCAATTTCTGGATCCCTTCGGAAACCACCTGTTCCAATTTACCTTAGGCGGTCCGCTGATTTCAAAAAAAGTGAAATCAGGAGACCGTATAATTAAGGAACCCAAAGTGGGCTTCCTGTTCTCTTCGGAGGCGGAATATTTCAAAGATCCCCGTCCTGCTTTCGACGGATTCTGGACACTGAATGAAGACAAGCGTGAACAACTTTTGGCCGATCCCCTGCGCAGAGTAGATGACGGAACTTTCTTTAACACACAGTATTTGCGCCAGTCTGACTTCTATCGGGTGAAATCACGTAAAAATTCAGCCCAGTGGAACGTGCGCTCCGTGGCTAAATTGGATTTTGCCATTTCTAAAAATACCACGTTCACCGTGGGCGCTACCGGAACTTTCCGTGACGGAACAGGTGGCGGTGCAGGTGTAGGATACAGCGCACACCCCATGAACTGGCAAAATCCGGGACGTACGCTCGGATATGACGTAAACGTATACGGTAAATTCATCCAACGCTTTGCAAACTCAGAAGACAAAGAAGGAAAAGCGCTCGTGAAAAATGCCTTCATCTCCTTACAGGTTGATTATTCTAAATCATACTCCAGACGCTATGATCCCCGCCACGGGAACAACCTGTTCCACTACGGCTATGTGGGTCAGTTCAACACCATTCGGGTGCCCACGTATCAAAGAGGAACCGATCCTACTACCAATTTTGAAGGATGGCTGCTGAACGGTTTCCGCGATATACTGGTTGACTTTACCCCTTCTGATATCAATCCTGAACTTACCGCGTATACAAACGATGTGTACGCTATTTCCGACAATCCCTTCGGAATATATGATAACTTCGACAACCTGGTAAACTACAACGCGCTCAGAAACGGTGACCAACCGGGAAATACCTACACCATCTGGGATA
>CAYYRB010000025.1:0-2184 GCA_964473995.1 uncultured Candidatus Competibacteraceae bacterium | reverse complement strand
GGAAATACCTACACCATCTGGGATAATCCGGGCGGATATTATAATGCCTACGGGTTTACCGACAACAACCAGTTCCGTGCCCTGGGAATGGGTGCGTTGGACATTAAAAACCACAGCATCAAAATCGGTTTTGAATTTGAACAACGTCGCGATAATTTCTACAACCTGGCTCCCGGAGGCTTGTGGACAATCGGCCGTCAATTGGCCAACCGTCACATTCAGGAATTTGATTTTGAGAATCCCATTTTCGTTACCGATGAGTTTGGCGTTTATCAGGATACCATCAATTACAACCGCTTATACTCGGGAGAAGGTCAGGCCAATTTTGACCGCAATCTGAGAGAAGCATTGGGATTGAATCCCAGCGGTCTGGATTTCGTGAATTTTGATTCTTACTCACCTTCCACTTTCAATCTGAATATGTTCAATGCCGACGAGTTGCTGAACAACGGAAATAACCTGGTGAACTACTACGGATATGACGTTTACGGTCAAAAGCTCCGCGGTAACTGGTCATTGGAAGACTTTTTCAACCAGAAAGATGCCAACGGTAACTTTACCCGTAACATAGGTGCATTCCAGCCGGTATACATTGCCGGTTACATCATGGATAAATTTGCTTTCCGTGATTTGATTTTCAACGCCGGGGTTCGTATTGACCGCTTCGATGCCAACCAACGTGTGTTGAAAGATCCATACACACTCTACGCCACTCGTACCCGCGCCGAGGTAAATGCAGACCACCCGTCCAACATCGGAGACAATTATGCGGTATACATAAATGATATCAACTCCGCTTCACCCACCATTTTGGGATACCGTAACGGAGACATCTGGTATAATTCACAAGGAACTGAAATCAACGACCTCACCGTTTTGCGTACTGCGTCAGGAGTGGTTCAACCTTACTTGGTGAATCCTTCGGAGAATGTATCGAGCGGAAACTTTGACGTAAATGCTTCTTTCGCGGATTACAAACCGCAGGTGAATGTAATGCCCCGTGTGGCTTTCTCTTTCCCCATCAGTGATCAGGCTATATTCACCGCACACTACGATGTGTTGGTGCAGCGGCCCCTCGGCGGCGGACAAAACGGAGGCCCTCTGAATATGATTAATCCCATGGATTATTTCTTCTGGAGCAACTCCTCTTATAACAGCGGTACCCGTATTTTCAACAACCCGGCATTACGTCCTGAAAAAACCATTGACTTCTCTCTGGGATTCCAGCAGGCTTTGGGTGATAACTCATCCATCAAGCTGACGGCCTACTACCGTGAAATCCGTGACCAAATTCAGGTGGTACGTATCAATGAGGCCTATCCTACTTCTTATTTCACCTACCGCAACATCGACTTCGGTACTACCAAAGGTTTCACCCTGACGTATGATCTGCGCCGAATCAAAAACGTACGCCTCACAGCCAGTTACACACTTCAATTTGCCGACGGTACGGGAGCGGATAATACCTCCTCGTTCAACCTAGTAAACTTCGGGCAGCCGAACTTGCGGGTGTTGATTCCGCTGAATCTGGATCAGCGTCATCAATTCAACGTGTATTTTGATTTCGGCTACGGAAAAGGAAAAGACTACAACGGTCCTACCGTTAAAGGCAAAAACGGAAAGAATATTCAATTGCTCTCCAATGCCGGTATTACCGCCACCCTTTTCGGAGGTTCCGGTTTCCCTTACAGCCGAAGCAGCACCATCGTTTCCGAGGCTGCATCCACCGACTTCAACCGCCCCATCATGGACGGTTCAATCAACGGATCACGTCTGCCCTGGCAGTTCAATGCCGATCTCCGTATTTACAAGCAGTTCGAGGTGTTCTTGGGTAAAAAAGACAAAGCACAGGATGAGCGCAAATCCATCAACATGGAAGTATACATGCAATTCCTGAACATCTTTAACTTCCGCAACACGGTGGGTGTTTACCGATATTCAGGAAATGCGGACGATGACGGATTCCTGATCGATCCGCAAACTCAGTCTTACATCAACAACATCTTACCCGATTCAGACTCTTTCAGAGAAATGTACGCAATGAGAGTGTCAAACCCATACAATTTTTCACAACCAAGAAGAATTCGCTTGGGATTATTGGTTAATTTTTAAACATTAAAAAAGTTACACGATGAAAAGGTCAATCATTATAACTTCGTTCCTGCTGGCTTTCTCAGCCATGCC
>CAYYRB010000024.1:31395-32561 GCA_964473995.1 uncultured Candidatus Competibacteraceae bacterium | reverse complement strand
CCATGCTTTACAGCCAGGGCCATGCTTTTCAGGTAGCAGGAAGCCAAGAGCTGATCTTCGTTCTCACTTCCATTGCGCCAGACGGGACCTACCGTATGTACCACGTACCTTGCTTGCAGATTTCCCGCACCCGTAATCACGGCTTCTCCCGCGGGGCAGCCCCCCGATTTTTCCCTGATGCGGATGCACTCCTCCAAAATGGCCGGGCCTCCTTTGCGGTGTATGGCTCCGTCCACTCCGCCGCCTCCCAAGAGCGTGGAGTTGGCCGCATTCACGATGATGTCGGCGGCTACTTCGGTAATGTCGCCAAGGACGATTTCGATGTGCATGGCTCAGAAGGATAACATGTCGTCCAATTCGTCGGCGGTTTTGTCCAGATAAGTTTTAATGGGTGTTTCGCGCAGTGGAATTTTTACGGGAATTTTCATGGTGATGGGAATTTTTCCACGCATTTTCATGTTGAATGGAAAGCCCACTACCGCGCGCTGCCTTACTTGCAGGGCCAGATCAATTTTTTGGTCCACCGGTATATCCAGATCCAGGTTCACGGGCAGATTGTCCCTGAGCGTGAAGCGCACGGGAATGTCGCTCTCAAAGCGGAGCTTGTCATTAAAGGCAATCTGCATGTTCTGATCCAGCGGAATGTCGGCCTTGATTTTCATTTTGGGGCCTTTGGTTTTGCTCCAGAGCCAGGTGAATTTTTGGTTTACGGGAATCACACTTTTGGCATACACGTCGGCTTTTTCTTTCATTATGATGGACGTATCCACGTGTACCACCTCGCTGATATTCATGGCCACGGGAATCTTCAGGCCTTCGTTTACTTCCACGTTCATGCGCACGGGAATTTTGTCGCGGATGAGCATGTCGATATCGACGGGTACGGGTTCCAGGATGGAAATTTCGGTTTCCACGTCGAGTGTGTCCCGTACTTCCACAAGGTAATCAATGTATTGTTCGCCCAGTTCGCGCAGGTAGCCCGAGGCGTTCGTGAGCCGTTTTTCGGCTTTCGATTTTACCAGCAGCAGCACGCCTATGGTGCCCAGATTTAGTAAAAGAAGGGTTGCCAATCCCATCCGCAAAATACGTTCCTGTTTCATGGGGTTGAAGGTAATCATTCGCCGGAAAAAACAAGTAGGACGTTTGTCCCGCTGAGGCTCTCGAAG
>CAYYRB010000024.1:4489-31295 GCA_964473995.1 uncultured Candidatus Competibacteraceae bacterium | reverse complement strand
TAATCATTCGCCGGAAAAAACAAGTAGGACGTTTGTCCCGCTGAGGCTCTCGAAGCGCGACAACCACATACTCGCCTATTTTAGGGTTTTGAGCCCGGCTGGGAACTGATTAAGTTGTACGTGTACTGGAAATCCGGAGCCGTTTCTGATGCAGCCTTTCTTTTCAAACTACACGCCATTCATGGCGATGCCGCCAAAAAAAACGGCCTCAAAAGAAGCCGTTTTAAAAATGGAATTATAACAGAAATTTAAAACAGGTTGCGTTTCACCAAAACGCCGTTTTCGTTGTAAAACACTTCCAAGCGTTGGGTACTGTTTCCTTTCATCAGGTATTGAAACTGATATAATGTCGTACCGTCAGGATAGTTCACTTTGGAAACGCTTTCAAACGTGTAATCGGCAAAGCGGGCCTCATTGTCTTTCACGGCCTGCGCGGGCGCCTGAGCCTTGGTAAGCATGATTTCCGTATAGAGCAGGTTTCCCTTTTCGTCGTAAAGCATGTATTTTGTTTGCGCTTTTTCGGTAAATCCGGCTTTCCAGGCGGTTCCTTCCTGCACGTATTTGGCGGTTACTCCCGGCATACTTTCCTGAAAAGCTGTTATTACGGTTTCGGGCGCATTATTCTGGGCCATACCGGAAATGCTCAGTGCGAAAGCGAAAGCGGCGGTGAAAATTAAACCTTTCATATTGTCTGTTTTTACTATTTTTCAAAGATAGCGTATTTCCCTAAAAGCCAAATTTTTTCGGACAAATTTCAGGCCAAACCGCCCAGAAACTGCATTACGTCGATACCGTCGGGGAAATCGGAAAATGCCGGTGCCTGACTTTTCCCGAAATCTACCCGCCGCGGGAAATCCCCTTCGGCGGCTACGGTGCATTGGATCTGCTCTTCATGGCGGAGGAGTTTCGCATGTAATTCATTTTGGTCGGTGTAGTATTCATAAAACACTGAGCCTACGGGTGCACCCCATTTTTCGTTTCGGTGCAGCAAAAACAGTCCGTTGTCGTAAAACGGGTCTCCGTTGAGCAGCAGGAGCGAGCGGTGGTATTCGTAGTTGTTTACGTATTTGTGGTTTTCTGCGAGTTGGGTAAACGATTCCAGGGTTTGCAGCAGCGGGATGAAATCATACCCTTCGGGCACGAAAAGCTTGGATACGTTTCGGCAGCCCATTCCGTAAAAATTGGAAATGTCACGGCCCAGGGCTTCCCGCTGTTGAGGCGTTTCGCTCCCCGTGAGCACGGCCACCGAAGTGCGGTTTTTGCGGATGATGTGCGGATAGCGCCCAAAATAATACTCAAAATAACGCGCCGTATTTCCGCTTCCCGTGGCGATGACAGCATCAAAGGAATCCCGTATGGTTTCGGTTTCAAAGTGGATGAATCGTTTCAGTTCTGGAGCCAGCTCGGTGATTTCGCCCGCCAGAAAAGGCAGCCAGCAAGTGTCAGCTGAGGAGAGCTTGCCCACAAACCGATGCCCGCTCAATAGCACGTAAAGAAAGTCGGCAAAATTAACGGCAGGGATGTTTCCCGCCATGATGACGGCCACCGTCTTAGGCTTCGACACGGGAAACAGGGAGCCATATGGGGCGAGCCCTTCTCGCAGCGATTGTTCGGAAAGCAGAACGGACAATCCTTCCAGCGCTTTGATTTGGTTTTCGGGCGTGAACCATCCATTTTCTTTTTGCGATTTTTCCATTGTGCGGCGCCACACATCAGGTATGGATGAAGGGTTTTCCCGCCACATGTCAGTTACATTCAGCAGGTCTTTACCCAACTGAACAAATACCCCTATGCGTTGTTCCATCTCCATGTTTCATCTGTTTTATACCTTTGCAAAGGTATTTTAAAACCTTACTTCTTCCGTTTTTTCGGAATTGCGATATTTTGATTTATGGCTATCATCATTACTGACGAATGCATTAACTGCGGAGCCTGTGAGCCCGAATGTCCGAACAATGCCATCTACGAAGGCGGAGTGGAATGGCGCATGAGCGACGGCACTTCTTTATCGGGCAAGTACACCATGATGAACGGCACCGTGCTCGATACTGACGCCACGCAGACACCCGTTTCCATGGATGTGTATTATATCGTACCGGATAAGTGCACCGAATGTGTGGGTTTTCATGATGAACCTCAATGCGCGGCGGTTTGTCCGGTAGATTGCTGCGTGGATGATCCGGATATCCGGGAATCCCGCGAAGAGTTGATCGCCAAGAAAGACCGCCTGCATCTTTAGGCGCTTCTTAATAAGTACTAATTTTGACTGCACTGGCGGTTTTTCCCGTTTAATATTTATGAAACAAGCTATCCTCCTTCTTTTGGCGGTTTCGCTTTTGGCTGATGCTGACGGGCAAGTGACTCTGTCCGGGCTCAGGAGTCTGGGTTCCGGTTTGTTAGGCGAGCAGCTGACCGATGATGAAAAGAAGGTTTCCGCTGAGGCTTTTTTGAAGGAATTCACCGATTTTTTGACCGAAAACGGCCCCGATTCGGTTACCTCCCAAGCCCTGCCTTTCGTGTCCTGTCTGGCTTCGCCCGAAGGAACCGTGCGCGTGTATTCCTGGGCACTCAAACGCGCCGATGATTCGTACCGCTGCTTCGGCATCGTCTACTCCAGGTTGGACAAAAAAGAGGCACCGCGCGTATTTGTGCTGGACGATAAAAGCGAGTCACTGAAAAATGCCGAACAGAAAAATCTTGGACGTACTTCCTGGCCGGGGTGTATCTACTACGGCCTGTATCCGATAGCGAAAGGTCCTAAACCGATGTATCTGCTGCTCGGTTTCGGAGGGCATTATCCGTTGGTGCGCCGCAAAGTGGCTGAAGTGCTCACATTCTCCAATACGGGTGAGGTACAGTTCGGTGCTCCCATATTCAAAAAAGAAAATAAAGTATTTAACCGAATCCTGTTGGAGTATAGTGCCCGCGCCAATGTGTCGCTGAAGTTTTATTCCGAGGAACGCAAGTTGGTCTTTGATTTTTTGGCGCCCCAGTCTGAAAAGTACTTGGGCAATCCGGCCTTTTACGGTCCCGTGGGATCTTACGACGGCTTTATGATCAAGGGCAAAACATTCACCTTCGTGAAGGACATCGACATGCGCAATCCCGACGAAAACAAAGGTAATACGCAGAAATCGGTGGAGAAAAAACTTCCGCCGCGTTAATTTTTCCGGGCCAGTTTCATTTCCAGTTGTTGTACCATGGGCAAAAAGAGCACATCTTCAATGATGGAGTGTTTCTCCAACTCCATGGCGAAAATATCCACTTGGGTAAGGAAAATGCGGTAGGCAAAGGGCAGCGCGCCTTCGGGTGAATGATTCAGTATAATGGTCCGCACTTCTTCCAGTCGGTCTTCCACCGCATCGTGATGCTCCGAAAAGCGTTCCAGGGGCGAGGCTTTCAGAAGGTTTTCCGCTTCGCATAAGGGAAGCGTCCCTTTTTGCGCATCCAGCAGTTTTTCCACGTGCGGAAAAAACGTGTTTTCTTCCTGCAGGATATGCTGCACCAGCTCCTTTTTGTATTCATTGAAAAACAGCACCAATACCGAAAGGAGTCGGTCGCTTTGCCTGTAGAGCGTAAATACGTGAAGCACGGATTGTTCGATCTCGGGGAGCATCTTGTCCAGGTAATACCGATGGGTGGCTTTCAGGTAGGCCAAAAGGCGGTCTGCGGTGAATCGGTGAGTATTTTCAAACAGGGCATCCGGCCTGCCTTCGTAAAATTCGAGAATGGTTTCTACCATTTCGGCATCAAAATCCAATTCGTGAGGCTGATGGTTGGGAAGTTGCGGCAAATAATCCAGCCGTTCGGTAATGAGCTGTTCCAGTTTGCAGCGGCTGATGAGGATTTCGTGTACGTTTTGCATAAAATGGGTTTAAAGGTTTGTGCGCGAAGGTAATCGGGGCAAACGGGTCAAATTATGACCGATGTCATCCTTTCTGATTTTTGGGGCGTCGGGGTGTTGAAATTTGGTTGAAAATCCGAAGGCGGAATTAATTCAGACCGCAGGTAATTGGTTAGCTTTGCCCATTATTTCAAACAACTACGCGTATGGCCAAAGTGCATAATTTTTCCGCAGGTCCGGGCATACTTCCCGCCGAGGTGTTAAAGAAAGCTTCCGAGGCGGTGATTGACTTCGACGGACTGCACCTTTCTCTTTTGGAAATCTCGCACCGTTCCAAAAATTTTGAAGCCGTCATGGATCAAGCCCGTGCTTTGGTAAAAGAGCTCACCGGCCTGGGCGATGATTACGAGGTGCTTTTTCTTCAGGGCGGCGCCAGCATGCAGTTTCTGCAGGTGCCCGTAAATCTGATGAAGCAGGGCGGAAAGGCAGCCTACGTGAATACGGGCGAGTGGGCCACGCGTGCCATCAAAGAGGCCAACATGTGGGGAACCTGCGAAGTGGCGGCCGGTTCGGAGGATAAAAACTTCAGCTACATTCCAAAAGGATATTCCATTCCTGCCGATGCGGATTACCTGCACATCACCTCCAACAATACCATTTTCGGAACCCAATACCACCAATGGCCTTCGTTTGCGGGGCTTAAGGTGTGCGATATGTCGTCTGATATCTTCAGCCGTCGTACCGATTTTTCCCATTTTGATCTGATCTATGCGGGAGCTCAGAAAAACATGGGCCCCGCGGGAACCACGCTCGTCATCGTGAAGAAGGATATTTTGGGCCGCACGCGTCGCCAGATTCCAACCATGCTCGATTATCAGGTGCACATCAAGGGAGGAAGCATGTACAATACGCCGCCCGTATTTGCCATTTACGTGAGTATGCTTACGCTTCAATGGCTCAAGGATAACGGCGGCCTTGCCTGGATTGAGGGGGTGAATCGCAGCAAGCAGGGCTTGTTTTATGAAACGTTGGACAGTCTGCCTGCATTCCGAGGTACCGCGGCCAAAGAGGACCGCAGCTGGATGAACGCCACTTTTGTGCTTACCGATGAAACCCACGATGCCGAATTTGCCTCCATGCTCAAGGAAGCCAACATTTCCCAACTGAAGGGGCACCGCAGCGTGGGCGGATACCGCGCCAGCATGTATAACGCCCTGCCTCTGGAAAGCGTGCAGGTGCTCTGCGAGGTGATGAAGGAGTTTAACAACCGATTTGCATAAAAAATACATGAAGAAGGTTTTAGCCAACGACGGAATTGATGTGGCCGGAAAGGCCATTTTGGAGAAAGAGGGATTTACGGTACTCACCGAAAAGGTGGCCCAGGATCAACTGGCCGATTTTTTGCGCCGTGAAAAGGTGGATGTGCTGCTCGTGCGCAGCGCCACACAGGTTCGCGCCGATGTGATTGATGCCTGTCCCGACCTGAAGGTGGTGGGGCGTGCCGGCGTAGGCATGGATAATATTGACGTGGCGTATGCCCGCGAAAAAGGTATGATCGTGCTCAACACACCCGGAGCCTCTTCCCAGTCGGTGGCCGAATTGGTTTTCGCGCATCTCTTTACGTTGGCCCGTCACCTGCATACCGCCAACCGCAGCATGAAGGACGGTGATTTTTCCCAGCTGAAAAAAGTATGTTCGGCCGGCTTTGAACTGAAAGGAAAAACACTCGGCATCATCGGGTTCGGGCGTATCGGACAGGCTACCGCTTCCATGGCGCTGGGCCTGGGTATGAACGTGCTCCCCTACGATCCCTTTGTGGAAAAAACGGAGTTGGAAATCGATTTCTTTCATACGGACGATACCTTTTCCATTGAATACCATACCGTGCCGTTGGATGAGGTGATTGCCAACAGCGATTTTCTTACGCTGCATGTGCCTGCTCCCAAGGACGGGAAGCCCATTTTAGGCGCTGCGGAATTGGCCCGTATGAAAACGGGCGTGGTAATCGTAAACACCGCCCGCGGCGGACTGGTGGATGAAGAGGCTCTTCTGCAGGCGCTGGAAAGCGGCAAAGTGGGCGGAGCGGGGCTTGACGTGTTTGTGGGAGAACCGGCTCCCGACGCCCGTCTGCTGAACCATCCGCGCATCAGCGTGAGTCCGCACATCGGCGGGAGCACCGCCGAAGCACAGGAACGTATAGGCATCGAACTGGCAGAGGCCGTCGCGGCACAATTTTAATTAAGAAAACACGGGCATTGCCTTATGGAACAATATCATCAGCTCATGCGCACGGTTCTGGAAAACGGAACATTCAAAAACGACCGTACGGGAACGGGAACTTACAGCATTTTCGGCTATCAGATGCGGTTTAATCTGGAGGAAGGCTTTCCGTTGGTGACCACCAAAAAGGTGCATGTGCGTTCCATCATTCATGAGTTGTTGTGGTTTCTGAAAGGCGAAACAAACATTCAGTACCTGAAAGAAAACGGGGTGAGTATTTGGGATGAATGGGCTGATGAAAACGGCGACCTGGGTCCGGTGTACGGATACCAATGGCGTTGTTGGCCTGCGCGCGACGGGGGAACAATCGATCAGATTAAAAACCTGATTGACATGATCAAGAAAAATCCCGATTCCCGCCGCCTGATTGTTACGGCCTGGAACCCGTCGGATGTGGATAAGATGGCGCTTCCGCCCTGCCATTCGCTGTTTCAGTTTTATGTGGCCGAGGGCCGGCTTTCGTGTCAGCTGTATCAGCGCAGTGCCGATATTTTTCTCGGTGTGCCGTTCAATATTGCCTCGTATGCTTTACTTACGTTGATGGTGGCTCAGGTGTGCGACCTGAAGCCGGGCGATTTCGTACATACTTTCGGTGACGCCCACCTGTACAGCAACCACATCGAGCAGGCCAAACTGCAGCTTTCGCGTGATTTCCGGCCTCTGCCCGAGATGAAACTGAATCCCGGGGTGAAGGATATTTTCGGATTTCGTTTTGAGGATTTCACGTTGGAAAATTACGATCCGCATCCGCACATAAAAGCTGATGTGGCCGTGTAGGGCTTCCCTTTATTTTTTTGGGGAGGTGAATTGTGGCGGCATCAGTTTTACGTTGATCCATTCCCCGTCGAAGGATGCGCCGTACGTTTGGTAGAATTTTATTGCCGGTTCATTCCAGTCCAGCACCTGCCAAATCATGAAGTTGGCCTGCATATCGGCGGCGTCCTGCATGCATGCCTCAAACAATTTTTTGCCTATTCCTTTGCCCCGCATGGGTTCCGTTACGATGATATCCTCTAAGTACAGGCCTTTTCCTTTCCAGGTGGAGTAGCGCACGTACCAGATATACATGCCTACGATTTGTCCATCCGCCTCGGCTACTTTACAGTGGAACGCCGGCTCCGGCCCGAATCCGTCGCGCAGGATGGCCTCTTCGGTGTTGGTGACCTCCTGTGGCGCTTTTTCGTAGAGGGCCAATTCCCGAATCAGGGCCAATATGTGGGGAATGTCCTCCGGACGTGCCTCCCGGATGTGTGCATCCATGCGGTAAAATTTACTGCGAAGATAAGGCAGGAGCTCGATGTTCTGACCAGGCGTTTTGGTAAGAACAAAGATAAAGGAGCAAGGAAAAATTAATTTGATAATTTGATAATTTGAAAATGTGCTGATGTCACTATTGCCCGATAACCGATAACAACCAAACAATCAAACAATTGAACAATAAAACAAACCCTACTATTGCCTTATGCCTATTGCCTAAAAATCAGAGTGAGAATGAGAGCGTGAGCGAAGTGCCGAGACAAAATCACAACAATCAAACAATTGAACAATCAAACAACCCCTACTATTGCCTTCTGCCTGATAACCGCTAACCGATAACAACCAAACAATTGAACAACCAAAACAATTAAACCAGATTTACGCCTATATTTGAGGCAAAGCGATTCATCATGTACAGCCGCGACATTATTACGGTTAATGAGTTTATACATCAGAAAGAAAAAGATTTTCCCTACGCCAAGGGCGATTTGAGCAGCCTTCTGACCGATATTGTCATCGCCTCCAAAATCGTACACCGCGACGTAAACCGGGCCGGACTTACCAACATCCTCGGCGATTACGGCGCCACCAACGTGCAGGGCGAATCGCAGAAAAAACTCGACGTGTTTGCCAACGAGCAATTCATTTCGGCGCTGCGCGCCGGTGAAAAATGCTGCGGGATTGCCTCGGAAGAGAATGATGAGATTGTCCCTTTCGGCAAAAAGGGGGAATCGCACGGACATTATGTAGTGGCCTTCGATCCGCTCGACGGCAGCTCCAACATTGACGTAAACGTGTCCATAGGAACAATTTTTTCCATCTACCGCACGGTAAAACCCGGCGAACCCGCCAGTGAAGACGATTTTTTGCAGCCGGGCAATAAGCTGGTGGCCGCAGGGTACGTGATTTACGGCAGCAGCACCATGCTGGTGTACACCACGGGCAAGGGCGTAAACGGATTTACCCTGGATCCTTCCATCGGGGAGTTCTGTCTTTCCCATCCCGACATCCGCATCCCGGAGGAAGGCTCGATATACAGCGTGAATGAAGGCAACTACCACGATTGCGCGCCGGGCGTGCGTCGGTATCTGGATTATTGCAAAGAATCGGGACCCGGAAAAAAACCCTACTCCGGACGGTACATCGGTTCCCTCGTGGCCGATTTTCACCGCAACCTCATCAAAGGAGGCATCTACATTTATCCCGGAACGGGAAAAGATACAAATGGGAAATTGCGCCTGCTTTATGAGTGTAATCCTCTGGCGTTTATCTGTGAACAGGCCGGCGGAAAAGCTACGGACGGACAGGGCCGTATTTTAGACATTCAGCCTACTTCGCTCCACCAGCGGGTTCCGTTTTTTGTGGGTTCCGCCTGCATGGTAGATAAGGCCATGCACTACATAACGGAGCAGCAGCCCGCCTAGAATCAACGGTAAAGTACTGATTTGGTGGCCTCGGCAATGCGCTTCACGTTGGGCAGATAAGCCTCAATGAGAGAAGCGGCGAAGGGGAAAGGTACATCGCGTCCCGTAACGCGCACCACGGGCGCATCCAAAAAGTCGAAAGCACGTTTTTGCACCATGTAGCTCACTTCCGTGGCGATGTTGGCAAGTGGCCATGCTTCGTCAATCACCACGAGCCGGTTGGTTTTTTTCACGGAGTGGATAACGGTATCATAGTCAATCGGGCGCACGGAGCGCAGATCCACCACTTCGCAGTCGATACCTTCCTTGGCCAATTCTTCGGCGGCCGCCAGAACTATCTTAATCATCTTTCCGAACGAAACCAGCGTTACATCGGTTCCTATGCGCTTGATGTCCGCTTTGCCGATGGGGATGAGGTATTCTTCTTCGGGCACTTCGCCTTTATCGCCGTACATCTGTTCCGACTCCATGAAAATTACGGGATCGTTGTCGCGAATGGCCGTTTTCAGCAAGCCTTTCGCATCATAGGGATTTGACGGAATCACCACTTTTAAGCCCGGCGTGTTGGCATACCAGGCCTCAAAATTTTGACTGTGGGTAGCCGCTAATTGTCCGGCAGATCCGGTGGGGCCGCGGAATACGATGGGGATGTTGAACTGCCCGCCGCTCATCTGGTAAATTTTGGCTGCGTTGTTGATGATTTGGTCAATGGCCACCAATGAAAAATTGAATGTCATAAATTCAATGATGGGCCTGATTCCATTCATGGCTGCACCCACGCCTATTCCGGCAAAGCCAAGCTCAGATATGGGAGTGTCGATGATGCGCTTGGCACCGAATTCGTCCAACATGCCTTTGGACACTTTGTAGGCACCGTCGTATTCAGCCACTTCTTCCCCCATGAGGAAAATGGTTTCGTCGCGGCGCATTTCTTCGGTCATGGCTTCGCGGATGGCTTCACGGAATTGAATCTGACGCATATCGCTTGAATGTATTTACCGGCAAATGTAACAACCTAAATCCGCATTTTGTTATGCAGCGTGTGAACAACTCCGGCTTTTTCAGGTTATTAGTTTGATAAACAAGGGCAAATCCGGGATTCGGAAAAAAACTGTTCGTCATGCATACTTTTTTCTACTTTTGTGAGGCTTAAAAAACGGTAAAATTTAATCTTGAAATATGAATATTCTGGTTTGTATCAGCAAAGTGCCGGACACCACCACTAAAATCAGTTTTACGGACGGAAACACCAAGTTTAACACGGCCGGTGTGCAGTACATCGTGAATCCTTCGGACGAGTGGTATGCCCTGGTACGAGGCTTGGAATTGAAAGAGGCTTTGGGCGGAACGGTGACCATCATCACGGTAGGTCCCGCGGAAGACGAGGCCATCATCCGCAAGGCGTTGGCCATAGGAGCCGATGAGGCCGTACGCATCAATGCGGAGCCCACCGACTCTTTCTTCGTGGCTTCACAGATTGCGGCGTATGCCAAATCCAAACCGTTTGATTTGATTCTTACGGGTAAAGAAACCATTGATCATAATAACGCCGAAGTGGGCGGGATGATTGCCGAGCTCATGGGCTGGGAGTTTGTATCGCCCGTGAATAAACTCGACATCAACGGTACCACGGCCCGCATGGAAAGTGAAACCGGCGGAGCCACGTTCGTGTTGGAAGGCGATCTGCCTTTGGTGATTTCAGCGGCGAAAGGCATGGCCGATCAGCGTATTCCAAACATGCGCGGCATTATGGCGGCCCGCACCAAGCCCATTGCTTTGGTGGAACCTCAGGCGGTAAACGCACAGGTGAAAGTGGCCTCGTTTGACATGCCGCCCGCGAAAGCCGGAGTGAAAATGATCGCGCCCGAAAATATGGACGAACTGGTGCAGCTGCTGCACACGGAAGCCAAGGTTATTTAATGATTCAATTCGCATAAAAATACAGCATTATGTCAGTAGTAGTCTATGTAGAAGCAGCCGGAGGAAAAATCAAAAAATCCGGTTTTGAAGGAGTTTCTTACGGAAAAAATGTGGCCGATCAAACCGGCACAACTGTTACAGCCGTTCTTTTCGGTGATGCCGATGCTACGGAATCGGCACGTCTGGGTGAGTTTGGCGCCTCCAAAGTGCTCCACGCCTCCGGTGAAACATTTCGCACTTTTGAGAGCAACGCGTTTTCCGATGCCATGGCTGCCGCAGCCGCGCAGGAAAATGCCTCCGTGTTGATTTTCCCTTTCGACAATTCGGGTAAATCGCTTGCACCCCGTCTTTCCGCACGTCTGGGTGCCGGTTTGGTTTCCGGAGCCATTGCGTATCCTTCTGTTTCAGGAGGATCTTTCAAGGTGAAGAAAAATGTGTTTTCGGGCAAGGCCATTGCCGAGGTGGAAATTGCCACCGAGAAAAAAATAATTTCGTTCACTCCCAACAGCACCGGTTTGGTAAGCAGCGGAGGCAGTGCTTCCGTGGAGGCTTTCGCTCCATCGGTGAAGGGAAGTCGCATCCGTTTGGTGGAAGTGAAAAAGCAGGAGGGCGAAATCCCGCTGCCCGAAGCCGAGTTGGTGGTATCTGCCGGTCGGGGTATGAAAGGACCCGAACATTGGGGAGTGATTGAGGAAATGGCTCAGGTGCTCGGCGCAGCCACCGCATGTTCACGCCCCGTGGCCGACATCGGTTGGAGGCCGCACCATGAACACGTTGGACAGACCGGCATTACCGTGCGTCCTAACCTGTACATTGCCATCGGTATTTCGGGTGCCATCCAACACCTGGCGGGCGTAAACCAAAGCAAAGTCATCGTGGTCATCAATAAAGATCCGGAAGCTCCCTTCTTCAAGGCAGCCGATTATGGGGTGGTGGGCGATGCGTTTGACGTGGCTCCGCGCCTGCTGGAATCCTTCAAAAAATTCAAATCGGCCCAGAATTAAATTCTTTTTTTCACGCATAGACAAAGCCTCCGGAAACGGGGGCTTTTGTTTTTGGCGGTGGTGCATGGTTTTGTAACTTTACCCATTTTGAGGCAATTACCTTCATGGCGGGCAGATTCGGTTTAAGTGTTTTTTTTCTCCTGATTTCAGGTTTTGTGTCGGCGCAATTTCCCACTTCGTTCAGGCGTGTGGAATTACCTGCCCGGGATACCCTTTTTCTGGATTCGCTCACCATCCGTTCCGAAACATTTCGCCTGTTTACGCCAAGGGGTGACACGATTTCCGCCGATTTTTACCGACTCAACCCGCTGCACGGATATGTGATTCCCGATTATTCCCGTATCCGTTCGGCAGGAATACGCTCCGATTCGCTGATTGCCGAATTTAAGGTATATCCGTTTGCTTTTTCGGGCGTGTACCAAAACCGAAAGGCGCCAACCTCCCGGGGAATCGGAGTTTCTCCCGACAGCCTGTATTTTTGGACGTTCACCAAGCCGGATTCCGCCGGCGGGAATGTGTTCCGGTTCGACGGATTGGATAAAAACGGGAGCCTTTCCCGGGGTGTTTCCTTCGGCAATACGCGCGATTTGGCCGTGAATTCTTCCTTCAATCTGCAGCTTTCCGGTTTCTTGGGCGACAGTGTTTCGATCAGGGCGGCCATCACGGATGAAAATATTCCCGTACAGCCTGACGGAAGTACTTATCGCTTACAGGATTTTGACAAGGTATTTATAGAAATCGGCTACCGACAGCACCGGCTTACTGCGGGCGACTTTTATGTCACCCGTCCCAATGCTTATTTTTTGAATGTGTACAAAAAAGCGCAGGGTCTGCAAATCAAAACATCATTTCCCAATTCCTCCCTGTTTAAAAATGGAAAACCAAAAGGAGAAATCCGTGTACAGGCGGCGGGAGCCATCTCCAGGGGGAAATTTGCGGTAAACCGGTTCAACGGGGTGGAGGGCAATCAGGGCCCTTACCGCCTATCGGGAAATGAAGGCGAAACATTCATTACCATACTCTCGGGTACCGAGCGGGTGTATATTGACGGGGAACTGCTTAAGCGCGGCAGGGAAAATGATTATGTGATTGATTATAACACGGCGGAAATCGTATTTACCCCGGCAAGACAGATTACCCGCGACCGCAGGATTGTGGTAGAGTTTGAATATTCCGACCGCAATTACGGACGGTTGTTATATCAGGTAAACAACGAGTGGGATTTAGGCCGTTTTAAATACAGGCTCAATGTGTTTTCGGAGCAGGATTTACGAAATCAGCCCCTGCAACAAACGCTTTCCGCAGAGCAAAAGAGTTTTTTGGCGGCCGTGGGAGACAGTCTTGGAAAGGCCGTGATTCCCTCTGCCGTATTTACCGATTTTAATCCCGACGAAATTTTATATGCCCTTAAAGACACGTTGATAAATGGCATTGCCGATTCCATTTATGTGTACAGCACCCAGCCTGACAGTGCCCGTTATCGGGTTTTTTTCTCCTTTGTAGGGCAAGGAAAGGGCCGGTATTCGCAGGCGCAGACGACGGCCAACGGACGTGTTTTTCGCTTCGTGGGGGTAGGAAGCGGGAGTTATGAACCATTCACCCGGCTGATTGCTCCCGAGGCCCATCGCATGATCACATTCGGTGCGGAGTTTAACCTTGCCAAAAACCTCAAAGCTGAGGCTGAAGTTGCTTACAGCTACAGGGATATCAATACCTTTTCGCCGCTTGATTCGCGAGATAACGGAGGATATGCCTTCCGCGTAAAATTGAATCACCTGATTCCTTTGAAGAGAAAGGGATCTGATGAGCCCAAAGATCATTTTCGTTGGCAGGTGAATTATGAGCAGGTGGAGCGCACCTTTTCCCCGTTTGTACGATTCAGGAATGTGGAATTTTCCCGCGATTTTAATCTGAATGCCTTGCAGCCATCCGGGCATGAATTTATTCCGGGTTTGGAGTGGGAGTATGCCCGCGAAGGCCTCGGTAAAATCAGTTATTCCGCGCAAGGGTTTATGAAAGGTGCCGACTATGCGGCCCTGAGAAATCAATTGGAAACGCGGCTTGCCCAAAAGGGATGGGTTTTTCAAACCTGGGCATCTGCCGTTTTTTCGGGCGGTACGGGCGGCCGATTTTCCTTTTTGAGACATAGAACCCGGTTATCGAAATCGTTTAAGTTATTTACCCTGGGCCTGGTGGGTGAGGACGAACGCAACCTGATCCGGGCGGATACGCTTCGTAAGGACAGTTATATGTTTAACGATTGGGAGGGGTATATTTCCAATGCGGACAGTACCCGGATGCAGTGGCGCGTGTATTACCGTTTCCGGTTGAATCATCGCGCAGGTCAGGACCAATTGGGCCTGGCTGATTTGGGACATAATGCCGGTTTGGAATTTTCGTGGAACCGGAATCCGGCGCATACGTTGAAAGCGCTCGTGGGTTACAGGCATCTTCAAATTTTACATTCGGCGTTATCGTCTGCCTCGGGCGATCAATCGGCCGTAGGCCGCATAGAATATACCGGACGTTGGGCTAAAGGCGCCGTATTTTGGAATACGTATTATGAAATCGGCTCCGGACTGGAGAACAAGCGCCAATATGCTTATTTTCCGGTAATTAATGGGCAGGGTACTCATTACTGGGATCTCACGTTGGATTATAACGGAAACGGGGTACCGGATTTGGATGAATTTCAGCCCGCCCAATTCAACGGACAGGGGAACTATATCAAAGTATTTACGCCCAGCGGGGAATATGTAAAAACGTATGATACCAAAGTAAATCAAACGCTAAATCTGCGTTTTCCCGCCAAATGGTCGAATGGAAATACCGCACAAAAGTTTTTCTCTAAGCTGTTTTGGCAAACTATTTATTCGTTGGATCGTAAGACCCAGAGTGGGCAATTTGCCAAAGTGCTCAATCCGATCGAATCGCGCGTGGCTGATTCCTCCTTAATAACATTGAACAGTACTTTCCGCTCCAGTTTGTTTTTTAACCGCAGTTCGGGAAAAGTCGGTTTCGAATTTTCCTACAAAGAATTGAAAAATAAGATTTTGCTCACCAATGGAATAGAGTCTCGCCAAACGCGCTCCTACGCGGCCAAGTCCAGAATAAACATATCCACTTTTTTTACCTTGAACGTGGAAGTGGAAGCCGGAAACCGGGCGCAGTTTTCGCCTTGGCTGCGAAACCGCAATTTTGATCTTGAGTATTATGTGGCCGAGCCCCGGCTGGTATTTCAGCCCGGAACTGAATGGCGGTTGACGGCCGCCTATCAATTTAAGAGCCGATTTAACCGTAGAAAGGACGAACTGGGAGTAATTACGGGAGGAGAAAAGGCTGTCCTGCATTCCGCCTCGCTCGAGGGCAATTGGAATATTTTGAAAAAGGGGTTGATAACGGGTCGCTTTTCGCTATTGCACGTGGCTTTTAACGGCCTTGCCAATTCGGCGTTAGGTTTTGAAATGATTGAGGCGTTTGCCCCCGGAATCAACGGATCCTGGGCATTTAACGTACAATATAACATAGGCCAGAATTTACAGCTTACCGTAAATTACGACGGGCGCATCGGGCGGAATCTGGCTCCCGTACACATCGGGGGAATGCAGGTGCGCGCGTTTTTCTGAATCAAATCGGGATTACTTCAATTCGAAAGAGCTCGTGGCGGCTTTGTTTGTTTCTATGTACACGCTGATGTTATACGTGCCTTTTGTTAAATCTTTCAGGTTGTCAGAAAAACTCATGCACATCTCTTGTTTTTTGCCGTCGAATTGGAATTCCTTGTAGCTGGTGTAGGAAATTTTCCCTCCCGGCGTGTCAAGAACCCTTTCAAAATTCTCCCCGATGAGTTTTCCTTGAGGATCAATCACGACGAGATAGGCTCTTTTTTTGCCTTTTTCCACCACGTCATTTTCAAATACCGTGAAACAACTCTCTATTTTATTTACCCTTTTGCTTTTGGCGCTGATGGCTTCCTTTCCGTTTTTGGATACCTTTATCGGGTATGATTCGATGGAACTTATTTTGATTTGCTTGGCCACTTCCACCGTTGTGCTTAATTCGGTGTTGGTTTGGGCCAACCGCTGGTTTTCATCTTTTGTGGTTTTTAGTTCATTCGTGAGGTTGAATTTGGCCTCGGTGAGCAGTGCATTTTCTTTTTTCAGTTGTTCTATCTGATTTCTAAGATCGGCCAATTCGCCTTTCAGTTTGTTGATTTCCGCTTTCAATTTGGCCGAACCGCCTCCGCCTCCGCTGCGGTTTTGCATGCGCAGGCTGGCAATCTCGGCATTTTTTAACTCAATAATGCTGTCAATGCTGGTATTTTGAATCTCCCGCAATAAGTCGTATTGGGCCTGCAGGCTTATTAATTGTTCTTCCACCGCCTGTTTCTCTTTTTCGGCAGCTTCTTTCTTCATTTTGGTTTCGGTGAGGGCCTGGTTGTTTTTTAAATACATCCAGCCCATAAACGCAGCTCCTGAAGCGGAAAACAGAACAATGATCACTAAAATGATGATGGGCAAAAGGGACCCGCCTGATTTTTTTTCGGGTGTTGACATAATGCGTTGAATTGGTTTCAAATATACGGGTATTATCCCATTTTCCAACCGTGTAGTACGGTTCTGAATGTGGTCCCCTCTCCGGTTTGGGTAGTGAAATCGATTTCGCCTCCGTTTTCCCGCACGATATTGCGGCAAATAGCCAAGCCCAATCCTGAGCCGCTGCCCTTGGTGGTGAAGTTTGGCGTAAAAATGCGTTCTCTGAGTTCTTCGGGTATTCCCGTCCCGTTATCCTTTACCAAAATGGTGAGGGTGTTTTCATCCGAAAAACCCAAAATATCCACATGCCCTTCGCGGTTTTCGGGAATGGCCTGAATGGCGTTTTTTACCAAATTATTGAATACGCGGAGCAGGTGTTCTTTATCTCCGTAAACGGTCAGGGGTTTTTCATTTCGCCGGAAATTCACCTCTGCATTTTTTTCATTTTTTGCATACAGGGCGGCCACACTTTCCAAAATTTCATTTAAGTCCACCACTTCTTTTCGTGGCGGCGGCAATTTCGCAAAATTGGAAAATTCATCAGCGATGTGTGACAACGTGTCAATTTGTTCAATCATCATGGATTTGAACCTCCCCATGCGTTCCGGGAAATCAGGTGCTTTGTCTTTCCAGGCTTTTTCCAGAAACTCCACATTTAATTTCATCGGCGTGAGCGGATTTTTTATTTCATGGGCAACCTGTCTGGCCATCTCGCGCCAGGCAGAATCCCGTTCTTTTTCAGCCAACAGGTTGGCACTTTTTTCCAATTCATCGGTGAGCCGGTTATATTCTTTTACCAATTTGCCGATTTCATCATCCACCGCATAGTGTATTTTTCCCGTTTTGGAACCATAACGTAATTCTCCGAGCTTTTTACCCAACTCTCGCAGAGGATCAATGATGCGGTTGGTAATCAAGAGCACAAGCGTCAGCAGCAGCGTCAGAGAGCTGATAAATATATTGACCAATGCATTGGCCGAATTTGAAATTTCCTGATTAATTTCTTTTTGTTTTGCGAAATAGGGAATGTTTAGGTAAGCGGCCGGTTTCCCTTCTTCGTCAAACAGCGGGGCATAGGCCGAAATATAACGCAGCTTTCCAATTTGTTCATTTTTTAAAAATTCGGTGGTGGAATTTTTGCGCGCCGTTTGCAGAGCCTCCGGGTTCATTCGTTCCGAAATAAAATTTTGAGTATATAACTCAGGTCTTGATCCTGAAATCAACAATCCGTCGCTGCCATAAACGTTGATGTCTGTACCGAAAAGAGTGCCCAATTCGGAGAGGGTATATTCCAGATAGGCTTTTTGCTCGGGGATGCGGGAGAGTTTTCCTCCCATGGTTTCTTCCAGATTCAGGTTTACGGCATGCAATTTATCCGAAACCAGTCTGCGGTTTTGTTGCTCATATTGTTTGCTGAGAAAACTGACGCTCACCCTTACCATCACGATAAAAAAGAGGGAGACCGTACATACGATCAGCACCTGGATTTTTTGTTTGAAACCGGCTTTTTTTCCCAGAAATATTCCCGTGCCGCCGGAGGCGGATGCACGTTCGGCGGCCAGAAGCAGGAGCGCCGCCAGAAACCACCAGGAAAACCGGTTCACATAGTCCCAAAAGCCTTCCGTTTTGCGGCTGATGATCAAAACATCTCCACTTTCATTTTTTTGCAGATAATGGGTATGTCCGAGGTAGTTGATTTTTTCTTCTTTCCCGAAAATCCGTTTCCATTCTTCCAAATCCGCAAAATAGGTGTAGGTTCCCGATTCGTTGACTAACCGGTTGTTGGTATAACGGGCATGACTATACCCTTCCATAATCCGGTTGGATAAAAAGCTGTTGTCTAAAAGAATATCGGGGAGTCCCGACGTTTCGTTTACGGTGCGGGATGTAAATTCCAGAAATACCGTTCGGTAGGAAGCGTCTGTCAACAGCGTATCCGCAAAATCAAGGCGTGCCATATAGGCCATTCTGCCCGAAGGCTTCCGTATAAACCAAAGGTTTTCCGTGGCCGTGGCTATCCCTAAATTTTCGATGATTTCCGCGTAATATTCAAAATCAAAAACGCCTGCATTATTCAGGTTTAGCCGGGCGCGTGTAGGGGTGTCAAAAATGCCGGCCGAAATGCCGTATTTCAACCAAAATCCGTTGAAATATTTTTTGATGAATAACCCCGTAAATCCATCGTTTAAAATGGGGGTGGAAAAAATAGCCGTCCGGAAATCACGGTCATTTTCAATTCGTTTTTTGATGCCTTCAAACAAATATTCAGTCAGCGGATCATTTTCTGAGGCCATCTTGGCTCCGATGAGAGCCGCCTCATTTTCTTTTTTGATATTGAGCGGCTCGGTGGCGCTCAACGAAAAGAAAAGCCCGGTAGCACCTCCGATGAGCAGATAATGAAAAATATTGCGCGTGGATTTTTCCGTCAAGGCTACATACGAAAAGCAAAACGCGGTGATAAAAAAAGCCGGAAATTGTCGGGTAAAAATTTGAGCCAACAGCAAAATCAGACATACTACTGCACCGGAAAGAAGCTGTACGGAGGAGAAATTTCGTTGGAACGGCTTGGCCATTCCATTCAAAATCAGTCTGAGTGAAAGGAGATTAATCAGCAGGCATACACCCACGCTGATACGGTAAAAATTGAGCTCGGGCAGTTTTTCGGGAAACGGATAGGTTTGGGAATTTAATACCAGATCCTGCACTAAACTAAAAAGACCGTAAAGCATGATGGAGGCAGCTCCGGTGATGACAATCGCCGGAAGGATTGAACTGCCTGAACTTCTGGTTTTCCATCCGGAAAGGAGCGTAAACAGGCCGGCAGAAACATAAAGCAACCAACAGGTAAACAGGTAGTAGGATCCTAGTGATGAAAAAAGTTCGCCCGCATAAAATTCAGGTCCGAAAATCGGGAGATCAGGAATCAGAAAGGGGGTATCTACGGGCGAAATAAGCAGGGAAAGGGCACCAGTTGCCGAGGTGAGCATAAAATAAATCAGCATATGCCTTCTTCGTATAAAAAAGGAAGACAATTGATAAAACAAATAGAACAACATGCCTTCGCCCGACAGCAGGAGAATGGTAATCAACCATTGTGCCCATTCGGGCCGACCGGGTTCCAGCGTTAAAAAAAGCAGAGGTACCCCATCCGGGTCATTCAAAATTAACTTAGCCTCTGACGGGGCGGTGATGCGTGCATTTTCGGGAATGCGGAAGTCGTCGGTAAAGGTATTGGTAAGGTATTGGTTGGAAACGGTGTACTCATCTTTTAATTTAATCAACGCCAAGTATTTTCTGCTTCCCCTTTTTTTCAATACCGGATAAAATATCCCGTTTCCATTATTTATGATGGGATTGCTGAAGTAGTTATAGACATAATATTCGGGAAGGGGCACCGTGTGATCGCTCCAGAAAAGGAGGCGGTCGTTTTCATAAATAAAAAAACTGATGTTTTCTTTTACCGCTCTTTGTCTTTTTTCCTGCGGATATTCGGCTATCCAATTTTCGGAAGCAGCCGTATCGGTGTAAGAAAATAAAAATGAAAGTTCGTTAAGGGCAAATTCTTTTTTAGTTTTCAGGGTATTCGTAAAACGTTCCCCCAGCTTTTCAGGGTTTGAAAAATCAGCTGTATAACGGGTCAAAAGGGAGAAACAGAAAAAGAAAAAAAGCACTCCTGCCAGAAGCAGAAAGATGCGTCTTTTTATGGATTTTTTTTTCGGCATATCAGCCCAAAAAGAGTGAAATGAATAGAACGGCCCCTCCGGCCATGACACTCAAAAAATTTAAAATAAAACTGAGCAGTAGTATTTTCCCAAATTTTTCTGATTTGCGGATGAAAATCCACAACATAACGGCCTCAAAAAGAACAACGGCCAGCTCTCCACCCAGCCACCCGCCGGCCGAGTTGAATAAACCCATGATGCCAAACCAGAATACCGGAAGTGAAATGGCATTGCCTACCAACGCTCCCAGTAAAAATTGTTTTTTCATCGGGTAGCGGAATAGGAACAACAGCATCACCAATACCGAAAGTTCGGTGGTGAACGTAATCAGCGCGGCTCTTAGAAAAGGATAGGGACTATCCTCCCGGAAAAACCAGGAAGTCTGATTTTTCAGTTCAATACGGTCGTTATATACAGTCACTGAATAATGCGAGCGAAAAGCGGTTTTACGGAACAGGGGACTGAGCAGCGTATCATTTTCAAAAACAAATACGAGTCGGTGAAAGGGATGGTAAGAATAGGCGGTGGAACGGCACTCATTCCAACCCGTGCATCGAAACCCTTCCGGGCCTTTTTTCATGTGGTCATGCAAGGTATCCTTTGCTACAGGGGCATCTTCCCGGTCATACCCCAATTGGTAGATGGCCAGTGGTTTTTGCCGTTGATCTCCTTCATACACCAACGTGAATTTCATGTGCGGTTTTGGCCCCGCATCGGCACGGGCATCGAGTCCGGACAATAAAACCGCGATGGTGAGAAAAAGGATATACATCGGTTTCATGACCTTAAAGTTATTCAAAATGCAATACCCGCTCGAATTCACTCCGGAATTCTTTTTCGTACCCGGCGAGCGTGTTCTCCGGGAGTCCCGTCATGCCGCCCCAAAAAGAGCTCAGTTCTGTTTGAATATCCTGTATTTTAGGGCGGTTGAAATAAAGCATGCCCGTGCGTCGGATTAAAAAATCAGCCGGTTTTATCACCTGTTCAAAAAGAATCGTGTAATACAATTCAGCGGCCGTAATCGGATTTTTAAGGGTACGGTTTTCGTTATACAGTTCGTAAGCGAGGTTGATTATGTCACCGCTATCCGATCCGTATTTGTCGAATAAATCTTCCAGCTGGGATGCCGTGTGGGGAATCTGTCCGGCGGCATCACGCAGTTTTTCCAGGAAATACCGGCGATCGGCAAAGCCCGAACCGCTGAGCGGAATGTCAGCCGTAAAGCAGGGTTTCGTTTTCGGTTTCAGTTCCGGGTTGACCGATAAAAAAGCATCTACGCTTCGTTCGGCCATTTTGCGGTATCCGGTCAGTTTTCCTCCGGCAATGGTTACCAGCCCCGTGGGCGAAATAAATAATTCGTCCTTGCGCGAAATTTCGGAAGCGGATTTGCCTTCTTCCCCGATGAGCGGCCTTACTCCCGACCAGGTAGATTCGATGTCGGATTCGGCCAGTTTCGCATCCGGAAAGATTGCATTCAGCGCCTGCAGCAGGTATGATACGTCTTCTTGGGTCACATTCGGATTGTCCGCATGCGGGTAAAAGGTATCGGTGGTTCCGGCATATACCGATCTTCCGCGTGGAATAATGAAAATCATCCGGCCCGGGTCGTGCTTCACATCGGCATAAATGGCTTGGCTTACCGGCAGTTTTCTGAAAGGAAAAACAAGATGGACGCCTTTGGAAAGAACCAATTTTTTTGCGTCCAAAGATTGGTCGGCTTTTCGGATGTGATCGGCCCAGGGGCCGGCTGCGTTTATAACACCCTTCGCCTTTATTTCCAACGATTTTCCGCTGATGTGATCTTTCACGGTAAAACCGGTAATTTTTCCGTTTTGGTAGATTGGATTTTCAGCCTGAACGTAATTCAGGGTGAGTGCACCGTACTGTTCTGCTGTTTTAATCAACGCCATGGTTAGGCGTGCATCGTCCGTGCGGTATTCGGTATATAATGCGCCTCCGGTGAGTTCTTCTTTGTTTAGCGAAGGTTCCAGATGATACGTTTGATCTGTGGTGAGCATTTTTCTGCGCTCGCCGGTTTTTACGTCGGCAAGCCAATCATACAGGTAAATGCCTGCCGAGGCCTCCCATTTTCCCAATGATCCGTTTCTGTAAAGCGGAAGCAGCATTTTTTCGGGAATGACGAGATGCGGGGCATTTTTTCGGGCAATGATGCGCTCACGGCCCACTTCGCGTACCAGACCTATTTCCAAATTTTTGAGGTAGCGTAAACCTCCGTGTATGAGTTTTGTACTTCGGCTGCTGGTGCCTGAAGCATAATCTTCTTTTTCGGCCAACACGACCTTTAAACCGCGGGAGGCAGCATCCAGCGCAATGCCCGCACCGGTAATGCCTCCGCCTACGATGAGCATGTCGAATTCTTCCTGCGCGGCGCGGTTCAGTTTATGATTTCGGAGCGATACGGCGGTTTCGCTGAGCATGGGCTTTCGGATTAACTGAATTCAAGTAAGAAAGCTTTCAGAAATTCGTCAATTTCTCCGTTGAGTACGCCCTGTGTGTCGCTTGTTTCACAATCGGTACGGAGGTCTTTCACCATTTGGTAGGGATGTAGCACGTAACTGCGGATTTGGGAGCCCCATTCAATTTTCTTTTTTCCGGCTTCCACCTTGTCGCGCTCCTCGTTGCGCTTGCGCAGTTCCATTTCATATAACATGGATTTCAAAAGGCTCAGCGCATTTTCTTTGTTCTGCAGCTGTGAGCGTGATTCCTGGTTTTTGATAACGATTCCCGTAGGTTTGTGATGGAGTCTTACGGCGGTTTCCACCTTGTTTACGTTCTGTCCGCCGGCTCCGCCCGAACGGAAGGTGTCCCACTCGATATCCGAATCTTTTACGTCAATGTCAATGGTATCGTCGATGAGCGGATAGACATACACGGAGGCAAAGGATGTGTGCCGCTTGGCGTTGGAATCGAAAGGCGAAATGCGTACCAGCCGGTGCACGCCGTTTTCGGCTTTGAGATATCCGTAAGCATTTTCACCGCTTATCTGCAACGTCACGGATTTTATTCCAGCTACGTCGCCTTCCTGCAAGTCCTGTTCAATCACTTTACAGTGGTTTCTTTCGGCCCACATGATGTACATGCGCATGAGCATGGAGGCCCAGTCGCAGCTTTCCGTACCGCCTGCTCCCGAGGTGATCTGCACGATGGCATCCAGCCGGTCTTCTGGTTTGGAAAGCATTTTTTGCAATTCCAAGTTTTCCACATGTTTCTGAGCTGTGGCAAATTGTGCGGAAAGTTCGTTCTCCGTGGCTTCCCCTTCCTTGAAAAAATCAAACAGCACGAAAAGGTCATCCACCGCAGCGGTAGCCTCATCAATGGCTTTGATTTTGGCTTTCTTGGCGTTGAGGCTTTTGGTGATCTCGCCGGCTTTTTTCGGATTGTTCCAAAAATCCGGATCCAGCGTGATTTTTTCTTCCTCGGATACCCTTATTTTAAGCTCGTCGACGTCAAAGTGACCTCCTCAACGCATCCAGGCGTCCGGCTAAGTCCTTGATCTGTTCTGCCGTAATGTTTATCATGCCACAAATATACTTAAGGTTTTCGGTTTTTTACTTTTTCCGGTTTCCCTTCCAGCAGGTTCACAAATAGTTTTACGGCGCCTTCATGGCCATAAGGAAGCTGCCTGAAAAAGGAGAGACCCGTGTAAAAATAATGTCCTTTGCCGTAGGGGGTATGCACCAACATGCCTCTCCGTTTTTCTTCGCCCCGGTCGTTTCCCTGCAGCAGGTCATTGTATTCTTTCGCCAGGTCCGTGAGAAAATACAGTCCGCGTTCCTGAACCCATCCGTTGAAGTCATTTTTTGAAATTGGATTGGGATGTCGAAAAACAAAATGCCCGGGCTGTGTTATTTCCAGTTCAGCCTGTTCTTCGGTAATTCTGTTTCGGCTTATTTTGAAAGGATAAGGTCCTGTCGGGTCGGCTGCCAGGTTACCCGAGGTGTTATATTGTACCACGAGCCGTCCGCCGTTGTAGATAAAATCCATCAATTCTTTCCGCTTCAGGTTGAGCATGGCATTGGTGTTGTAGGCTCTTACACCCATTACGATCACGTCCAGATTGTTCAGTATTTCGGGTTTAAGTTCTTCCGGAGTGAGTAATTTAGGTTTATACCCAATTTCGCAAAGAATGGAATAGACTTCATCTCCGGCTCCGCTCAGATAACCGATGCGCAAATCGGGATTGTGTATAACACGGGCAGATTTCACCCTCAGCTCTGCCTTATTTTGTAGCGTAATTGCCGGAATATGCGGATAATTTATTTTTTTAAAGGAATGGGTGAATTCCTTTTTATTTACCGTGAATTTTGGGCGCAACGTACCCGAATCGCCCTTTATTTCAAAGGTAAAATCCAGCTCCGTATTTTTTCCTTTCAGCGTAATCTCTGCCGACTCGGGAATAACAGACAAATTCCCGCTTAAATCAAACGTTAGAATTCCCTTTTTTTCCACTGCAGAATGAGAACGCAGTGTTATGGTGGCTGACTTTATTTCATCTTTTTTCATCAGGATCAGTTCCTTTTTCGGGTTTACGGATACCTCGGAAACCACAGTCACAGGCGTGTACAATTCGCCCTTTTCAGGGTCGGTAAATTTGTATACCGGTGGAATTTCCACAGTCATCGGATCTGTTTCTTCCCCGATAAACAACTCTGCGAAAAAACGAATCGGTAACACACTTCCCGGCCTTACGGCACTGGAGGGAGCACCGGCCTGAAGCATGCCTTTTTCGGGCTCTTTTTCTGCCCAAAAGGGATGGGAGAGCGGCAAATCGTTTGGGGCAACGAAGTCACAGGAAATGGTTTTTGGTTTGTTATATTCAAGTGATATATTTTCGGCAATTAATTCTTTGTTTCTGAATATGCGGCCGATTCGGACGGGAGTTTCACTGCGCGTAATCAGCTCTATTTTACCTTTTACGCTGTCGCCCGGTATGATTTCGGCATGCTGCAAAAGTGCCTCTGCAAACCATCCGAGGCATTCCGAAATCAGATCCTCCGTTTTTTTCAGTTTGTTATTTCGCCAATAGGAGGGTGGCATTTTTTTCAATTCCCGGCGTAATTCCAACAGCAGCGGAACAATGGCCTCCGGTTTTTCGGGATACCATTGGGTCTGTATCTTTTTGTGTATTGCTTCTGCTCTTTGCGCATCGGGCAGTCGGCTCCATCCGGTTTCTATGCCTTCTGCCAGATCCTGAATGGTTCCGTTTAGTGAAACGGGCTCCCCGGCCAGGTGTTTCAGATATTCTATCTCCTCGCCCCGTTGCCTTGCGGATCCAAATCCCTGCGAACGGTGACAGCTTCGGCTTTCTGCTGCGATCTCGCCCACGCTCTGCCCCAGAAGGGGTAAGTATTGGCCCAAATCTAGTTTGAGCAACCCGGTTTTGTCGTAGTCCTTGGTTCCGTAAAAAAACCAGCTGGTGTTCCACAAAATTCTCTTGGCCTGCCATACGTCGGTTTCGCGCAACTGCTGGGGGAACTGCTCAGGGTCGGCGGCCGCGTGAAACGCTTCCAACGCAAGTTGCGCGCTGGCTGTATGATGTCCGTGGGTGGCACTCGGTTCGGGCGAAAAGCGGGTGATGATGATGTCGGGCTTTAATGTGCGGATGAGCCATACGGTTTCCTCCAGTATTTTTTCCCTATTCCAGACCGAAAAGGTTTCTTCCGGATTTTTGGAATATCCGAAATCGTAAGCGGATGAAAAGTATTGTTCCGCGCCGTCGCGGTGGCGGGCCTCCAAAAGTTCCTGCGTGCGGATACCTCCGAGCTCAATACCCTGTTCGCTGCCGATGAGATTTTGGCCCCCGTCGCCGCGGGTAAGTGAAAGATAGGCGGTTCGAAATCCTTTGTAGCGCGATAGCCAGGTTAGCATACGCGTGTTTTCATCATCGGGGTGGGCTGCCACATACAATACCGAAACGAACGATCCGAGTTGATTGATCTGGTTGCGGATTTCTCCGGAATGGGCAGAACGCGTGCGTGGCGGTTGCGCATGGAGTGCCGCATGGCTGCCGATTATCCACGCGCCCAGCATAACAAGGAGAATGCGGATTTCCGTTTTCTTTTTAGTCATACCGCGAAGATAAACATTCACGCTGCCCCTGTGTTTAATTTTTGACGGGTATCCTCTGTTTTTACAAGGCATAATCCGTTTATTTTTCGAATTTTGTCAGGTATAAGATTTATGCATACGAATAGTTTGTTGGAGAATGCCATTCGCAGGGGGATGGAAGGTTCCTTTGAGGAGGCAGAAAAAAGTTTTATTCAGCTTGCTGCTCAAGAACCCTCGCTTCGTCCGCGCATTTATTGCGAAAGAGCCAGGATGGAGGTGCGCAGAGGAAATACCACCCGTGCGTTGGAACTGATCGATCTGGCGGATGAGCTTGCTCCGGATTCTGCTGAAATTATTTTTGAAAAGGGAGTCATCCTTTTTCATGCAGGAAAAAAGGGATTGGCACTGCTGTTTATGGATAGAGCCGTAGGTCTTGAACCTGAAAATCCATACCGATATGCAGGAAGAGCCTACATTCGTGATGGTCTAGGCGATATTCACGGTGCCATTGCCGATTATGAAACGGCCCTTCGTTTAGATCCCGAGGATTCCGTTTCTCACAATAATCTGGGCCTGCTGCAGGAGAAATTGGGATGGAAGGAAAAGGCCGATCGTAATTACCGGCAGGCCGACCGATTGTCGAATGAACAGGAGTTGTTTTCATTTATCATAGACGGAAAGACGCAGAGCGAGAAACAGAGCGAGAAACAGAGCGAGAGACAGAGCGAGAAACAGAATGAGAGTGAGAATG